>JBOHTO010000121.1:0-23834 GCA_050733695.1 Gemmatimonadaceae bacterium | reverse complement strand
GCCATGTGAGGCGCGGATGACTCACCGTGTGCGACGCGAAGTCGATACCGCGGTTCTGCCAGCGGCGCATGTCCCGCCACGCCAGGTGCGCAAAGCGCCGCCCACCGTAGGCCACGTCCCAGCGGTTCAGCGCGCCCGCGTAACCTGTGATCACGAAGCACGTCGCCGTCATGCCGTGATCGGCCAGCACGGGAAAAGCATGATCGCGCAGGCCGCGATACGCATCATCGAACGTTATCGCCAGTTCGCGGTGGCCGAGCGGGCGCACACCGCGCACTACTGCGATCATCTCCGTGAGGGAGAGCGTGCGCCATCCGGCACGGGCGAGACGGCATATCTGGCGGGCGAAGCGAGGTGGTGAGATTCGAGTGACTCCCAGCTCCTGCCTGCGCTCAACCTTGTGATAGCACAGGATCGGCGGCACGGCGGGTCGCCATCGCGCGGAGCCCGGCACAGCGGCCCGCTCAGCCGACGAAGGCGTCGGGCTCCTCGTAGTCGTGACCGAATGCATCGGCAACGGCCCGGTAGGTGACGTGGCCATCGACAATGTTGAGTCCCCTGAGCAGGGCGGCATTGTCGCGGAGGGCCTTCTTCCATCCCTTGTTCGCGAGTTGTACGGCGTACGGGAGCGTCGCATTGGTGAGCGCGAGCGTGGATGTGCGCGGCACCGCGCCGGGCATGTTCGCAACCGCGTAGTGGATCACGCCGTCGACAACGTACGTCGGGTTCTCGTGTGTTGTTGGCTTGATCGTCTCCACACAGCCACCCTGATCCACGGCGACGTCCACGATCACCGAACCGGCACGCATCATCGCAAGATCCTGTCGGCGGATGAGCTTGGGCGCCTTGGCACCTGGAATCAATACGGCGCCGACCACGAGATCGGCGTCGGAGATCTGCTCGAGGATCACGTGGCGGTTGGAGTGCAGCAACTGCACGTTGGCCGGCATGACATCCGAAAGATAGCGCAGCCGCTCGAGCGAAAGATCGAGAACGACGACGTGTGCTCCCATTCCGGCGGCCATTTTCGCGGAGTTGATGCCCACGATTCCTCCGCCCAGCACGACGACCTTTGCCGGCAGGACGCCGGGCACGCCGCCGAGCAGAACGCCTCGTCCTCCGTAGAGCTTCTCCAGATACTTGGCACCCTCCTGTACGGCCATGCGTCCCGCCACCTCCGACATGGGCGTGAGCAGTGGTAGCTCGCGCGACGGCAGCTCGACGGTCTCGTACGCGATGCACACCGCGCCACTGTCGCGGTGGGCGTTCGTGAGCTTCTCGTCGGCCGCGAAATGGAAGTACGTGAAGATCGTCTGCCCTCGCTGCATGTGCGGCCACTCGCGCTCGATCGGCTCCTTCACCTTCATGATCATGTCGGCGTTCTTCCACACCGCGGTCGCGTCGGGCGCGATCGTCGCCCCGACATTCGCGTACAGCTCGTCCGGGAAGCCACTGCCTTCCCCAGCGCCCTTCTCGATGGCAACGGTATGCCCGGCCGCTGCGAGCGTCTCTGCACCAGCAGGCACGAGAGCGACGCGGTTCTCGTTGGTCTTGATCTCCCTGGGAATGCCGATTTTCATGGGATGGTCTTTGGTAGTCGAACGCTGACTGTGGGGGGGGGGGGGCGGGGGGTGGGAGGGCGGGGGCCGGGGGGGGGTGGGTGGGGGAGGGGAAATAGTAGCTACTGGCGTTGCCAGAGCGGAACTCACATCGCTGACGGGGGAGGGCCGAGACTGAGCACGGTCTGCGCCCGGGGCGCGAAGAACTCCGCGCAGACCCCGGATACCTCCGCCGGCTCGATCGCATCTATGCGGGCGAGGACTTCATCGAGCGTGCGGCAACGATCGCCGTACAACTCGTTCGATGCGGCGCGGTACATTCGGGAGGACACGCTCTCCATCGAGAGCACGACCTGCCCCTTGAGCTGCGACTTGCCAGCGGCCAGTTCATCCGCGGGCAGTCCATCCGTCGCGATCCGGTCGAGCTCCTCCTCAATCGCCGCCGTCGCGCGCGCCGCGGTCTCCGGGCCGGTTCCGACGTACACGCCGTGCACGCCGGCGTCGACATGAAAGGACTGGAAGGTGTGCACGGAGTAGGCGAGTCCGAGTTCCTCGCGCACACGCTGGAAGAGCCGCGAGCTCATGCCGCCACCAAGCATCATGCTCACGAGCGCCAGCGTGTAGCGGCGCGGATCGCCGTGCGGCACCGCCGGCGAGCCGAAGACTATGTGCGTCTGTGCGCCATCCCGGTCGACGTGCCGCCTGTGCGGCGGGGCGGCGGTGGGCGGAGCCGAGATGAGCCGGTCCGCTTCGCCGGGGGCCGCTTCACCCCAACCCGTCCTGCCGAGCACATCGAGCAGCACTTCATGCTGGACGTTGCCGGCGACCGCGACGACAAGCTGGGGAGGATGGTAGGCGCGCTCGTGCAGTTCCCGCAGCTCGGGGACGCCCAGCGTGCCTACGGTGTCGCGCGTTCCGAGTATGGAGTAGCCGTATGGATGCTCGCCCCAGAGTTCGGAGTTGTGCAGCTCGAAGACCAGATCGTCGGGCGTATCGTCGACCACGCTGATCTCCTCGAGCACCACCTTGCGCTCGAGATCGAGGTCGCTGTCGCGCAGCAGTGGCCTGAAGACGAGGTCGGCAACGATATCGGCTGCGATCTCGAGGTGCTCGTCGAGGACGCGCGCCTGGTAGGACGTGTGTTCGCGCGCGGTGTACGCGTCGAGCGAGCCGCCCAGTGTTTCGAGAGCGAGCGCGATCTCCCGTGCGCTGCGCCGTGAGCTGCCCTTGAAAACCATGTGCTCGAGCAGATGCGAGACACCCATTCTGTCGCGCGGCTCGTGGATGGAAGCGGCACGCACCCAGCAGCCGAACGCGATGGAGCGCACTCCCGGCATCGTTTCCGAGAGTACGGTCAATCCGTTCGGCAGCTCCGTGCGGCGGAAGCCCGCGTCGGGCCTGGGCGGCACCCGGCGACTACTCGCGCGCCGAGCGTGCTCCACCGCGGCCGCTGCGCCGCGGGCGGCGAGCTTCGCCGTCTCCACCCCCGTCACCCCCACCACCCCCTTCATCGTTGCGGGGCGGTCTGTCGCTCTGTTCCGGTGCGTCGGCGAGCACTGGCGCGCTGTCTCCCGCGCCGCCTTCGGGGCGATCGGGGCGAGGTGTGAGAGCCTTCATCGACAGACGCAGCCGGCCGCGCTCGTCGCGATCGACGAGCTTGACCTTCACGCGATCGCCACGCTTGACGACGTCCTCTGTGCGCTCGGTGCGTGCGTGCCGCAGCTCGGAAATGTGGAGCAGCGCTTCGGTGCCGGGCATGATCTCGACGAAGGCGCCGAAGGCCGTGGTGCTCTTCACCGTGCCCTCGTATATCTCGCCGACAACCGGCTCCGCCGTAATGGCGCGGATCATCTGTCTGGCCCGTTCCATCGCCTCGCCACCGACAGCCGCAATTGTCACGAGTCCCGAATCGTCGACGGAGATCTCCGCGCCCGTTTCGTCCTGGATGCCGCGAATGGTCTTGCCCTTGGGCCCGATCAGGTCACCGATTTTCTCCGAGCTGATGCTCATGGTGACGATGCGCGGCGCGTACTCCGAAAGGTCGGCCCGCGGCTCCGCGAGCGCCTTCTTCATCTCTCCGAGTATGTGGAGGCGACCCTCACGCGCCTGATCCAGGGCTTCCTTCATGATCTGGAGATCGAGGCCCTCGACCTTGATGTCCATCTGGATGGACGTGATCCCCTGCTCCGTACCCGCGACCTTGAAGTCCATGTCACCGAGGTGATCCTCGGAGCCGAGGATATCGGAAAGGATCGCGTATTTCCTTCCTTCCTTGATGAGTCCCATCGCGACGCCAGCAACGGCTGCGCGCATGGGCACACCCGCGTCGAAGAGCGCGAGCGATCCGCCACAGATCGATGCCATCGACGACGATCCGTTCGACTCGAGCACATCGGACACGATGCGGATCGTGTAGGGGAAGGATTCGAACTCGGGGAGCATGGACTGAAGCGCACGCTCCGCGAGGTTCCCGTGTCCGATCTCGCGGCGGCTGGTACCGCGCATGGGCCGGACCTCGCCCGTGGAGAAGGGCGGGAAGTTGTAATGCAGCATGAACGTCTTGGTCGTCTCGCCGAGATCATCGATGGAGTCGAGGCGCTGCACGTCGTCCTTGGTACCGAGCGTGACGGCCACGAGCGCCTGCGTCTGGCCACGCGTGAACAGCGATGATCCGTGGGCACGGGGAAGCACACCGCTGTCGATCGAGATCGGCCTGATGTCGCGCAGGGCGCGGCCGTCGATGCGCTGGTTGCTGGACAGGACCTGCGCGCGCATCGCGTCGTACTCCGCGTCGCCCACGAGATCCTTGATGTCCCTCGTGTTGTCCGGGAACTCGCCCGCGAGGGCGTCGACGACTTCCTTCTTGATGGCCGCGACGGCGTCGGTGCGCCCGTGCTTGTCCTTCTGATTGATCGCTTCGACGATCTTCCCCTCTGCCAGCTTGCTGACGCGGGCCACGAGCTCCGCGGGACGCTCGGCGGGCGACCACTGCATCTTGGGCTGGGAGCCGGACTTCAGCATCTCTTGCTGGATCCCGACGAGCTCCTTGATGCCGCGGTGGGCAATCGTGAGCGCCTCGAGCACATCCTCCTCGCTGACTTCGAGGGAACCGCCCTCCACCATGATGATGGAATCGGACGATCCCGCAACAACGAGCTCGATGTCGCTGTAAGCGAGCTGCTGGAAGGTGGGGTTGAGCACCCAGCGTCCCTCGATCCGGCCAACGCGGACAGCCGCGATGGGGCCGGCGAAGGGTATCCGGGATGAACTGAGCGCGTAGGAGGCGGCGACGAGGGCGAGGACGTCCGCGTCGTTTTCCTGGTCCGCCGAAATGACGTAGAGGAAGACCTGGACCTCGTTCTTGAAGCCCTCGGGGAAGAGAGGGCGGATCGAACGATCGATGATCCGGCCGGCCAGGATCTCGGCGTCGTGAGGGCGGCCCTCCCGCTTGATGAAGCCGCCCGGAATCTTGCCGGCTGCGTATGACCTTTCCTTGTACTCGACCGTCAATGGGAAGAAGCTGAGCTGGCTCTGCGCTTCACTCACCGTCGTAGTGGCGAGGACCATGGTGTCGCCAAACTGAACGAGCGCTGATCCTGCTGCCTGCTTCGCCATACGTCCGGACTCAACGATCAGCTTGCGTCCGGCGAAGGTCGTTTCAACCCTTTGCATTATTCCATTCCGCTTCAGAGAATACAAAACGCGCGGGCCGCCTTGTTGCGCCCCGCGCGAGAACGAACGACAGACTGTCTAGTGGCGAAGCCCTAGCTCCTCGATAATTCGGCGGTACCCGTCCACATCGGTCCGCTTGAGGTAGTCGAGCAGCCGGCGCCGCCGCCCCACCATCTTCAGCAGCCCCTGCCGGCTGTGGTGGTCCTTGGCATGCGCACGAAAATGCGATGTGAGATAGTTGATGCGCTCGGTCAGCACAGCGACCTGCACTCGCGCCGACCCGGTGTCCGTCGCATGCTGCCCGTACTTCCTCACGGTCGCTGCTTTTTCGAAAGCCATTATGTATATTCTCCGCACGTGCAGCGGTGTGTAGATACGCCGAATCCGTTGAAGCATAGTAATTTACTGGCCCGCCATCATTCTGTAAAGGCTCTCCGCCTTGCCTGAGCGCTACCTAGGTCAATCGCTTGGTAAGTACCGGATCGACGCCATCGTCGGCACGGGCGGCTTCGCCTGGGTCTACAGGGCGTACGATCCGGAGCTGGACATCCCGGTAGCCCTCAAGATCCTCAAGCCGCAGTACGCAGGCGACGAGAAGTTCGAGGAGCGCTTCAGGCGGGAGGCATCCACGGCCGCCAAGCTCCGGCACCCCAACATCATCAAGATCTACGCGGTCGGGCGCGAGGGAGATGCCGTCTACTTCGCGATGGATTACCTGCCGCAGGGACTCGCCGAGCGGCTCAACGTGATGTCGACCCTCCCCGAGTCGATGCTGCTGCGCACCGGGATCGACGTGGCCAGTGCGCTGAGCTTCGCACACCGCGAGGGCGTGATCCACCGCGACATCAAGACCGACAACATCCTCTACGACGATCACGGGAATGCGATCGTCGCTGATTTCGGCATCGCGCGCGCCGTTTCCGGCTACGCGGAGCAGACCGGTACGAACATGGTCGTCGGGACCCCGCAGTACTTCTCACCGGAGCAGGCACGCGGGCTCTCTCTCGACGGACGGGCGGACATCTACTCACTGGGCGTCACGCTGTTCAAGGCGGCGACAGGTGTGCTCCCCTTCACCGGCGACGACTGGTACGAGATAGCGCGCCAGCACGTGGAGGACGAGCCACCGAGCCCCCGGTCGCTCAACCCGGCCCTGTCGCCCGAGGTGGAGGAGTCGATCCTCGTCTGCCTGGCGAAGAATCCGGACGAGCGATTCCCGAGCGGCGACGCGGTGTGCGAGCACTTCGTTCACATCCTGCACGAGCGCGGCGAGACGGCCGCATTGCGCACGATGATCGGACCCGCCGCCAGCACCCTGAGCAGCCCGCGAGCCGCGCTGCGGCGCCGGCGGCTGAAGAAGATCGCCCCGCGCTGGTGGATCGGAGGCGCAGCGGCATTGCTGGTTCTCGCGGCACTCGTGTCCATCGTCGGGCGGGAAAACGCCGTGGCGAGCGCCGACACTGTGTTCGCCGGGGGTGCCACCGGGCTGGACGGTGGTCGCGCGGGCCGGAACGCCAGGGATTCGGTGGCCATGGCTCCGCCGCCGGCAGTGCTCTCCGTGAGGACGCCGCCCAATGCGGCCGTGACGGTGAACGGAGCTGCGGTCGACGCCGGCTCATGGAGCAGCGATTCGCTGCCGCCCGGAGAGTACACGGTGGTGGCGAGCGTGGACGCGATCGGCGGCTGCCCCTCTGCCAGACGGCGAGCCGTCCGGACTCTCGGGGACACCGGGTCCGTCCGCGTCGACATGAACCCGCGGGGCTGTGGCCGGCTGGAGGTCACTTCCGTGACGCGCGACGCGCGCTACCGGCTCATGCCGCTTTCCAGCGATGTGGATCAGCGCGAGGGAGCACTTCCGCTCAGGGAGCCGCTCGTCCTGCCGGAAGGCGTGTACCGCCTGCGTGTCACGGCGCCATACTGCGCGGAGTACACGTTCAACCAACTTCGCGTTCGGAGCAGCGAAGCCACCCAGCGCATCCGCGTTCCGCTGATCTGCGACAGGACGTAGGCGCGACGTCCGGGCTCGGCTACGGGGTCGGCTACATGGAACCCGCGAGGAGGCCGAGCACGGCGCCAAGCGCCGTTCCAGCCCAGAAGGTGCGCGAACGATACCAGGGTGTGCGCGGCAACTCGAGGAGGGCGACGTGCTGAGTCGACAGATTTGTCGTCTGCCCCGTGATCAGCGCCGAAGCCAGCCCGCCGGTGACGTCGATGATGCGGAATCGCCCTACGAGCACATCGCGCTGGCGCGGATCGACCACGATCCCGCGCTGTCCGCTCTGAATCCAGTAGTGCTGCCCGATCTGGAAGGAAAAAGTGCTGTCGGCCACGCCCGCGAGCTGGAAGCGAACGGCTGTCTCCTGCGCACCGGCTGACGGCGCCTGGGCGAGCAGGGTGATGGCAGCGAGCGGAATCAGAAAGCGGCTGAGCGCGAGCGATCGGGCGGTCGGGAGTGGTATTGACTGGTATCTCATGCTCTGGTCACAGGAGTTCCTGGTGTAGCGCTTCGCGTGCAGCCCGGATGAGGGACGATCGGAGCGCGCAGGCGTACCGTGGGCATCTTCGGCAATGCGATCCGCCGCGTCAAGCGCGCCGCCACGGACCCGCCTGCCCAGCCAGGCTCTGGCCAGACCCTGGCCCTAGCCAAGGCTCCGCAGCACACGCGCGATATCGTTCCACATGATGAGGACGAAGATCAGCGCGATGACGAAAAGGCCGCCGCGCAGGATGAGCTCGCGCGAGCGCCTGCTGAACGCGCTCCCCTTCGCGGCTTCGACGAGGTTGATGATGATCTGGCCGCCGTCGAGCACGGGGATCGGCAGCAGGTTGAAGATAGCGATGTTGATGCTGAGCAGAGCGAGAAGGCGCAGGAGTGTCTCGAGCCCGCTGCGGGCCGCCTCGGCGGAGACCGTCGCAATGAGGATCGGTCCGCCAAGGTTCGTGACCGATGCGGCGCCGGTGAAGAGATCCTGGAGCAGGGCGATGATCGCGCCCGACATCGCCCAGCTCTGGCGCCATCCCTCCGCGGCAGCCTCGCCGAACTCCATGGGCGCGCGTTCCGTGAAGCCGACCGTCACAAGGACTCCGATCCGTCCAACGATCTTCTCTTCGCCGGTCATGGGGTCGACGACCGTCGCGGATTCGGGGCGCAGCGTGAGCTCACGCACCGAATCGCGCCGCACGACGGACACGGAGAGACGTTCGCCCGGGGAGCGCTCGATCACACCGACCATCTCCGACCAGCTCGCCACCCGCATTCCGCCCACGGCGACGACGCTGTCGCCATCGACGATCCCGGCGGCACTCGCGGGACTCCCCGGCGCCACGCGCCCGATCACCGGCGGCATGTGTGGAACGAGCGCCGTCGCCAGCTCCTCTCGCGCGAGCCCGCTGGCGCTCCCGACGTGGATGTCAACGGTGTCGCGCGACGTGGCGATGGATACCGTGGATCCGGCGCCTCGCACGATGGCCTCGTCGAAGGCGGTCCAGCTCGACACCGGGCTTCCGTCGACGGCGAGCACCGTATCGCCGGGCAGTATGCGCTCGGCGAGCTGGGGTGCCGCGACGGGAGCATTCACGGCGCCTACCACGCGCGTCGGGATTATCCGCTCTCCATAGAAGGCGAGCACGCCGATCATCACGACAATTGCCAGCACGACGTTCATCGTCACGCCGGCGAGCATGATGAAGAGCCGCGCGGGGAGAGGCTTCGACTCGAACCAGCGGTCTTCCGGGATCGGTTGCGGGCCGAACGGCTGCATGGCTTCAGGATCCCAATCGCGTTCCCCGCTGGTCGGCCGCCCGGGCTCAGCGCCCGAAGAGGCGGCAGACTTCTCCTCACCGCCCCCTTCGAGGAACGCGGTTGCCTCATCGTCACGCGACGCCATGCGCACGTATCCGCCAAGCGGGAGGGCAGCGATGATGTACTCCGTTTCTCCGCGCCGCCGGCGCCAGAGTGCGGGGCCGAAGCCGATCGAGAAGCGGGGCGCGTAAACGCCGACGAGCTTGGCCGCCAGGAAGTGCCCGAGCTCGTGAACGAACACGACGATCCCGAAGACGAACAGCGGTCCCGCAACGGACTTGAGTGCATCGAGCATCAGAACATCTCCCTGACGAGCCGTCGCGCGGCGCCGTCAGCCTCGAGAAGAGCGTCTCGCGTGTCTCCGGGGGCATCGCTCTCCGCTATCAGCGCAGCCCCGATGGCGCGCGGAATATCGCCGAATGATATGCGGCCATCCAGAAAGAGTGCGACCGCCTGTTCGTTGGCCGCGTTGAAGACTGCCGGAGCCGCACCGCCGGCCAGCCCCGAATCGATTCCCAGCATGAGGGTCGGGAAGTCCTCGAGGCGGACCCGCTCGAAGGTGAGCGGCGACATCTCGACCGGATCGAAGGGCGCTACGCCCCTGTCCTCGACGCGTTCTGGGTGAGTGAGCGCGTAGAGAATCGGAAGCTCCATGCTGGGAACGCCCAACTGCGCGAGGACGCTGCGGTCCACGAACTCCACCATCGAGTGCACGACGCTCTGCGGATGCACGACGATCTCGATCCGATCGTACGGTATGCCGAAGAGAAAGTGCGCCTCGATCACCTCGAGCGCCTTGTTCGCGAGCGTCGCACTGTCGATCGTGATCTTCTTTCCCATGCGCCACGTCGGGTGTCGCAGTGCGTCGGCCACGGTCGCATGGCTCAGGCGCTCCCGGCTCCAGTTGCGAAAGGGACCGCCGGAAGCAGTCAGGATCAGGCGCCGGATTTCCTCCCTGCGCCGTCCCGTGATGCACTGGAGAATGGCGCTGTGCTCGCTGTCTATCGGAACGATTTCCCCGCCGCCGCGCTTCGCTGCTGCCGCCACGAGTTCGCCGGCAAGGACGAGCGTCTCCTTGTTCGCGAGCGCTACGCGCTTGCCCGCCGCGAGCGCGGCGAGCGTCGCATCGAGGCCCGCTGCGCCGACAACGGCGTTGATGACAGTGTCCACATCGGGTCGCGTCGCCGCCTGGATGAGGCACTCCATCCCGGTGCTCCACCCGGACGCGGCCGCGCCGGCATCGTCGGCGAGGCCGACGTACTCGGGACGGAAACGTGCCACCTGCTCGCGCAGAAGCTCGGCGTTGGTGTTCGCCGTCAGCGCGTGAACGTGAAAGCGCGCGCTGTGGCGCTCGAGCACATCGAGCGCTGCAACACCGATGGAACCGGTCGAGCCAAGAACGGCGATGCCGCGACTCGCACTCGCCGACCGGGGTGATGGGGGTATGGCGAGACCGGGGTCATGGAAGACCGTCATCGGGGGAGGGGGGGGGCGGGGGCCGGGATCAGCAACCAGCCGAGCATCAGCCAGGCGAGCGGCAGCACGAAGAGGAGACTGTCGAAACGGTCCAGTACTCCGCCATGTCCGGGGATCAGCGTGGAGCTGTCCTTCATGCCCGCGGCTCGCTTGAGGAGGGATTCGGCCAGGTCGCCGATCTGTGCGGCGACGCTGATCGTCAGTCCGAAGGCGAGGGCCCACCATGCTGCCAGTGCCAGTTGGGCCACGGGCACGAGAACCAGAACGATGTACGCCCAGGACGCGAATGCCGAGAGAACGAGAGCTCCCACGCAGCCGGCGACAGTCTTGCCCGGACTGACCGAGGGAATGAGCCTGCGTCGCCCGAGCGTGCGGCCCACGGCGTACGCACCGATGTCGCTGACCCAGGTGAGCACGAGGGGAAACATGACCAGCGCTGTACCGGCCGACGGTCCCACCGTGTAGCCGTGATAGCGAAGCGCATAGCCGTAGCTGAGCGCGACTCCGGTATACACCACGCCGAACGCGGTCACTGCCGCGGCACCCAGGGGTCGTCGCGATACGCCGCGCGTCCACACGGCAGCGGCGAGGAGGCCGAGCATTGCCAGCGGAGCGAGAGTGCGAGGCACGAGAAAGACGCCGAGGAACTCGCCGTGCACCAGGAGCGGAACGGCAGCGGCGAGGGCGATCCCGATGGTTGCCAGCGGCTCCTCGCCCGTCGCGCGTGCGATGCGGAAGAACTCCCACGCAGCAGCCGCGGCAAGCGCGGCCAGCAGTGTGGCGAGGGCCGCGTCCCCGAAATAGATGATGGCGAGTGCAACAGGCGCGGCGACGACGCCGAAGAGAATGCGCCGCGAGAGTTCCGACACGCGGGCTATGCCATCACGCGGCCGAAGCGGCGTTCGCGATTCTGGAAGTCGAGAATGGCTTCGTACAGGTCGCGGCGGCTGAAGTCGGGCCAGAGTCGCGGCGACATGAACAGCTCGGTGTACGCGAGTTGCCAGAGGAGGAAGTTCGATATGCGCTGTTCGCCGGACGTCCTGATGAGCAGATCGGGATCTGGACACCCCGCCGTATAGAGGCGCGAGCGGATCTCGGACTCGTCTATCGATTCGGGCTCGAGCCGGCCGGCGATGGCATCGGCGGCGATGAGGCGAGCTGCCCGAACCAGCTCTGCGCGTCCGCCGTAGGAGATGAACAGATTGAGCATGAGGCGATCGTTGTGTGCCGTGCGCGAGACGACGGTTTCGACCGCGGTCGCGGCGGCGGGTGTCAGGCGTTCGAGATCGCCCACGACGATCACGCGCACTCCCTGGGAATCCAGCTCATCCGTTTCGCGCGCGATGTACTCTTCCAGCAGCGACATGAGCGCCGTGACCTCGGGGGCCGGACGCTGCCAGTTCTCCTGTGAGAAGGCGAAGAGCGACAGCACGTCCAGACCCACCTCGATGGCGCCCTCGACGACCTCGCGCACCGACTTCATGCCGGATCTGTGGCCCAGTGGGCGCGGCAGGCGGCGTTCGCGCGCCCACCGTCCGTTGCCATCCATGATGATGGCCACGTGGCGCGGAATGGCGCCGTGGACGCGTATCTGCGCGAGCAGTTCGTCGGTGCCCATGAGATCGACCGCGATCAGCCGGCCTAGACCTCCATGATCTCTGTTTCCTTCCCCTTGATCAGCTCATCGATGCGAGTGATGTGCTCGTCGTGCGTCTTCTGCAGCTCCTTCTCGGCAAGCTTCTTGTCATCCTCCGAGACGCCGTCGAGCTTCTTGAGCTGATCGCGTCCTTCCGTACGCGCGTGGCGCACGGCTATCCGCCCTTCTTCAGCCAGCTTGTGAATGACCTTCACGAGCTCGCGCCGGCGCTCCTCATTGAGATGCGGCAGCGGCACGCGAATGAGGCCGCCCTGGCTCGCCGGATTCAGCCCGAGGTCACTGTCGCGGATCGCCTTCTCGATCGCCTGCGAGAGCCCCTTGTCCCAGGGGGACACCGTGAGCAGTCGGGGCTCGGGCGCGGCTATGCTGGCGACCTGGTTTACCGGCATCGACTGGCCGTACGCATCCACGCGCACGGTATCGAGCAGGTTGACGGTCGCCTTGCCGCTGCGGATCGAGGCGAACTCGCGTCTAGTGCTCTCGAGCGCCTTGTCCATGCCGGTGCGCGACTCTCGCAGTATCTGCTGGATGGTGTTCATCGAACGAGTGTCCCCACACGTTCGCCGCGGACGGCGGCAACGACCGCGCCACGGCTGTGAATGTTGAGCACGATGACCGGCAGCTTGTTCTCCTTGCACAGGGTTACTGCTGTCTGATCCATCACTCCGAGCTCCTCGAGCATGACATCGCGATAGCTGATCTCTTCGTACAGCGTGGCATCCGGCTGCTTCTTGGGGTCGGCCGAGTAGACGCCGTCGACGCTGGTGGCCTTGATGATGACGCCCGCCTTGATCTGGATCGCGCGCAGCACTGCGGCCGTGTCCGTGGAAAAGTACGGATTCCCGGTGCCCGCGGCAAAGATGACGGTGCGTCCCACTTCCAGGTGCCGGACGGCACGCCGCCGGATATAGGGTTCCGCGAGCTCCTCCATGCGGATGGCGGTCATCACGCGCGTGTCGATTCCCTTGCGTTCAAGGACGTCCTGCAGCGCGAGGGCGTTGATGACCGTGCCGAGCATGCCCATGTAATCGGCACCCACCCGATCGAGGCCGGCTGCCGAGAGCTGCGAACCGCGGACGATGTTGCCGCCGCCGATCACGAGTCCGAGTGCGACGCCCAACTCCACGACCTCGATGATCTCATCGGCGAGCCGGTCGAGGACGGCGAAGTCGAATCCGAATCCCTTGTCGCCGGCGAGCGCCTCGCCCGAAAGCTTGAGGAGAACTCGCTGGTAACGGAGATCGGACATGGTCACCCTACTCCTCGCCCATCCGGTAACGCGCGAAGCGCCGGATCACGATGTTCTCACCCATCTTCGCGGACGCCTCCCGGAGCAGATCGCCGATCGTCCTGCTGTCGTCGCGCACCCATGGCTGTTCGAGAAGCACGACCTCCTCGTAGAACTTGCGGATGCGGCCTTCGACCATCTTCGCGACGACGTTGTCGGGCTTGCCGCTCGCCTTCGCCTGATCCTCGAGGATGCGGCGCTCGCGGTCGACCTGTTCGGGGGGCACACCGTCCTTGTGGATGGCGATCGGTGGCGCGGGCACACCGGCGGCGATGTGTTCGGCGATCGAGCGCACGAGGGCCATGAACTCTTCGTTGCGCGCGACGAAGTCCGTCTCGCAGTTCACTTCCACGAGCACGCCGACCTTGCCGTTGTGGTGGATGTAGCTGCCGATCTGTCCCTCGCTCGCTTCCCGCGCGGCGCGCTTCTCCGCCTTCGAGATCCCCTTCCTGCGCAGATACTCGACGGCGGCGTCGACATCGCCCTCCGTCTCCTCGAGAGCGCGCTTGCACTCCATCATGCCGGCGCCTGTACGCTGGCGCAGTTCCTGGACCGTGCGCGCGGTGAACTTCGTGGTCGTCATCGAATCACAACCTCATATCTCGTGAGAACGCCGCCGGCTGAGCAACCGGCGGCGTCATGCATGGTCCCGCCAGCGGCGGCACCTGCCGGGCGCCCTTTGCGCTCCGGGCAGGAACAGCGCCAAACAGCTACTCTGCCTCGCCGTCTGCCGGCCGTTGATCATCGGCACTGTCGTCAGTTCCGGGCGCGGAATCCGAATCACCCGTATCGGGATCGGCGCCATCGCCGGCTGCGGTCTCGGCCGGCTCGCCTTCAACGTCGCCAGGACTCCTGCGTCGTGCGGCGATCGCGTCGGGCTTGGCGCGACGCCTGCGCGGGCGGCGCTTGCGCTTGCGGTCACCGTCGCCCCCGGCCTCGGGCTCGAGCCCGCGATCGGAGCTGTATGTGTGCGACTCGCCTTCCTCCGTGTCGCGAATGGCCGGTGCCTCGCGTCGTGCCTGGATGATTGTGTCGGCGAGGATCCTTGCCATGAGCTCGACAGACCTTATCGCGTCGTCGTTGCCTGCGATCGGCACAGTGATCAGATCAGGATCTGCGTTCGTGTCAACGAGCGCTACAATCGGGATTCCGAGCTTGTTGGCCTCGGCGACGGCGATCCTCTCCTTGCGCGAATCGAAGACGACCATGAGACCGGGGAGCCGCGTCATGTTCTTGATGCCCGAGAGGTACTTGGACAGCTTGTCGCGCTGGCGCGACATCATGAGCTGCTCCTTCTTGGTATAGTTCTCCCACTCGCCGCCTGCCTCGGCGCCAGCTTCGAGATCCTTGAGCTTGCGAAGCTGCTTCTTGACGGTCTGGTAGTTGGTCAGCAGTCCGCCGAGCCAGCGCTCAGTGATGAACATCGCGTCGGCGCGCGCGGCCTCGGTCTGGACAATGAGGGCGACCTGGCGCTTGGTACAGACGAAGAGCACGTTCTCGCCCCGGAGTACGACTTCGCGCACGAGCTGCTGGGCAAGCTCGATCTGGCGCAGCGTCTTCTGCAGATCGATGATGTGGATGCCATTGCGCTCGGCGAAGATGAAGCGACGCATCTTCGGGTTCCAGCGGCGCGTCTGGTGACCGAAATGGACGCCGGCGGCGAGCAGATCTTCGAGGGCGGGTTGTGCCTGCTGCATTCTGGATCCTTCGTTTCGGGTTGGTTGTCGTCCGCCTTCGTCATCGCATGCGGCGACCGGACTGGCCGGCACCCGCCGCAGGCTCGGAAAGGCGTGAGAGGTATCTGCGCGGCGACGCGTGATCCGTGGGGATCACCCACGTCGCCGGCTGCCTGCTACCGCTTGCTGAACTGGAAGCGCTTGCGCGCCTTCGGGCGTCCCGGCTTCTTGCGTTCGACGGCGCGCGCATCGCGCGTGAGCAATCCCGTATCGCGAAGCTTGCGCTTGTGATCCTCGTCGGTCTCCACCAGGGCTCGTGCCACGGCAAGGCGCAGGGCTCCCGCCTGGCCCGTGAGTCCGCCGCCTTCGAGCCGGGCTTTCACATCGAAGCTGCCGAGCGTATCCGTGAGCGCGAACGGCTGCTGGATAGCCGATACCAGTGACGGTCGCGGGAAGTAGTCGCCGAGCGTCCGCCCGTTGACATCCCACTTGCCGGAGCCCGGGGTCAGGATGATTCGGCACACGGCTTCCTTGCGGCGACCGATCGTCTGTGTCCTGTGCTCGGCCATTACCTGCTCTCGCTGGTCATCGACTTCTTCTCGCTCTTCGCCTTGAAGGTCAGTGGAACGGGCTGCTGCGCCGCGTGCGGATGTTCGTCGGTCGGATAGACGCGCAGCTTGCCTCGGAGCGTCTGGCGGCCCAGTGTCGTTTTCGGGAGCATGCCATACACGGCCTTCTCGATGACGCGCTCCGGGTGCTTCCGAAGCACGGCGGCTATGGGCTGGTGCGACTCGTGTCCCATGTAGCCGGTGTGCTTGAAGTACGTCTTCTGCTCGGCCTTGTGACCGGTGAGCCGGACCTTCGACGCGTTGATCACGATGACGTTGTCACCGGTGTCCATGTGCGCCGTGAAGATGGGCTTGTGCTTGCCACGGATGATCCGGGCGACCTCTGAAGCGAGGCGGCCGAGGACCATGCCATCGGCATCGACGATGAACCACTGCTGCTCGATGTCGGACGGCGTGGCCGAGAATGTTCTCATTTGCTGGCAGGGGGGGGGGGTGGGTCTGGGCCTGGACTATACAGACCTTGAAGTTAGAAAGCCGCGTGGGTGATGTCAACTCGTTCGGAGAGCGGAAGATGCGGGAACGGCGCGGCGTGGTCCGTCGCTTGCTTCGCAGTCAGGGCGATTCTTAAGGTCGGGGCGATTCTTTCCATGGAAGCGGAGGGGCGGATGTTCAGAACAGTAGCGGTGATGGTATTGGGGGGGGGGCTGGTCGCGGCGACGGGTTGCTCGCGGCAGGCGAGCGTGCAGTCGGGAGTCGAGGCGCAGCCGCAGGTCACGCCGGTGACCACGACGGCGCTGCCGGCAGGCGCCGCGATCACGGTGCGACTCAATGAGGCGCTCGGCACGGAGTCGAGCGAGGTCGGGGACGAGTTCACGGCGACTGTCGCAAGCGACGTCCGGACCAGGGATGGTGGCCTGGTCGTCCCCGCCGGCGCGATGGTGTACGGCAAGGTTACCGGACTCGACGATTCGGATCAGGTCGGAGACGATGCGTACATCCGGCTCGACTTTGACCGGATCGCTTTCAACGGAGAGTCGTATCCCTTTGAAGCGCAGGTGAAGGCGACCGAACTGGAGAGCCAGGGTGATACGAGGCAGGAAACGCTGCAGAAGGCCGGCATCGGCGCCGCTGCCGGCGCGGTGCTGGGGGCGGTCGTGGGCGATGTCGAGCTCGACGACATCCTGATTGGCGCGGCCGTGGGTGCTGCCGCGGGAACGATCATCTCGCTGGGCGCGGGCGATGTGGAGGCGGTACTGCCGGCGGGGAGCACAATGCAACTGCAGACGACGCAGATGGTGTCGCTGCGGTAGCTACATGGGCGGCGAGCCCAGGTTCCCGCACCCGGCCCAGGCGAAAATGGATTCCCGCTTTCGCGGGAATTACGGCCGTTGGGGGGGTTCGGGAATGGCGGGGCGGTTCCAGGCGTTGCATATGGTGCCGCCCCCCGATAGCGGTCAGCGGGACGCTGCGGCCGCGACCGGCGTCCTTCCCTCCTCCGTCCAGCGTTCGTACCAGCTCATCATGTAGAGCAGGGTGCGCATGTAGTTGGATGGCTTCGAACCGGTGCCGTGATACTCGCCCTCGAAGCGAAGCAGGGCGGCGGGGATTCCACGCATCCTCAGGGCGGCGTAGTACTCCTCCGACTGCGGCATCGGGGTGCGCAGATCGAGCTCACCCGTCATGACGAGCGTCGGGGTCGTCACGCTCCCCACGTACATGAGAGGCGATTGCTCCAGCCATCGCTTCGGATCCTCCCAGAAGGGCACTTCGAAGAAGTTGTAGGTGAAGAGCGGGATATCGGTCTGGCCGGCCATGCTGAGCCAGTTCGTGACGGGGCAGCGGACCGCCGCCGCCGCGAAGCGATCAGTGTGGCCGATCACCCAGCTCGACAGGACGCCACCTCCGGAGCAGCCGCCGACGTACATTCTGCTCTCGTCGATGTAACCGCGAGCAACGACCGTGTCGACGCCGGCCATGAGATCATCATAGTCAACGCTCGGATACGCGCGCTCGATCGCGTTACCGAACTCGCTGCCGTAGCCTGTGCTTCCCCGCGGATTGGTATAGAGGACGACATAGTCGTTCGCCGCGAAGTTCTGGAACATGTAGTTGAAGCCGACGTTGTACATCCCGTGCGGACCGCCGTGTATCTCCAGTATGAGCGGATATCTTCTCGACGGATCGAACGAGGGCGGCTTCACGATCCAGCCCTGAATGCGTGCGCCACCGGTCGAGGGATACCATATCTCCTCGACGGCACCGAGCCGGATTCGCCCGAGCAAGTCAGCGTTGACATCCGTGAGCTGGGCGATGCGGCCGTCGCGGAGCCCGATGCGGACGATGTCCGGCGGCGCGTGAAAGCTCGTTCGCACTCCCACGGCCACGCCGTCGCGAGAGATATCGCCGAGCGAGAGCATATGCGTTCCTTCGGTGACGTGGCGGAGATCGCCGCCGGTCGAGGCGAAGAGAATGTTCGACGTACCGCGGTCGCCCGCGGAGAAGTAGACGCCGCGGCTGTCGGCACCCCATTCCAGACCCGACGGATCGCGATCGAGGTCGCCGGAGACCGTGCGCATGTCGCTGCCATCGGCGTCCATCACGTACAGCGCCTCGGCCTCGTAGCTCGCCCTGGTTGCCGGATACCCCGTGAACGCGATCCGCTTCCCGTCGGGCGAGACTACCGGACTGTTCCACACGCCGTCGCTTGGTGTGAGGCGTCGCACGTCACCGGTTTCGACCGTCACCGCGTAGATGTTCGAGCTGCGGTAGTTCATGTCGGCGGTGGAATCTTTCATTCCGTCGACAACGATTGTGCGTCCGTCGGGCATCCAGTCCCATCCGACCGATCCGGAAAGAGCATCGAAGCGGGCGCCAACGCTCCAGTCGCCCGATGTGATCTGGCGGGCCGTCCCGCCGTCGGCGGGAACGACGAAGAGGTGAATGTTGCCTGATTCCGAGAAGCCGCGACGATCCTGGCGGAAGTGCAGCGATTGCACGAGTCGCGGAGCCTTGGTCCACTTGGCTTCCTTCGGCGCCGATGGCATATCGATCTTCCACGGGTCGGACTTCGGAACGAACATCGCGAAGCCGACCGATTCGCCATCCGGCGACCAGCGCACGTCCTGTGGCGATTCCTCCAGATGCGTTATCTGCGAGCTCGCACCCTCGGCATCCACCCAGCGAACGAATATCTCTGGCCCCTTGGGATCACCTTCTGCGATGTAGGCGATCCGTGTTCCGTCGGGCGACCATACGGCCCCGCCGCCCTTCGTGAGAAAGCGGTTCCTCGACCCATCGGCGTTCATGATCCAGAGCGCGGACTCCCACTTGTCCTCGAGCGTGTTCACCCAGCGGCGCGTGTAGATGATGCGCGAGCCGTCGGGGGAGATGCTGGGACCGGAGACGGTCTCGTAGTCGAGATAGTGGTCCACAGTGAGAAGCGTGTCGGAGGGCGTTTCCTGCGAGATCGCGACCGCTGGCGCGGCGGCGAATGCGGCGAGCACGACCGCGACAGGCAAAGCGCGGGAGATACGCGCTGGAAGCGCGACCGATCGGGCACAGCGAAAGCGTGGCATCAGGGTATCCTCGAGCGTTTGGTGGCGCAGACAGGTGATATCAATACGGCGCCAGCGCGGCCGGCGTCAAGATGCGGGAGGATCCAGCTCGACGAGGACTGCTCCCTTCTCCACCGCCGCTCCAGCGACGGCCGTGATCGTGCGGACCGTGCCGGCGGCGGGCGCGCGCAGCTCGTTCTCCATCTTCATCGCCTCCATGACAACAAGTGGCTGGCCCGCGCGAACGCTGTCTCCAGCACTGACCGTCACACGCACGATCAGTCCCGGCATTGGGGCAACAAGGGGCGCCGGGCCAGCAGGTGTCGCAGATGCGGCAGTGAGTTCGCGTATGGTGCGCGTGCGCTCGTCGAGTGCCTCCACGTCATACCGGAAGCCGCCGATATCGAGGGCGTAGCTTCCCCGGCTGCGGCCGCGACGAACGATCACGCGATGCACCTCGTTCCCGATCGTGAGCATGCTGACCGGCGTTCCCTCCACATCCGCGAGCCGCGCATCGACGGGGACGTCATCGACCCGCACACCCGCTGCATCGATCGTCACCTCTACCGTGCGGCCGTTCACTCGCACGACGTACTTCACTCCGGATCCTCGCCGGCCGTGGCCGGGACGAGCTCGCAGACCACTTCGACGTGCGCGGTCTGCGGGAACATGTCGAAGGCGGCCAGAGATCGGATGGCGAAGCCGGGCATCCGCGCGATGTCGCGCGCGAGCGTCGCTGGATCGCAGCTCGTGTACACGATCGCGCGCGGCGCGGGAGCCGCGCGGGCGAGTGTCGCGGTGACGCGCTGGTGCAGCCCCGTGCGCGGCGGGTTGACGAGGACGACTTCGGCCGGGAGTTCCTGTGGAAGCGCATCCTCCACCCGTGCCGCCAGGGCGCGCGAGGGGGGCGGAAGACGCTCCCCGCAGCGCCGAGTGGCCGCGCTGTCGAGCTCGATTGCGGTGACACTGATGCCGTTTCGCGCGAGCTCGATGGCGACTTCGCCCGTGCCGGAGTATGCGTCGATTACCGTGGCGGTCGCTGCGGCGGTCGCTGCGGCGGTCGCTGCGGCGATCGGCGTCGCACGCACGCGAGCACGCGTGTGCGCCAGCGCCAGCTCGAGCACCCGCGCGCGCACGGCATCCGAGACCTGGGCGTTCACCTGCGTGAAGGAGGCAGAGTGCGAGCGGCGGGTCCCGCGCGAGGCCATCTCGCGCGGACGCCGCTCGTCGCCACCGCGCTTCCACCAGAGCGAGGCGAGCGAGGGCGTCACGGAGAAGAAGCGATCGGCGCCGGGCCACGTGCTTCCACCTTCGAGCACAAAGGATGCGTCGTCGCCGACGAGCTGCACCGCGCCCCGAAGCTCCCGTGCTGCCGGAAAAAGCTCACCGGCACGCAGCACCTCTCGCCATGTTGCGAGTACTCGCTCGTCAGTGATCGGACAGTCGCGGAGATCGAAGACGGCGCGGGGGTCGTCGAAGGGGTGCAGCCCTGCGATCCAGTGGCCGCCGCGACCGCCGCCGTTGTCGCCGCGCCGTCGCAGGGCGAGCGTCAGCTTGCGGCGGTAGCGCCAGGAGATCGGGCTGGGCTGCACGACAGGCGGATGGACCGCACGGCGCCCGATGCGCGCGAGCGTGTCGGCCACGATCCGTCCCTTTGCCGCGAGCTGCGCCTCGTAACTCATGTGCTGGAGCTGGCAGCCGCCGCAGCGATCGACCGTGTAGTGACGGCATGCGGGTTCAACGCGAGAGAGCGAGGGCCGCAGGATCCCGTCCAGCCGGCCGCGCGCGAAGCGCCCGCGCGTCTCGATGCTCACCGACGCGATGTCGCCCGGTGCCGTGCGCGGCACGAAGACGACGAGACCCTCGCTGCGCGCAACGCCGCCGCCGCCCGCGGCGATCGACTCCACCTCGAGCTGCAGCGTCCGCGCCGGGTGCGCGGCAGTCGAGCTCCTAGCGGACGCCATCGATGCGTGCGGCGCGCAGCCATCCGGCGACGGCGGTCTCCCCGGCCGGGTCCGGCGTCGCCTGGTCCGGTCGGAAACCGCGAGTTCGCGCTCCCCCGGCGCCCGCCCCACTCCGATCGCGCTCGGCGAGCAGCGTCGCGGCGAGTGCGGCGATCTGGACGCCGGCGTCGGGCGGCACCGCGCCGAGGAGCGACGGGAGGCGACGCTCCAGCCACTGGATGGACAGGTCGCCACGACTGAAGTCCGCATCCTCCATCACGCGGAGATGGAAGTGGCGCGAGCTCTCCACGCCGTCGATCACGAGTTCGAGCAGCGCGCGATGCATGCGGGCTACGGCCTGATCGCGCGTCCGGGCCCAGACGATGAGCTTGGCCAGCATCGGATCGTAGTGCAACCCGACCTCGCTGCCCGTCTCGATGCCCGCATCCCAGCGCACGCCCGGGCCAGCGGGAACGTGCAGGTAGTCGACACGTCCCGTGGAGGGGAGAAAGTCGTTCGCCGGATCCTCGCTGGTGATGCGACACTCGATCGCCCATCCCCTGGGCACAATGTCTTCCTGCTTGAGCGTGAGCTGCTCGCCCGCAGCGATGCGCAACTGCCACTGCACGATGTCTATCCCGGTGACGAGCTCCGTGACCGGGTGCTCGACCTGAAGGCGCGTGTTCATCTCGAGAAAGTAGAAGCGGCCGTCACGATCGAGCAGGAACTCGCACGTGCCCGCGTTCACGTAACCCGCCGCGCGGGCGATCCGGATGGCAGTCTCGCCCATCGCGCTCCGCAGAGCCGGAGTCACCGCCGGGCTTGGCGCTTCCTCGATCATCTTCTGGTGCCGGCGCTGGATGGAGCACTCGCGCTCGCCGAGCGAGAGCATGTTGCCGTGGGCGTCGCCGAGCACCTGGATCTCGATGTGCCGGGGCCCGTCGAGATACTTCTCCACATAGACCGCGTCGTCGCCGAACGCGTTGCGCGCCTCGCGGCGGGCCGCGTCGAGCGCGCCCGACAGGTTACCGGCTTCGCGCGCGACGCGCATCCCCTTCCCTCCCCCCCCAGCCGCCGCCTTGATCAGGATGGGATAACCGAACTCGTTGGCCGCGCGCGCGGCTTCCGCGGCGTCGGCAACGGCGCTCGTCGTCCCTGGGACCACGGGTACATTCGCCCGGATGGCCAGTGCGCGTGCGGCCGTCTTGCTCCCCATCGCAGCGATCGCATCGGGTGGCGGTCCGATGAACACAAGGCCCGCGTCGCCGACCGTGCGGGCGAACCACTCGCGCTCGGCGAGGAAGCCGTAGCCGGGGTGGATCGCCTCGGCACCGGTTCGTCTGGCGACATCGATGATTCGATCGCCGCACAGATAGCTCTCGCTCGACGGCGGCGGGCCGATGTGCACGGCTTCGTCGGCTTCGCGCACGTGGGGCGCGCGTGCATCGGCGTCGCTGAAGACGGCGACGCAGCGGACGCCGAGCTCGCGGCAGGCGCGGATGATCCGGACGGCGATCTCGCCCCGATTGGCGATGAGAACCTTATCGAACATTGCGAAGCGGGATCGATTCGCAATGGCGCTTTGCCGAACTCACGATTCCAGGCCGGATGGCGCAGCGCTGCCTTCGCCAACGGTCGACTCGACGAGCGCGATCTCGTCCGGCGTCAGGTCATGGAGCCGATAGACAAGCTGATCGATGAGCCGGTCGGTGAGGACGATCTTCTGCATGAGCGGATCAAGCACGTGCATGCTGCTGGCATACCCTTCCACGATACGCTCCCGGTGCGCGTTGCGCGCGCCGTAGCGGCGTGATCGCCTGACGTCGAGCGAGATGCGCCCGGGATAGTTTCGCTCGAGCACTTCGAGCAGGGCGTCGGCGCCACCAGCCTGGTCGTGATATTCGAGTACCCTGGTCTTGCCGCTGAGAGCATCGATCGGGCACCCCGTTTCATTCTCGAGCCAGCCGAGAAACCTGCGGACTTCCGCCTGCCTGAGCTCGTTGAGCGAGGTCATCTCGCGCGCGAGGAAAGCGAGCAGGTCCGAGACGACATCGGTGTATCGGCGCGGCTCATCCACACCGCGGGGTGCGACGAGCAATGCATCTACATTTCGGAGGAGCTCGGCGAACACGTCGTCGGATGTGTCGGGTGGTCTGTTCATGGCTCCACCGCTGCAAGGGCGGGCGCAAGCCAGCTATGTGCGCCGGGATTCCGCTTCGACATCATGGAGGACTATGCCTTCGCGGATGACGTGATTCAGGAAGCTGGCCGGCGTTCCGGCCTGGCGGCGCAGTTCATCCGGCGAGTAGACGTGCGGATCGATGGAGCGCCGGAGGCCGCGAAGATGCTGGAGCACGGCGAGCCGCTGGTGCGCACTGTCTCCATTGTCGCGCTGTATGATGATGAGATCGACGTCGCTATCCGGGCGCGGGTGTCCGCGTGCCCACGAACCGATGAGGATGACTCGCTCGACGCCCTCCAGCTCGGCGATGCGGGGGCCGAGGGCGCGGATGTCGTCGGGGATCTCCGGCTCCAGACCGGCGAGGCGGAGACCGCGGAAGTACAGCGAGCGGAACCAGTCGCCGAGCTCGGCGCGCGCGGCCGGTTCTGTGGTTTCGGCGACGCGGGCGATGGGGAG
>JBOHTO010000120.1:0-2283 GCA_050733695.1 Gemmatimonadaceae bacterium | reverse complement strand
ACATCACCGCCACCTGCCCTTGCTGAAGCAGGCTCTCGTGAACAAACTCTCGATCACCAACTCCGCCGCGGCGTAAGCCGCATCACAGTGACATCGCCTGAATGTCAACTAAGCGCGGGACACTCTCCCGAGCTAATCCATGAACCCGTTTTTGATCTTCTCCCCCTTTGTAGTGTCCAGGGAGTTGGCGCTATCTACAGAACCCGCAACCAAGCGAGGAGGCGGCGCTCTCCCACCACGAGCCAGCACCGGTCAGTCCCAAAGCCCCGCGTCCGATATTGAGCAGCCAGGGGTCCGCGACGCCCCAGATAGGATCCGAGTATGAACTGGGCCGTATGCCCGAACTCGTGCGCGACAATACTGACGGTGGGAGTGGTCGCGCTCGCCAATCCTGCACTTCCCCCCGGGAAGATCGCAACAGGGCTCTGTCAATCGGCCACGGCAACAACCAGCGAGAAGCTTGGAAACCGCATTGCTTCCTCCCCCTCCTCGCGCGCGTAGGACTTCCTTCCACGCCGACGGTGCCGCCGGTAGTGCAATACCCCCCCTCGCGCGGGTAGGTCTCCCCTCTGCGAAAAAAGCAAGAATCGCGCTGTAACTGGGGCCGAGGACCTCATGTCGTGATTCATGAGATCGGTTGAGGGGCGAACGCAACCGGGTATTCCCCGACGGCTGGTCCCCCTCGGAGCAGACCGCATTCTTCCCCGCCACCTCCCGTACCCGCTCCAGCCGAGGTTGTCCCCCGCTTTTCGCTCCCCCCGGCAATCGCACGATGGCGGCAGACGGGCGGCCGCGCGGCATCGTCTCGGCGTGCGAACCGTCCGGTCAGCCGCGGAAGCTCTCCAGGCCGCGTCCTCCCTCGATGCCCTTCATCCGATCGCCGCCGCACTCGGCTGCGACGGTGAACCCGTCACCCTGGCGCCCGAGACGGCAGCCGCCGTCGGGCTTCCGGACAGCTTCGGACCGGCGCAGGTCGCCCGCGGGCCCGGCTCTCTGCGCGCGCTCCTCGTCGTGGCGCCCGGTTGCGGACGGGGGACCTTTCGCGATGCGGTCGACCAGCTCGCGAGCCGCGTCGCCACACGCGCGCCGCACCTGCTCTGGATCGTAGCCGCCGTCGAACCGCACGGGCCGCGCACCGCGATTCTCACCTGGTCCAGTCACCGAAGCCCGCCCCGCGTCGCAGCGCTCATCGTCGACCGGAACCGCATCGTCGACAGCGACGCCGAGACGCTCCGCGCACTCGCCGCGGCACGGGGAGATATCGATGTCCTCGTCCACGCGCGCTGGCTCGACATCCTGGGCCGCGATGCTCTCACGCGACGCTTCTACCGCACGCTCGAGCGCCTGGTGGGCGAACTCGCCGCGGCGGCGCGCGGACACGCGAGCATGGACGAGCGACGCGAGCTCGCACTGCTCCACGCCTCACGCCTGCTCTTTCTCTCATTCCTCGAAGCGAAAGGCTGGCTCGACGGCGACCATGCGTTCCTCACCAACGGCTACGAGCGGTGCATGGCAGGCAGCGCTGCCAACGGCGATGGCTTCGGCTACCACCGCCGCGTGCTCCGGCCGCTCTTCTTCGGCACGCTCAATACGCCCCGCTCCCTGAGGGCGCCCGCCGCGCGTCGCTTCGGGCGCGTGCCGTTCCTCAACGGAGGACTGTTCGCGACCACTTCACTCGAGCGCCGCCGGCGCGATGTCATCTTTCCCGACGCCGAGCTCGGTGCGCTCTACGGCGATCTTCTCGGTCGCTACCGATTCACCGCCCGCGAGGATAGCGCAACATGGTCCGAGGCCGCGGTCGACCCCGAGATGCTCGGCCGGGCATTCGAGTCGCTCATGGCGTCGCGCGAGCGCAGGACGAGCGGCGCGTTCTACACGCCTCATGCAATCGTCGCGGAAGTGACTCACGCGGGCCTCACACATGCGCTCGGCAGTTCGCCCGCTGAGCGCGAGAATGCCGAAGCTGCGCTGCGCGGTGAACCACTCGTTGCGACCGAACGCGACCGCCTCGTGCAACGGCTGCGCGAGCTGCGAGTGCTCGATCCCGCCTGCGGCTCCGGTGCGTTCCTGGTTCAGGCGCTGGACCGGTTGGCCGACCGTCTGTGCGAAATCCGCACCGGAGGCGAGGAGCCGAGCGATCTGCAGATCCGTGAGGCTCGCCGGGACGTGGTGACGCACTGCATCTACGGCGTGGACCTGAACCCAATGGCGGTGGAACTCTGCAAGTTCACCCTCTGGCTCCAATGCGCCCACCCGGAGTTGCCACTCTCGTACCTGGAGCAC
>JBOHTO010000119.1:0-12139 GCA_050733695.1 Gemmatimonadaceae bacterium | reverse complement strand
GAGCGATGTCGTCATCCCGCATGGCCGCGTGATCGAGCGATCCGCCCATCCTCGCGGCGATCATCCGGAATATCTCCGTGTTCGGCCTGCTCTCGCCCGCCGGCGCGATCGAGGGCCGGTTGAGCGTCGCGTACAGATGACCGTACGCGAAGTGCACGTCCCAGTGCTCGAGCTGCGTCGTCGCGGGGAGGAGGATGTCCGCGTAGTCCGCGGTGTCGGTCTGGAAGTGTTCGAGCACCACGGTAAAGAGATCCTCGCGCTCGAGCCCGCGCTGGACGGCACCGCGGTCTGGAGCGACCGAGGCAGGATTCGAGTTGTAGACGACGAGAGCGCGAACGGGAGGTCCGCCCACGCCGGCGTCCGGCGCCGTCAGCGCCTCACCGAGACGGATCATGTTGATCGTACGCGCCGGCGGCGAGAGATCGGGTCGCTCCAGTGCAGCACTGTTGAACCGGAACGTTCCGCTTGTCGAGAGCTGGACCCCACCACCCGCACGGCGCCAGTGCCCCGCGATGGCGGGCAAACAGGCGATCGTGCGCACGGCCATTCCGCCGCCGCGATGCCGCTGCAATCCGTAGTTGATCCGCACGAACGCCGACCGCGCGCGCCCGTATGCGCGTGCGAGCTCGACGATCCGCTCCTCGGCGATCCCGGTGATGCCCGCGACGCGATCCGGTGGATACTCGCATGCGCGGCCGCGCAACTCATCCGCGCCCAGCGTGTACCGGTCGATGTAATCGCGATCCTCGAGGCCTTCCTCGAAGATCACGTGCATCATCCCGAGCGCGAGAGCCGCGTCGGTACCCGGTCGGATGCCGATCCACTCGTCGCACTGCGCAGCGGTGCGAGTCCTGATCGGATCGATCGCGATGACCGGCGCTCGGCGCTCGCGCGCCCGCAGAACCAGAGGCCAGAGATGCGGATTCGACGTGAGGGTGTTCGTCCCCCAGAGCAGGACGAGATCGCTCTCCGGGAGCCCCTCCGCGTCGGCGCCGATGTTGGCCCCCACCGTCATCCGCATCCCGACCGTGCCCGCCATCGAACAGATCGTGCGGTCGAGCTTCGACGCACCCAGGAGATGAAAGAATCGACGGTCCATGGACGAACCCTGGACGAGCCCCATTGTCCCGGCGTATGAGTACGGAAGGATCTGCTGGGCGCCACCCGGCGAATGTGCGATTGCGCCGAGCCTCTCGGCGATCTCGGTGATCGCGTCGTCCCAGGAGATCGGCGCAAAGGTACCTTCGCCCTTGCGCCCCGTGCGCCGCATGGGCTGCAGCACGCGCTCGGAATGGTATGTCCGCTCGACGTACCTGTTCACCTTTGCGCAGAGAAAGCCGGCCGTCACCGGGTGCGCTGGATCGCCAGCGACGCGCACCGCTCGCCCCCCTTCGACGGTGACGAGCATCGCGCAGGTGTCGGGGCAGTCGTGAGGGCACGCGCCCCTGACGACACCATCTGCCGGCGGCGTCCATGCCCTCGCGTCACCGCCCGCCTGTGCGGCGACATCTCCGGGAGAACCGGCGGGGGAAGGGTAAGCGGGCAGGGGTGAGGGTGAGGGTGAGGGTGAGGGGGGGGAGGGGGGGAGGGGGAGGCGAGAGGGGGGAGCGAGCAGGGAGGAACGTTATCGGAGGAGGGCCGACATGAACGCGTGGAGATCGGTCACAACGCTTGCAAGCTAGCGGGGACGCCCGCCAGCGGCCAGCGAGAGGGAGAGATCAACCCTTGACACCCTCTCCCGATAGCCCAATGTTACGTGCCGCTGCTACCGGGTGGCGATCCCGCCGGCTCGGAAACGTGCGTTGCCACTTACTGCCATACCAAGGAGAAACGAGATGAAGCGCCTGGTTCTGGTTGCTGCTGTGATCGCTCTCGCTGCCTGTGCGACCGAGCGTGATGATTCCGCGATTGATACGAACGATCCGGCAATGGCACCCGCTCCCGCCGACACGGGAATGATGATGGACGACAGCATGATGATGGATACGACTGACACGACGAACATGACCCCGTAACCCGGGGCTTTTTCACAGGCGCATCATCGGGACGGCGCGGCCTCTGGTCGCGCCGTTCCCGGTTCTGCTCCTTCAAGGCTGTCCGCCGTTCCTCTTCCACCAGCGAAAGGCGGCGGGCACACCCGTCCCGGGTCGCATGCTGGGCGACCAATCCAGTTCGCGCTTCGCGCGCTCCGATGAGAACGGGTTTCCCCGGGTCAGGAAGTCGACCGTCGCGCCTGCCATCTGCGCGACAGCCGGCGACCGCGCCGCGACGCTGAGGAACGTGCGCGCGGTTCGCACACCAGCTCGCGCCGCGGCTTCAGGAACGGCCACGATCCGCACACGCGTGCCCAGCCCTTTGCCGGCCAGGCCAACGAACTCCCGTGCTGTGACATCGAAGTCGTTGGCGAGATTGTACGGCCGACCCCCGGCGGCATCGCTTGTCGCGGCCAGAAGGGCGCCGTTCGCCACGTTCGCCGCGTGCACGATCGGAAGAACTGATCGCCCGCCACCCGGCAGCGGCGCCACGCCGAATCGCAGCAGTCGCGCGATTCGAGGCACGAACTGGCGATCCCGCTCTCCGTAGATGACGTCAGGACGAACGGCCGTCGCCCAGATGCGTCCCGCCGCATGCGCCTCCAGCACGAGCAGCTCGGACTCGCGCTTGGACCGGGGGTACAACGCACCCTCGGGTAGTTCGGCCAGCGGTGTGTCCTCGTCGGTAGGCGCTGCTCCATAGCGCGCCGCAGCTCCGTACACCGCAACGCTGCTCACCTGCACGAGGCGAGCGCCCGAGCCCTCCGCCGCGCTCACGGCGTTGCGCGCGCCGCCCACGTTGATGGAGCGGAACTCCTCCCACCCACCGCGCGGCGTGACCGCGGCGGCCGCATGGAATATCACGTCGCAACCACGCGCGGCGCGCGTGAAGCTTTCGGCGTCAAGTATGTCACCGGCGTGCAGATCGACACCGAGCTGCCCGAGCCAGTTCGCGCCCTCCACGTTGCGGACGAGAGCGCGGACGTTGCAGCCGCGTTCCAGGAGAAGCTCGGCGATGTGCGAGCCAAGGAGGCCCGTAGCACCAGTTACGAGGACGTGCTGCATTCAGAGGACAAGCGGATTCCCGCTTGCGCGGGGAATGACCACTGGGGAGGCGGGAATGACTGCCGGCGGACCGGAATGACAGCCGGGAAAGGCGGGAACGATGCCCGAGGGGCGCCGGCAGCGACGGCCGAGGGGGAGATCTACAGCGCGAAGGGCAGGAAACACACGTCCGCGCGGCATTCGCCACCGCTCCACGTCGCGGTCAGCGCGGTGCCGATCTCGACCTCGCGGCGAATCATGCCTATCGCAATGCCGCCGAGGCGCGGCGATATCGCGGCGCTTCTCACGTCGCCAGCCGGTTTCCCATCGGCCCCGATCAGCGCTGCGTGCACGGGCGGCGGCTCGGGACAGACGAAGCGGAGTCCCCGAAGGTGACGATTCACGTGGCCGCGGAAGTGCACGCGCGCGACGGTTTCCTGTCCCACGTAGCAGCCCTTCGTGTAGGAGACGGCGTGCAACTCGTCGAGGTTCGCCTCCTGCACGAGCGTGCCGTCGTCGATCTCCACACCCCACTCGGGGCGTCCCGCCTCGATACGCGCGATCTCCCACGCGTCGAGTCCACCCGGTGTCGCACCGGCGTCCAGAAGGCGATCCCGGATCGTCGCGCCGCCATCCCCGGCGGTGAACAGCTCGTAGCCCTCGAGACCAAGATCGGGAACGCGCGCTACGATGATGGGTGACCCGAACGGCGTCACAGTGACGTGCGAGTATGGAGCGAACGCTGCGAGCGTTTCCGCGGCGACACCCGTTACGCCGCTCACGATCTTCCGGGCGGCGACGCCGAACACGCCGATGTCGCCTGTGGATGCGCTGACGTCACTGTACGGCGCGAGGCGCGGATTGATGAACTTGCGCAGCATCGCTCCCCATCCCGCTGCCGCCCTGGGCGGAGCGTCGATGAGCAGCGAAGTCTCGCTGGCAAAGATGCGAACGTCGGCGATGATCTTCCCCTTTGCCGTGAGCGCCGCTGCGTACGCGCCCTGGCCAGGCGACAGCGCTGCGATGTCGTTCGTCACGAGCCCGTTGATCATCTCCCGTGCGCGCGCGCCCTCGATCCGCATGCGCAAGCGGAAGCCCCGATCGACCATCAGCGCGGCCTGTCGCAGCGCGGCGTATTCTGCCGCCACGCTCCCGTAGCCCAGCACTACCGGCGCACCGGCCAGTTCGCCAGTCCGCTCGGGTTGGACGGGGACCTGCGGGATGATCATCCGATGCGCCCCAGGAACGGCAGTTCCGCCATGTCTCACAAGTAAAACGGCGCCGCGCGGGAAAGCTACCCTCTGCGCTCCCCGTACGATGCGTCCAGAAGGTCAACCGGGTGCACGCACCGCGCCGGCATCGCCGCACGCAGCATTCCGGCACCAAGCTGCATCAGGCAACCGGGATTGCCGGTGGCCACCCAGTCGGCCCCCGTGTCGCGTATGTATCGCAGCTTGGGCTCCAGTACGCGGTTCGACGTGTCCGGCTCGACCAGGTTGTGTATCCCCGCGCTACCGCAGCACTGGTCGGCATCCGTGAGTGCGCGCAGATCCATCCCCGGTATCGCGGCGAGCACGCGAAGCGGTGGGTCCACGACACGCTGCGCATGCAGCAGATGACAGGGAGCATCGTACGCGACAGTGAGCGGGAGCGCACCCCCTGCGGCAGGACCGGCAGCCGCAAGCAGTTCGCTCACATCGCGAACGCGCGCCGAGACTCTTGCAGCTCGCTCGGCCCACTCCTGATCCGACGCGAGTAGATGCCCATAATCCTTCATTGCCGCCCCGCAGCCGGCGGCATTCACTCCGATGTGCTCCGCTCCTGCGCGCTCGAATGCAGCGATGTTGCATCGCGCGAGCACGCGCGCCGTCTCCGCATCACCTGCATGCGCGTGCAGCGCACCGCAGCAGCGCTGACCGCGAGCCTCGACGCACGCGTATCCGTTCTCCGTGAGCGTGCGTTTCGTCGCGCGATTCGTTTCGCGGTACAGGCCCTGCATCACGCAGCCGCGGAGCAACGCTACCGTCCCGCGCGCGCCGTCGCCGCTCGCGCTGTAGCGCCGGCGCGGGAGCTGGCTGCGCGTGGACTCGAGCATCGCCATTGCAAACCCCACCCTCCCACCGAGTCGCGCGAGCAGGAGCGGTATTCGCGTGGCGCGTAACACCCGGCTCGCCAGCATTGCAACAGCGAGCGCGACGGGCTGAGCGAACACGCCGAGCATGAGACGCTCGACGGGTACAAGGCCGCGCTCCGTCCGCAGCGTCGCCCTCGTCGCCTCGAGAAGCTGTCCGTACGGCACGCCGGAAGGGCACGCCGTCTCGCACGCTCGACAGCCGAGGCAGCGGTCGATGTGCGTATGTACGGAGTCATCGTCCAGGGAAAGGGTGCCTTCCATGAGCGCGCGCATCAGTAGTATGCGGCCGCGCGGGCTGTCGTTCTCGTCGTCCAGGGCGAGATATGTGGGGCACGCCTGCAGGCAGAAGCCGCAGTGCACGCACAGGTCGATGCCGTGCGATTCGTGCGCGAGCGGCGTACCGGGCAGGGCGCAGAGGGGAAGCGCGGCGGGACGCGACATCACGCGTCTGCCTCGCCGAGTATCCCCGGGTTGAGCAGCCGCTCGGGATCGAACGCGTCGCGCACGCGACGCGAGAGTCGATCCCGAGCGGCTGCAGGCGCCAGCAGTGGCCACGCGTCCGCGGGGAGTCGCTCGAAGATTCGCGTGACCGGCGCCGGCACGGCGGCGATCGCGCGCTGCAGCGCGCCGGCATCCGTCACGGGCATGATGCATCGTACCACCCCGCGGCCAACGGTCGCGTGCAGCAGTGTGTTTGGCAGGGCCTGCTCGAGTTGCAGAGCTGCGAGCCATGTCACACCAATGCGAGCGGGCGGCGCCGACAGTCGCAGCACCGCGGCGCGGGCCGGCTCGCACGAGCGGAGATTCCGCCAGAACGTGACGGCGTCCGCTATCTCGTGAACCTCCAGACCGGAGTGACCTCCCTTCCTGGTCATGGCCGACGATCGAATGGCGGAGATCGCGCCGCGCTGCGCGCTGACTGCATCGGCGTTTCCACCCAGTCGTGCGACGACGACCGTACTGCTCGCTGTGCGATCCGTAGAGCTCGCGATGTCAAGCTTCCGCGCAAGTGGCGCGTTCACCAGTTCCAGAGCCATCGCGGCCAGCGGCGCCACGCGGAGGGCTTCGACCGTCGTGACCAGTTCACCCGGGTCCGCAGGAAGGAATGCAACGACCGTCTCGTCCACCTCGGGGCGCGCGCGCAGCCGGAGCGAGAGCTCGGTGATCACTCCCAGCGTTCCCCATGCACCGATCGTGAGACGGGTGAGGTCGAAGCCGGCCACGTTCTTGACGACGCGCCCGCCGGCCCGCACGACGTCGCCGCTGCCTGTCACGAACTCGACACCGAGCACGATGTCGCGCGGCGAGCCGAAGGCATGCGCAAGCGGTCCGGCTGAGGCCGTTGCCGCCGTCGCTCCGATGCTGCCCGCCGCCGGCCACGCCCCATCGAAAGCACCCGCATCCGCAGGTTCGCCTGCGGCGATTCCGTAGAATGGATCAAGGGGAAGCCACTGTCCCTCGGCCGCGGTGACACGATCGAGTTGGCCGAGCGTTGTGCCGGCGCGTGCAGTGAGAGTGAGGTCGCCCGGCGTGTACTCGACGATGCCTGCCATTGAATTGAGCGACAGTCGCCGCTCGGCGCGCACAGGACGCCCTCCGTCCAGCCAGCCCCCGCAAGCGACAATGCGCAGAGGAATTCGGGCCGCACGCGCAGAGCGAACGATCTCCCTCACTTCCGCGGCGCATTCCGAAACCGCGATCGGTGACGCGAACGCTGCGCCATTCGCACGCGTCGGGGCAGCGGTCACGCTACTCCGTCCGCCTCGTTCAACGCGGCATCGGTGTCCGCCGCGGTGCGCGCTGCCGGGCGCGACAACCTCTCGCTGCGACGGGCGGCCGGCGACATGCGCCACTCGCGACAACTGCTCGTCGGCACGACTTTCCCCGGATTCGACCGTCGCTCCGGATCGAACACCTCGCGCAACCGGCACATGGCAGCGAGTGAGTCCGCCGAGAAGATGCTGTCCATGTATCCGATCTTGTCCAGGCCGATTCCGTGCTCGCCGGTGATCGTCCCGCCGGCGTCGATGCACGCGCGCATGATCTCGGCCATCGCGCGCTCCACGCGCTCCGCTTCAGCGGGGTTGGTCGCATCGTATCCGATATTGGGATGCAGGTTGCCGTCGCCCGCGTGAAAGACGTTGGCTACCGTCACGCCGTGCCGGTCTGCGATCTCCCGGATGCGCTCCATCACCGCGGGGAGCTGTGTGCGCGGGACGACCGCATCCTGCACGAAGAGGTGCGGCGCGATGCGCCCCATCGCACCGAACGCCTTCTTGCGCCCCTGCCAGAGCCGCGCGCGATCTGCCTCGTCGCGGGCGATCCGTACGGTGCGCGCCCCAGCTCCGAGGCACAGCCGTTCCACTCGCCTCACGTCGGCGTCCAGCCCGGCCGAGAGTCCGTCCAGCTCGATCAGCAACACCGCCTCGGCATCGGTGGGATAGCCAGCGGCGTAGATCGAAGCCTCGACCGCGCGGATCGTCGCTGCGTCCATCATCTCGAGTGCCGCCGGTACGATTCCGGTCGCGACGATCGCCGACGTCGCCTGCGCCGCCGCCTCGATCGACATGAAGTCTGCGAGCAGAGTGCGTATTGCCTCGGGGTTGCGTGCAAGACGCACCGTGATGTCGAGCGCCACCCCGAAGCACCCTTCCGAGCCGACGAAAGCGCCGAGAAGATCGTAGCCCTCGTGCTCGCCCGTCGCGCTCCCCAGCACGACGATCTCGCCGTCCGGGAGGATCGCCGTGATCTCGGCGACGTGGTTCAGCGTCACCCCGTACTTGAGACAGTGTGGGCCGCCGGCGTTCTCGGCCACGTTCCCTCCTATCGTGCATGCTGCCTGGCTCGAGGGGTCCGGGGCGTAGTGCAGCCCGTGACGCCGAACCTCGCGCGTGAGAGCGGCGTTGACCACGCCAGGTTCTACGCGGGCGAGCGCGTTGTCCGGATCGATCGAGATGATCCGCTTGAGCCGGTGCAGTCCGAGCAGCACGGCATCGTCGGTGAGCGCGCCGCCCGAGAGCCCGGTGCCTGCGCCGCGTGGAACGAAAGGCAAGCCCTCGTCCGCGAGTGCGCGCACCACAGCTACCAGCTCGTCGCGGCTGCCGGGGAGGACGGCGATTGCGGGCACCTTGCGGTAGCCCGGTAGCCCGTCGGCGCTGTAGACGAGCAGTTCACCGGGGCGTCGCAGGACGTGGCGCTCGCCCACGATGGCGGCGAGCCGTGCAGCGAGCGCGCCGGCGATCTCCACGTCAGCTTGTTGCCGCGCGACCGTGGCCATTCGACCTGGCGCGTATGTGCAGCGCCGCCCGCATCTCGATGTTCCCCAGCGTTCCGTGCAGCAGTTCCTCGAGCTCGGCGAGTCGGGCCCGCGCAGAGCGTGACGACAGGAGGCGCTGGCGACTCGGCGAGTCGAGATCGATCAGTGCGGCTACGGTGAACGAGAGGAGGGCCGGGTCATCCGGCAGGGCCGGCAGCGGTTTCGCATCGTCGGCCAGCGTTCGCGCTGCGCGCCCGGCGCGCTCGAAGAGCGCCTTCAGCCGCGTCGCGATGGGCGCGAGCGACTCCGATTCGGGGAGATCCTCGTACCGCTCGACCTCGCCCACGTGGTATGGATGGTCGCTGTCGACAAAACGCGAGAGCGCGAAGCGGGAACCGCCTGTGACGATGATGTTGGACCGACCGTCCGGGAGCTCCTCACTGTTCACAACCGATGCTTCGCAGCCGACGCATCCAGGCGCGAGCTCGCGCTCGTCGAGCTCGAGAGGACGAAAGAGGACCCCGAACACACGGTCGCCCTCGAGACAGTCGCTCAGCATCCGGCGGTAACGCGGCTCGAATACGTGGAGCGGCAACGGTACGCTCGGGAAGAGGACGAGCGGGAGCGGGAAGAGCGGAAGGAGGCGCGCAGCCACGCCCGGAATGTAGTCCTCGCGCAAATCGATTTCTACCGATCGCGGGGCGCGGAGGGAGACCGTTGAAGCCATCATTGCGCGCAGGTAGCTTTCCTCGCCGCCGTTCGTGCAGCGTCGTCATCCCGCTTCCTCCACACCGTCGTACTCCCGAGAACGCGGGAATCCATTCCCTTCTTTCCGCCGTGACGGCGTCGGTCAACGTCGTCATTCCCGCGACCGCGGGCATCCATGTTCTCCTTCCGCAGTGACACGCGGACCATTCGATATAGATGCCGCTTCTGCCGTCCTTTCTCGTTTCGCTTGCCATGGCGCTCTCCGGCCAGCAGCCCGGCGCGTTCGCCGAGCGCGACACGACGGTCGTCAAGAGCGCCGAATTGCTGCGCGTAGCGATCCCGCGGGTATCCGAGCCACCGGTGCTCGACGGCGTGCTCGACGATCCGGTGTGGACGATTGCCGCCCGCCTGACCGATCTTGTCCAGTACGAACCGGGGGATCAGCTTCCCGCATCGCAGCCGAGCGTCGCCTGGTTGGCGTACGACTCGACGCACATCTACTTCGCCTTTCGCGCACACGAGCCGAGCCGGGACCGGGTGCGGGCGACGGTCTTCCCGCGCGAGCGCGGCGGCGACAGCGACGACCGCGTCACGATCACGCTCGACACCTTCCTCGACGAGCGACGTGCCTACGAGCTCGGCATGAACCCGCTGGGCATCCAGTCCGACGGCGTGAAGATCGAAGGACAGGACGCCGACGAGTCGGTGGACATCGTGTGGTACTCCGAGGGTCGCGTGCACGATGAAGGATGGATCGTGGAGGCTGCGATCCCGTTCGCTTCGCTTCGCTTCCCGACCGCGGAAAGCTTTTCGATCGGACTCAACATCGTTCGCGCGTTCGGACGTACCGGTGAAAAGGCCGCGTGGGCACCGCGCACGCGCGGGAGTCCGTGCGACATCTGCCAGCAGGGTGTGATCGGGCCGATAACGGGCGTGGGCGCTGGGCGCACGATCGATCTGCTGCCGTACATCTCTGCGTCGCGCCTGGGAGAGCGTGATTTCGTGTACGACGCGACGGTGCAGCGCGATGTGCCGGCCGGGTTTGCCGCTGCATCGCCGGACGCCGCAATCGGCGGCGATGTGCGCATGGCGCTCACGCCGGCGATCGTCGCCAACGCGACGATCAATCCCGACTTCTCGCAGGTCGAGTCGGACGAGGAGCAGATCCGCGTGAATCGGCGCTTCGCGCTCTTCGTCCAGGAGCGGCGTCCCTTCTTTCTCGAGGGACGCGACATGTTCGAGACGCAGCCCACCGAGGACGATTTCGATCGCAGCAACCTCGGCGAGCTCTTCTACTCGCGCGCGATCGCTGATCCATCGCTGGGTGCTCGCGTGACCGGGAGGCGGGACTGGCTGACGGCCGGAGCGCTGTACGCCCACGACGATGCGCCAGCGTATTTTCATTACGACGGCGCCGAGTCGAGCGGCGTCGTCCCGCGGCTCGCCGCCGAGGCCGACGTGGCAGTCGCCCGCGTGCGTGCCGATCTCCGCGAGGGTTCGCACGCCGGCGTGCTCCTGCTCGGCCGCCGTGGCGCGGGGTTCCACAGCGGTGTCGCCGATGCCGACTTCTCGGTGCGCCAGGGGAGCTTCACCCTCTCGGCGGAGGGAGCACTCTCGGTTGACGCCGCGCCGCTGGTGATGCAGAGCGACACGATCATCACGCCCGATCCGGGCGGTGGCACGCCGGACACCGTCGCCGTCGAGGGCACAGCGGCTGGTCTGGACGGAGTCGAGCGCCGCGGTCGCTACTACCGGGCGCAGCTCGTGCGGCGCGGCCGGCATCTCAGTGGCGCGTTCATGGCCGCCGCGGCCGGCCCGGAGTTCCGGAACCAGCTCGGACGTTTTCAGCGTGTGGGAATCGAGACCTATGCGGCCCGGGTCGAGGTCACGCAGTATCCGAACACATCATGGCTGCAGCGAGTGGAGCAGACGCTCAGCGCCGTGCGCACGAACCAGTTCGGTGGAGGTATTCTGGACTACTCCGTTGACCCGCGCATCGAGCTGCAGTTTGCGCGTCAGACATCGCTGGGCACCGGTCCGCACTGGGAGGGCATCACGCTCTTCGGCACGAGCCTGGACATGTTCGGATGGTTCGTCGACGGGGAGACAGAGTTTTCGCGGCTACTCGGCGGGAGCCTGTTTCTCTACGTGGGGGACCGCGAGATCATCGACCCCAACGATCCGCGCGCCGGTGCCGGGTATCTGACGAACGCGAGCGTCGTCCTTCGGCCGGTACCGCGCGCCAGCATCGAGGCACGGCTCGAGCGCTCGATCCACTACGAGCGGTGGGGCGGCACACTGGTGGATGACGCGAAGATCCTGCGCCTGCGCGGGACGCTGCAGTTCACGCGGGCGCTCGGGCTCCGGCTCATTGGCGAGTATTCGGACCAGTTCGACTCGAAGGAAGCAGATGTCGCCGACAAGCGGGTGGTGGAATACGGCGCGAGCGCGCTCGTAACGTACGAGATCGCGCCCGCTTCATTCCTGTATGTCGGTTACAACGATGCGCTGCGCGATTTCGCAGTGCTCGACTGCGACGCCGCCGATGCGGGCTGCGAGAGCCCGACTACTGTCGGGGAGCGCCGGCTCCGGACGGGGAGGCAGTTGTTCATGAAGCTGTCGTACCTGTTCCGGCTGTGAATCCGGGGCACGTGAAGCGCCTCACAGACCTTGTTCGTGCACCCTCGCGTCGAACCGCCGATCCGGGCGCCAGAATGCCCTTCCGGCGCCGACGATGTTCAGCTTGTTGCGGCGCTCGCTCTCATCACGCCGTTCCCCAGAACCCCGCGAGTGCATGCCCGTCGGGCGACTCGCGCAGCTTCTCGAAGGCCCGCTCGCGGATCTGGCGAATCCGCTCCCGCGTCACGCCCATGAGCGTGCCGATCTTCTCCAGCGTCATCGCCTCCGACCCCTCGTCCAGCCCGTAGTACAGGTACAGGATCTTGCGCTCGCGCGGCGTGAGAT
>JBOHTO010000118.1:0-3449 GCA_050733695.1 Gemmatimonadaceae bacterium | reverse complement strand
ACGTGACATCGGCGGGGATGCGAAGCCGCTCCGAAGCTATCTGGATCGTGAACGGCCTGGCACTCTCGATCGAGTGCGCGAGTCGGCGCAGCTTGGCGGCGAACTGCGCACGGGAGTACGTTCTCGTGAGATCGCGCGGTGTTCTCGGCATGGTTTGAGAGGCAGGGAAGGGACGAGGCACCCGGGAAGGTGGGCCAGGCAGAAGTGTTGTAGCTCGGCAGGCGGTCACCTCAAGATCCTTGAAGAACGAGATCCGTCAGATCGGCCGCAAGGGGGAGATGCAGCCCGGTCCGGTCCGGTACTCTGCTACTCGCTCCGGAGGGCTTTGTTGGGATCAACCCGGGCGGCGCGAATCGCGGGAACGAGGCTGGCGAGCGCCGCGGCAATGAGCATCACCGCCACGACAGACCCGAAAACTGCGGGATCCCCTGGTTGCACCCTGAAGAGGAGGGGGGCCACCCATCTGCCGGCATACAGCGCCATCGCGCCGCCGATCACCACTCCCACTATCGTTATCTGCATTCCCTCTCGCAGGACGAGGCGCGCCACGTCCCCGATCTGGGCGCCGAAGGCAACACGCACGCCCATCTCGTGCGTGCGTTGCACGACCTCGTACGCGATGACGCTGTACAGGCCGATGGCCGCGAGCACCAGGGCCAGCGCACCGAAGGCCACGAACATTGTTGCCCCCAGCCGCCAGGAGCGTATTGCCGGCCCGTATATCTCTGACATGGGGCGCACGGTCAGGTAGGAGGCTCCGGGCATAAGGGGTTGAAGCGCGCGGCGAACCGATTCTCCCAGCAGTTCCGCCTCACCGCGGACTCGCACGAACAACCCGCCGCCGAACTCCTCCGTCTGATGGATCGGGCGGTAATAGTACAGCATGTTCTCACGGCTGAAATCGTCGGACGAACGGATATCCTCGGCGACGCCGACGACCGTGGTGCACGGGGCCGTGTCCGCGCCAATGCGCACGCAGCGACCCAGCGCATCGTCCTCCAGCCATAGCGTCCTGGCCATCGTCTCGCTGACGACCATGACCTTCGGCGCATCCCTGGTGTCGCTTGCTTCGATGTTCCGGCCGCGCAGGAGGCGGGTTCCCATCGTTGGCAGATATTCCGGTGACGCGCCCTGGATGTTGAAGGCGCCCATCCGGTTCAGCGCGGCCGTGTCGTGGCCGGCGACGTAGATGTCCTCGTTCCATGTCATCCAGAACGGAACGGTAACGGCGCGCGCGGCATTCTCGACACCCGGTAGCGCACGCGCCGTCTCTGCCAACCTGTCGCGGAGAGCGCCCTTCTGCACATCGTTCAGATCCTCGCCGCGCTCTTCCACCGAAACCCACAGCAATTGCTCGATGTCGTAACCCATGCGCAGCGATCGGACGTTGTTCAGGCTGCGCACGAAGAGTCCTGCGCCGACGAGAAGGATGACCGAGAATGCGCTCTGGAGCACGAGCAGCGTGACGCCCGTGCGGGAACGGCGGTACGTGCCCTCGCGCGCGCCGGTCTTGAGTGACGTTGTGAGGTCGCGACGCCCCGCCCACGACTGCAGCGCCGGTGCGAGACCGGTGACCATGCCGACGAAGAGCACCGCCGCTGCGGCAAAGATCAGCGTGCGGATGTCACCGAACGCAGAAACGCTGTCGCCGGATTCGAGAAAGAGGGAAGCGAGAATCGCGCTGCCCCACTGCGCAAGCAGCAACCCCGCGACACCGCCGAGCAGCGCCAGCAGCAGGCTTTCCGTGAGGAGCTGTGAAAGCAATCGTGCACGCGTGACGCCGAGTGCGAGCCGCACGGCGACCTCGCGGCGCCGGCTGAGCGCGCGGGCGAGCAGCAGGTTCGCGACGTTAGCGGCAGCGATGAGCATGACGATGGTCGCAACTCCGCTGACCCAGCGTGCGACTTTGGAAACCTCGGACGGCTGCGGACCACGTGCCGCAAGCACCGACCCGGCGACGGCGCGCGGCCTGGCGATCTCGGCCAGCGTAGTCTGGGGACTGATGTCCCGCTGTGCCTGATAGCTGCGCCTGTATGCATTGCTGAGATCGGCGTTCGCGGCCTCCATGCTCACACCCGGCTTCCTGCGAGCCAGCATCTGCATCCACGAGATGTTGTATTTCTGGAACCAGTTGTGGGGGTCCTCCGGGATCCAGTTGAACTCTGCCGCGGCGAACGTGGTGATGGGTATCCACGCGACGGGATTGCCGTCGGTGTTCGCGCCTCCGAAGTTGCGGGGCGCGACACCGATGATCGTATAATCCGCTTGCCCGATCCTGAGCCGCTGTCCCAGCGCGTCGGGCCGACCGCCGTAGCGACTCTGCCAGAAGGCGTGACTCAGGACCGTGACCGGTGCTCCTCCTGAAGTCGTGTCTTCCGCGGCCAGGAAGAAGCGTCCGATCTCCGGACGCATGTCGAATAGCGACCAGAACGTCGCGCTCACCGCGCCGACGCGCATCTCGCGTGTGTTGTCGCCAATGCCCACTGCCTGCTGGGTCACGCTCGTCGCCACGGTGACGTCGAAGGAGCTCGTCCACCGTTCGAGGTCCTTGTAACGTGTGTACTGGAAGTAGTCCCCGAAGTTGTCCTTTCCGTCGAACGTGCGCACCAGATAGACGCGGTGCACGCGATCGGGATCCTTCATGAGGGACGGGGGCCGGAACAGGAGGCGATCCGTGACGCCGAACATCGCCGCGTTCGCGCCGATTCCAAGCGCGAGGGTGATCACGACGGCGGTCGTGAATCCCGGTTTCCTGCGCAGGCCGCGGACCGCGTACCGGATGTCCTGCCAGATCGTTTCCATGAGATTCGCGGGTGCTGGATGTGGAACGCGTGGAGGGTTCGGAGTCGTTGACCGGCGCCGGTGATCATCCTTCTCTGTAGGACACGGCAATCACCCGGACCGTTGTCCAGGGCAAGGGTTCGCTAGACCTCAGCCAGCGATTCCGTCTGCGCGGTCCGTCGGGTCAGCCGGTTTCTCCGTATCGTCTCTGAATCTCGGCGGGGGAGACTTTTTCTGTGCTGAGCCTGCGGGTTGCGCTCGTTCTGCCCGTCGCACCGTGTCGGCATTTGCGGCAGATTCATTCCTGTGAAGACCCAGTACTACACGGCCGCCAGCCTCGACGGCTTCATCGCCACCGTGGACGATTCGCTGGAGTGGCTCTTCCCGCTCGGCGACGTCGAGACGACGAGCTACCCGGAGTTCATCCGCCATGTAGGCGCGCTCGCAATGGGCTCGGCCACCTACGAGTGGATGCTCCGGCATCTGGTCGGCCCGGAGGCGAAACGGCAGCAGCCGTGGCCTTACGAGCAGCCGGCCTGGGTGTTCAGCTCCCGCACGCTCGCCCCCGTGCCAGGCGCCGACATTCGCTTCGTGCGCGGTGACGTCCGGCCAGTGCACGAAGCGATGGTCGCCGCGGCCGGCGGCCGGAATGTCTGGATCGTTGGTGG
>JBOHTO010000117.1:0-6808 GCA_050733695.1 Gemmatimonadaceae bacterium | reverse complement strand
CGGCCGAGCTATGCATGCCGGTGCGGCATTCGCCGCTGCATGCCGCGCGGGATTCGCCGCGCACGCCGCGCGGGATTCGCCGCGCATGCCGGTGCGGCATTCGCCGCGCCGGCCTGCACGGCGGAATCAGTCGCTGCCCGTCCTCGCCGGCCGCTCCCATTCCGCAAGCCGTTGCAATTCGGGGTTGCCCCGATCGCTCTGATACGCCCAGTCGAGGATGAGGTAGTCGGAACCCACGTGCGTCACGCGCACCGCGCCGAAGTGGAGACCGTCGGCGTACGTCATGGCGAAGACATACGCGTAGCCGGGCACCGCCTCGATGGGCGCCGGGTCGAAACCCGTCTCCGGCGCGATGTCGATCGACGTCAGATCAGTCACCGGCTGGTCGCTGTACAGGGCGACCTGCACGTCACTCCGTACGGGCGCCAGCAGCAGACCTCCCTGCGGATCCCTTTCGACACGGAAGTCGATGTCGGTCCTGGTACCGGAGGTGACCACCCCGAAGCTCGAACCATCGTCGAAGAGGAACCCGCTCGTTGCGGGAACCGCCTCGACTGCATCGATCAGGACGTTCCGCGCATCGTAGCGCGGTGTGTCTGCGCGCGGGCTCGTCCACAGACTCTCGTGTCCGTCCCGGCTCACGGTGCTGACGGCAAAGCAGCGCGGCGCACCGTTCGCCAGCCCCGTGGCGAGGAAGTCTTCCGACACCGTCGTGCCCTCGAGCACCCAGAAATCCCCTTCGCAGATGTTGGCGTCGAGATCGTACACGGTGGAGTACACGCGGTAGTAGTCGAAGAGGTCGGGGGCACCGGTACGGGCATTCGCCGGCCATGCGAGCTGGATCGCCCCGTCGAGCGAAATGGAGCCGAGGAAGGTGGGCGCGGGCAGACGATTCCGCTCATCCACGGTGATCACGTTCGAGCCGCTGCTCTCGTCGCCGAACTCGTCGACGGATGCGACGAAGTACTGCAGGTGCGGAAAGCCCGCGTCGTGGAACGTGCTCGATGTCGTCTCCGCGCGCCGGCTCCACTGGTCCGAAGTCGACGCACGCGAGTAGATGACGTAGCTGGCGACACGCGAATCATTGGGTTCGATCCAGCTCAGCAGTATTCCCGACGGTTCCTCCGGGAATCCGCTCGGGATGAGCTGATAGGTGAGATCGAGTGGATCGGCCAGGTCGCTCGATCGCGGCTCGACCGGATCAGAACAGCCGGCCGCCACCAGAAGCAGCGCGCACGACAGACGACGCATGGACATTTGATCTCCGACTGTGTGGGGGGGAAAGGGAGCTCGAGGGAAACGCCTTTGCTCAGGTCGGTTGCATGCGCCGGACCGATTCCAACGCTGGCGCAAGCCATTGCCATTGAACGGGTTCCGCCCGGAGGCTCAGCTTCTCCGTCCGTTCACGGGGACAGGCATAGGACAGCCGGAGTGTACACCTTCGACGCGCGCCTGGAAGCCGGCGTCACGCCGCCCAGTCGCGGGATCAGCCGAACGTCAGCGGTTTCGGCGATAGTTGCGGCGGTTGTAATCGAACTTGAGATCGGGTTCCGCCTTGAGCGAGATGAAGAAGTTGAACGCAAAGTTCCCGTTCGGCGCCTGCGAGAAGGCGAATATCGCACGCCAGTCATGCAGATCCCTCTGCAGCGATACGCTGTGGCTCGCGAATGCCTTCTCCATGAAGTCATAGGTAGTGCGCCACTGCGCCGACCACTTCGCCGTGGGGTTGAAGGTGAAGCTGGACTGCAGCGTGCGGGTGGCGGGACGTCTGATGAACGCCGCGCCTGGCGTAGTGTTGAACAGCGAGTCCGGTCCGCCGAGCGCCGCCTCCGCTTCCTTGCGCGCCACACACAGATCGTACAGCCCGGGGTTCGTGTCCAGAAGCGGCGCGCATTCGACCGTCGGGTCGAAGACGATGACCGACCCACCGACCGGCGGTCGCTGTCGGGCCGAGCTGAAAGTGAAGTTCGCGCTCCAGCCCTTTCCCGCGTCGGGAATCACGAAGCGGTCGGCGCCGCGCGTTCCGCCCGGCATCGGCATGTTCGCGACTTCGCGAACGTACTGCTCATCCTCACCTTCGGCGATCGTTTCCTCCGGACCCTCGGCCGGCACGGCCTTCCCGAATATTCGCGAGACCACGACAAACGGGTTGGACTTCCGATTCAATGAGAACGATGCACTTATCCCTTCACGATACGGATCGAACCTCGCCGTGTCGCTGAGCGTGCTCCCCTGGAAGAGGGAGTAGTTCACCCTGAGCTGGAAGCCGGGAAGCAGATCGGTGTTGACGGTATACGCGAAGTTGTCGCTCGTGAACCCCGCGAGCACCCCGGGAGTCGGGCGTCCCGCCTCGCGCGCGCGCGCGCGCACCTCGCGTACCCTCTCGAAATCGTAGCTCAGAGGTGTGAAGTCCAGCGAAACCAGCTTGATCTTCTCCCCTCCATCGGGAGCCGTATCCGATGGACTGCGCAGCTTCGCCTCGATGTCCTGCGAGAGATGGAGCTGGACGCGATTCTGCGCCAGCGAGCCGAGATACGTTGCACGGGACTGATTCTGCGCCGAGAGGAATGCATCGCTCACATCAGCGGCCGGGGCGTACGAGTAGCTGATGCGGGGCGCGATCTTGTGACGAAAGCGGGAGAAACTTCCGATTCCGGGGATCAGCCCGAAGAACGTGGGCGAGATGGAGAGACCGTAGCTGGGGCGTTTGCTCTGGTGTATGAACTCGCCTCCTGTTCGCTCCGTGCGCAGCCAGAAGCTGCCAGGGGCCACGTTCTGCAGCGAGACGCTCGGCACGACGTTCCAGTTGCCCTGGAACAGCCGGGGGAGACTGAACGATGTCTGCCAGTCGAGCGACGTCCTGAAGGTGCGCTCGAATACGCGGACGTCCTTCTTCGAGCTGTCCTGCACATCGACAACAACGAAGCTTTCCGGATAGTCGTTGGCGACATCCGAGAACTGGAAGCTGTTGCTCCACTGGAAACCGAATATCTGCAGGGGCGTGCTGAAACTGATGCTCGTGTTGCGCTGGTCGCGATCCACGCGGGTACTGTCCAGCAGTCCGCCGCTCCCTTCGAAGAAACGGAACTCGATCCCTCCCGCGCGGTCGAGGTTGAAGCTCTGCGAGTTGCTGACGTTGAGCCCCGGTGTCCACACCAGCCATGGCGCGAGGTTGAGGGGTCCGGTGGAGACGCTGAGTGTCGGGAAGGTCTGATCCACGGGCTCGCGCCCCACGTACTGCTTGCGCGTCCCGCCGATGCTCACCTGTGCGGGGCCGAACTGCTGGGAGTAGTTCACCTGCGACGAGATCGCCGCGAGTTGCTCGATCGCGTTGAACGTCGTCTGCCGCTGCACTGTCGTGCTGGTCATGTAGTTGATGTTCGCCGACAGTCTGCTCGTGAGCGAGAAGTCCTGCTGGTGCTGCCAGGAGACAGACGTGTTCGATGCTCCGGAGTTGAGTCCCAGATGCGACACGCGCATGGAGCCGCGCAGGAACCGGTCGAGCCAGCCGTAACGCCAGGAGCCGTTGTAGCGCATCCACCCCGGGTCCGCCTCGTCGCCCGCGGCACCGCTGCGCCAGTCGAGAGAGAGTTCCAGATCCGTGTAGTCGCTGATCGCGAAGTAGTAGCCGACGTTCTCCACCTGCCGCCGGTACGTTGCGCTGTTCCTGACTATGTCGCTCAGTCCGAAGCGCGGCGTCAGTATCCCGCTGCGCCTGCCCGAGCGCATGTCCTGGAAGATGAACGGAAGCCACATCACCGGGACCTCGCCGATGTACAGAACCGCGGGGCGGGCCACGAGAATGTTCTTCGTGACGACCTTGATCTCGCTCGCCTGAAAATGGTAATGCGGCTCCGCGAGGTCGCAGCTCGTGATGGAGCCATCATGGCCAAAGAACGCACTCTGCTGCCCGAGTGCGGAGTCTGCGAGCTGCGGGGCGGCGGACTGCGCGTGCACGTACCAGCGTTCTCCGCTCTGGACGGATGTTCGCACGTCCGTGACGAGTCCGCGCTTGAGCTGGAGGTCGTAGATGATTCGCGCCGCAACCAGGTCGTCCTCGCCACGACCGGGGTCGCGCAGCACGCTCGTGTCGCCGTTTGCGTACACGATCTGTGTGGAGTCGTTGTAGATGATCGTGTCACTGACCAGGATGCTGGACCCGCGCTGCACGGCGGCATCGCCACGCAGGAGGATCGTGTTGCCGCGCGCGTCGAACACGACCGTCTCAGCCTGGTAACGTGTCTTCATGTAGTCGTCGCGGGCCAGCAGAGCGGACATGATCGAGTCGGGCTCCAGCCACTGGACGAGGGGCTTCTCCGTGGTATCGACCGCCGCCGTGTCGCCCGCTTCGCGGCCGGGCGCGGGCACCCTCACGGTGTCCGTCTGCTGGCCGGCCGCACCGACAGCCGCCGCCGCGACGGCAGGCAGCGCCAGGAGCAGCATGCGCAACGCGAGAACGAGCCGTCTCACGCGCGAGCCTCCGACTGTTCCGCCTCCTCGGCGGCGGCCGTTGCCGCGGCGCGCTTGAGCTTGCGGCGGTACACCAGAACCGACAGTCCCACGCTCACCTCAAAAAGGAGATACAGCGGGATGGTCATCACGAAGAGCGATGTGGGGTCGGCCCCCGGCGTGATGAACGCCGCGGCCACGATGCACAGCACGGCAGCGTGCCTGCGATACTTGTTGAGCAACTGTGGCGTCACCAGTCCGAGCGCCGTGAGCGCGACGATCGCGATCGGCAGCTCGAAGATGGCGCCCAGCGCGAGCGACATGCTGATCGCGAACCCGAAATAGTCGCGCACCGTGATCATGGGAGCGAGCGACTCGGTCTGGAAGCCCAGCAGGAAGCGGAGCGTGAACGGAAGGATGACGTAGAACGACAGGGCCGCGCCCGCGAGGAAGAGCAGCGTGGCGCCGAAGATGACCGGGATGACGACGCGCTTCTCATGCGAGTACAGCGCGGGCGAAAGGAACGCCCACACCTGATACAGGATGACGGGCAGGGCGAACATCGAGCCGATGGCGAAGGACGCCGTCATGACGATCCAGAACGGATCGCTCGGATGCGTGTAGACGAGCTTCTGTCCCAGCAGCAGCGGCTCGATCGGCTGCATGAGTATCCCGATCACGTCCACCCCCCCAACAATGAGAGTGAACGCGATGCCGACACCTACAGCGAGGGCGCCCAGAATCCAGATCATGCGCCCGCGCAGCTCCTCGAGATGATCGAGGAACGGCATCTCCTGATTGGCCTTCTGCGCCATCTGCGGGCTCCCGCTGGTCGCGTCCTCGGACGCGCTTATTGCGGCGTGCGGAGGATGTCGCGAGCGAGCACTGCCTCATCGGAGCGAGGATAGAGCCGGACGACCTCGTCCAGCATCGCCCGCGCCTCCGGCATCCTACCCGCATCCCGGGCGAGAAGTGCCCGCTTGTAAAGTGCCGTGGGTGCGCGGGTGGATTCCGGATACCGCTCGAGCACCAGGGCATAGGCAGAGTCCGCCGCGGCGGCCTGCTGCTCCTGCGCGTACGACTCCGCAATATAGAACTGCGCGTCGCCGGCGATGTCGGCATCGGGGTACTTCGTGAGCAGGTCCTCCAGCGCGACCCTAGCCGTGGACGCGCTGCCGCGGCGGAGCTGCTCGAGCGCCAACTGTAAGAGCTCGTTGGGTCCCGGCCCGGCCGGCGACCCGAGCGGCGGGGCACCTGGGGCAGCTGCGCCGGGAGGGGCTGCCGTGCTGTCGGGACCGGGGGCAGCCGGTCCCATCTGCTGCGCGGCAGCGGCCTGGGCGGCCGCCTCGGCCGCGGCCATTCTGCTCCTCTCCTCCAGCGATGCGCGCAACTCCTGCAGGCGTCGCTGACTCTGGCCCGTGAGTTCCTGGATCTGGATCAACTGCTGGCCCAGCGAGAACATCTCCTCGCGCGATTCGCCCTGGAAAGTCGTGAAGCGCCAGTTCATCGCGCTCAGTGAATCGCTCACGCGCGCGAGCATGCTTATCACCGAGTCGATCCGAACACGGCGCAGCGAGTCCGACTCGGCGATCTCGGCGCGGACGATCCCGATGTCGTTCTGCAGCACCCGGACATCTTCCCGGGTCGCAAAGCATGCTCCGGTCGCCATGACGGCGACCGGAGCGATGCGATGTAACCAGTGCGTCACTGTGGCAGCATGAGGTTGTCTGCGCCCGAGATGATCTCGAACTCCGCGCGGCGGTTCTGCGCATAGGCCGACTCATCGGATCCGGTCATGGCCGGCCGCTCCTCCCCGAAGCTCACGGTCTCGATCCGCGATTCAGCGATTCCGCGCTGCACGAGGAACCGCTTGGCGGAGGCAGCGCGCCGCTGCCCCAGCGCGAGGTTGTATTCGTCCGACCCACGTTCGTCGGTGTGGCCCGCAACGCGGATCCGAAGTCCCGCGTTGGCGTTCAGGATCGGCAGCTTGGACTCCAGCGTCGCGCGCGCCTGGTCGTCGATGCTCGACTCATCGAAATCGAAATAGATCGTGGCGGTCATGCTGTTGCGGAGGCCCGCGCGGCGGCCCTCGGCAGCCGCAATGCTGTCGCGGCGCATGCGCTCGAGGTTCGCGATCGAGTCACGGCGCATCTGCTCGGCGCGCGCAATGGAATCGCGGCGTGCCTGCTCCCGTGCGATGCTGTCCTCATTGATGACAGGCGCGGGCGGTGGCGCCGGTGGCTCCGGATCGCGACAGGCGGCGACTGCCACCGTGCCAGCGAGAATTGACAGCGCGAGACGCGAAAAGCGGGTCATGGACTTTCTCCCAGTTCATGTGACGTGATGTGATGTGCTGCAT
>JBOHTO010000116.1:0-3093 GCA_050733695.1 Gemmatimonadaceae bacterium | reverse complement strand
GCCGTACACGGCGGCGCGGTTCTCTGCGTCCGCACGTCGGGCTCGGAACTGATCGCGTCGCCGCTGCCGGTGCATCGCCGGCTCGCGTTCGTTCTTGCGACGCCTGGATTCATGACGTCCACGGCGGCCGCGCGCTCGGTGCTGCCACGCATGGTCACGCACGGGGTGGCAACGATCGCCGCCGCGCGCGGGGCGGCGCTCGTGCGCGGGCTCGAGACCGGTGACGAACGCCTTCTGGAAGCAGCTCTCGATGACGTTCTGCACGTTCCCCATCGCCGTTCGCTGATCCGGGGTTACGACGAAGTGACGTCGGCTGCCGTGAGCGCCGGCGCCATTGGGGCGACGCTCAGCGGCTCCGGTTCGACTGTGCTCGCCATCACCGATCGATCCCGCGCACGCGCCGTGGCTGAGGCAATGCGACGTGCGTGGCAGGCGGTTGGAGTTGAGGCCGAGACGTTCATCGACCGCTGCGGCACGCCCGGTCTTGCAGTCGATGGAGGTGTGGCCGTGCGCGATATCCTCCTTGCATCCGTTTAGCCATATTTCAACCACAGGAGGTCACATGGCCGTTACCCTGAATCTTCCTACCGTTCTAGCCAACCTCACCGGCGGCAACAGGACCCTCGAAGCGAATGGCGGCACGCTGGGCGATGTCGTGTCCGATGTTGCCCGCCGCTACCCGTCGCTCGCGCCGCGGCTGCGCGACGAGGCCGGCAATCCGTACCCGTTCGTCACTTTCTACGTGAACGATGACGACATCCGCTTCAACGGCGGATTCAATGTGCCGCTCACTGATGGCGACGAAGTGACAATCGTCCCCGCGATCGCGGGAGGCTGACGCGAATGGCGACCACGCTGCACGAGGAACGGGCGGACGCCGGCACGGACGATCTGCCCGAGCTCACGAACGAGGAGATCCTGCGGTACAGCAGACATCTCATGCTGCCCGACGTCGGGCTCGAGGGACAGCGCCGGCTCAAGGCCGCCCGTGTACTCATGATCGGCGCCGGCGGACTCGGTTCACCAACCGCGCTGTATCTCGCGGCGGCCGGCGTGGGAACGCTCGGCCTTGTCGACTTCGATGTGGTGGACCTCACCAACCTGCAGCGGCAGGTCATCCACGGAACGAAGGACGTCGGGCGTCCCAAGATCACGTCCGCGCGCGAGCGGATCGCCGACGTGAACCCGCACGTTCAACTGGAGACGTACGAGACACCGTTCACATCGAAGAACGCCCTGGAGATCGCACGCGACTACGACATGATCGTGGATGGGACCGACAATTTCCCGACGCGCTATCTGGTCAACGATGCGTGTGTGCTGCTCGGCAAGCCGAACGTGTACGGGAGCATCTTCAGGTTCGAGGGGCAGGCCTCCGTCTTTGCCACGGAGCATGGCCCGTGCTATCGCTGCCTCTTCCGCCAGCCGCCACCTCCGGGGCTTGTTCCGAGCTGCGCAGAGGGTGGTGTGCTGGGCGTGCTGCCCGGGCTGATCGGGACGATTCAGGCGACCGAAGCGGTCAAGCTCATTCTTGGTGCGGGCACATCGCTCGCAGGGCGACTGCTGCTCGTCGACGCGCTGAGAATGTCGTTTCGCACCGTGACGGTGCGTCGCGATTCCGAATGCCCGGCGTGCGGGACAGGCGAGATCACGAAGCTCATCGACTACGAGCAGTTCTGCGGGATCACGCCTTCGGCAGCGGCCAGCGGGCCCGATCCCGTGGGGCATCTCCCACCGGCGGAACTCGCCGGGCGCATGGCGCGGGGGGACGACTTCGACCTCATCGATGTGCGCGAGCCCTTCGAGTGGGAGATCGCGCGGATTCCAGGTGCGCGTCTCATTCCGCTGGGGACATTCCCGGAAGCGATCGCATCGCTCGATCGCGATCGTGACATCGTGATTCACTGCAAGGCGGGGAGCCGGAGCATGAAGGCCGCGCAACAGCTCATCGACGCCGGCTTCCGACGAGTGTGGAACGTGACCGGCGGCATCACGCGCTGGAGCGAGGAAGTGGATCCGGCGGTCGCGAAGTACTGAAGTACCGCTTCGCCATTGACGCGCGATTGCCGCGGTCGGAGCTTCCCCGCATGACTCGACCCTGGATCCTCGCCGAGACGCCATGGAAGACGGTGCGTGAGACGGCGTACGTCGTGGCCGTACTCCCGTGGGGCGCGACGGAAGCGCACAATCTTCATCTGCCATACGGCACCGACATCATTCAGACCGAACGGATTGCGGCGGAATCGGCACGGCTCGCCTGGGAGGTTGGCTGTCGAGCCGTCGTGCTTCCCGCCGTTCCGTTCGGGGTGAACACGACTCAGCTCGACATCGCGCTCACGATCAACATGAATCCGAGTACGCAGCTCGCCGTGCTGCGCGATGTCGTGGCGTCGCTGTCCTCGGCAGGCATACGCCGGCTCGTGCTCCTCAACGGGCACGGCGGCAACGATTTCAAGCCGATCATCCGGGAGCTGGTCGGTATGCACGGGGTGTTCGTCTGCGGACTGGACTGGTTTCGCGCGCTTCCGGCGCATGAATATTTCGAAGAGCCCGGCGACCACGCTGGCGAGCTGGAGACGAGCCTGCTCATGCATCTCGTGCCGGATCTCGTATTGCCGCTGTCCGAGGCGGGTACGGGAAGGGCTCGAACCTTCAGGCCGAAGGCGCTCAGCGAGGGCTGGGCGTGGGCGCCGCGCGAGTGGACGAAGGTCACCGGCGACACCGGCATTGGCGATCCCGCGGCTGCGACCGTCGCAAAGGGTGAGCGCTATTTCACGGCACTCACGCAGCGGATCGCGAGCTTCCTGGTCGAGCTGGCCGCGCCCGATGATCTGTACGAGGGTTGAGGCCATCGATCGAGCCGGTCCGCCCCGGATTCCCACGCTGCAGATCGAAGCTCCCTTCGCAGGAACGCAACCTTGCCGATCGGACTCATCGGCGCCATGCTATCCTGGTGGAGACTGACCGGCGAGGATTTCTGCGCGCGATGGCGGACGCCGCCCTTGGCGCCGGAATGGGAGGGGCGCTGGCTCCGCGCATCGCCGCGGGGGCGGCGGCGGCGGCGGGTGTTGCCACAGGCGCGTCGTGCGCGTC
>JBOHTO010000115.1:0-8037 GCA_050733695.1 Gemmatimonadaceae bacterium | reverse complement strand
GGGTTGGGGGGGGCGACGATCGCACGATGGTATGGATCCAGGACTACCACTTCGCCCTCGTCCCCGCCATGCTGCGCGCGCTCTGCCCTTCGCTCTTCATTCACCAGTTCTGGCACATACCATTCCCGCCTGCGGACCTGCTCCGGTTGCTTCCCACCGGCGTGCACGACGGCCTGCTCCGCGGCCTCCTCGGCAATGACATGATAGAGTTCCATACGGAGCGATACGCGATCAATTTCATGGACTGCGTGGCCAACTTCGTGCCCGAGGCACGCGTCAACCCGGAGCAGCTCACGGTGACCTACGGCGGGCGGGTGATCCACGCCGATGCGTTTCCGATAAGCATCGACGTCCGCACCTTCGAGGGTCTGGCGGCGAGCGAGGAGAGCGAGGCGCGCGTCGCGACGCTGCGGCAACGCTATGCTTCCGGCGGGCGCCAGCTTGGTGTGTGCGTGGACCGGATGGACTATACCAAGGGGATCCCGGAAAGATTGAAGGCGCTCGATCTCCTGTGGACAGAGCATCCGGAACAGCGAGAGCGCGTAAGCTTCATCTTCGTGGCCACGCCATCCCGCTCCGACATCCCGGCATACCAGGCGCTCGAGGAGGAGGTGGTCGCCCTCGCGCTCGGAATCAACGATCGCTTTTCCACGGCGAGCTGGACTCCGATCGTTCTCATAAACGAGAACATCGATGCGAGCCTGCTCGCGGGCGTGTATCGGGCGGCGGACATCTGCCTCGTCTCGTCGCTGCAGGATGGAATGAACCTCGTGGCCAAGGAGTTCATCGCGTGCCAGTTGGACGAGCGCGGCGTCCTCGTGCTCAGCCGCTTTACGGGCGCGGCCGAAGAGATCCAGGGCGCTGTGCTCATCAATCCGTTCAACCTCGATGGCTTCGCGGACGGGGTTCGCAGCGCGCTCGAGATGCCGGCGGACGAGCGGATGCGCCGGATGCGCCGGATGCGCGAGGATCTGCTACGCTCCACGATCTTCGACTGGATGGACGGCATCCTGTCGCGCGCGTCGCGGCTGATGACCGAGCAGTCGCGCGCCGCTGTATGACGGCCCTGATGCCGGCAGGTGGCGCCCTGCGCAGCCGCCTCGACGGCACGCCGCTTCTCGTGATGCTCGATGTCGACGGCACCCTGGCCCCCATCACCTCGCGCCCGGAAGAGGCCGTCGTTCCCCCCGAAACGCGGCGCGCCGTTGCCGCGCTCGCGGCCCACGACGGGGTGATCGTTGCGCTGGTGTCGGGTCGCTCGGCCTCCGATGCCAGGCGAATGGTAGCGGTCGCCAACGTCTGGGTGATCGGAAACCATGGCTGCGAGGTGGTATCGCCGGATGGTGAGAATGCTGTCGATCCCGGAGTGGAGCCATTCCGTAGCGCACTCGCGCGGACGTACGCGGCGATCGCTTCGCAGACCGCGCCGGTCGAGGGTGTGATCGCGGAGAACAAGGTCTGGACGTTGAGCGTGCACTACCGGCTCGCGGATCCGGGGGTTGTGCCGCGGCTGCGGGCCACCGTGGACGACATCGTGCGGAGGCACGGACTGGTGATGACCGAGGGCAAGGCGATCTTCGAGGTGCGCCCTCCTGTCGACGTTCACAAGGGGACCGCCGTGCTCGCACTCGCTGAACGGCTGGGTGGGCTGGCGCGCGGTGCCTCACTCGTCTTCATCGGCGACGACAGAACCGACGAGGACGCCTTTCGCTCGCTGCGCGAACGAGGGGCGGCGGCGGTAACGGTCCGCGTGACCGGCAGCGAAATGGGAACGGATTTGGGGACAGCCGCGGAGTACGCGGCACCTGACCCGGAAACGATTCGCGAATTTCTGGAATGGCTCGCCGCGGAACGCCCGTGACGAGACCGAAAGTCCGGACAGAAGCACAGACGGGCTATCAGTGGCTATTTCCGTTTCGGCCGAGTTCGGGCGGATCGCTTCGCTCTGGAGGCGGCTGGGCTCTTCTTCGTGCTGGCTTTCCTGGCGCCGGCTTTCCTGGTGCCGGCTTTCCTGGTGCCGGCTTTCCTGGTGCCGGCGCTCTTCGCAGTGGTCTTCCCTGCAGAGGCCTTCTTCGCGCCACGCTTTCCTGCTCGGACCTCTGACCCGGCGGTCCTGCCTGCGCCCGTAGAGGGCGCCGCCCTTTCCGGGGTTCTGGCCGGTGCCCTGCCCTTCGGCGTGTGCGATGGTGTCGGCGATCTCTGCGCAGGAGAAGGGATGGCCGCGTACCTCGCATCGCGCGCCCTGGCCCGCCTTCCCCGCGAAGCGTGTTCGGCGTCGCGCATCAGCCGGTCGGCTTCCTCCTGGCTCATCTGGCCGCGACGGACCATGAACTGGACAAGATCCCGCGCACTCTCGACAGCAAATCCGGCGAGCCCGGTGGCGGCGGCCAGGACGTCTCCCATCGCCGATGCCATCCTTGCTCCCGCGTCCTGGCTGATCTGCTGCGCGCGGGCCGTCACTTCCGCGACGGTGTTTGCGCGGTCCGCCTCGTGCGCGCTGTACTTCGCTGGCAAATGGCTTCTCCGTTAGGGGGGCGGGGCAGTAGTGTCGGGCGTCGGTTCGAGGCGCTGGCCGAATGGCCGCAAGTATATGATCATCCCGGTGGTGCGCAAGTCGTGGCAGGCAAGTCCTATCGCCGGCCGGTGCGGCATCAACGGCGGCGTGCTGGAATCGGATGCTTTTTCGGATAAAGCCATAACACGGCCACTAACACGTCAGTATATGCTTAGCAAGACCAGAGTCGTCGATCTTTCACGCATTCTCGCGGGCCCTCTCGCCACAATGATGCTCGGCGACCTCGGGGCCGACGTGATCAAGATCGAACGTCCGGGCGGGGGTGACGAGACGCGCGGTTGGGGGCCGCCCTTCGATCCGGGCGGCCAGAGCGCGTACTTTCTGAGCGTCAACCGAAACAAGCTCGGCCTCGCCGCCGATCTCGACGATCCGCGCGACCGAGAACTGGTAGCCGGGCTCATCGCGACGGCGGACGTCGTCGTCGACAACTTTCGGCCGGACACGTTCGCGCGCCGCGGGCTCGACCCTGCTCGCCTGCTGGCGGATAATCCCGGCCTCATCTGGTGCACGATATCCGGTTTCGGGGAGCACGACCCGAGACTCGGCTACGACGCGGTAATCCAGGGCGAATGCGGATGGATGGCGGTGACGGGCGAGGCGGGGGGCGCGCCAATGAAGGCGGGCGTTGCCTTCGCCGATGTGATTGCCGGCAAGGACGCAGCGATCGCAATTCTCGCCGCTCTAGTTGCCCGCGGACGGGCAGGCAGGCGTGGCGAACTGGACTTGACCGTGCGCCATCTGCACATCTCTCTCTCTCGCAGCGCCGTCGCAGCCCTCGTCAACGTCGCGCAGAACGCTCTCGTCACGGGGCGCGAGCCGGCGAGGTGGGGGAACGCGCACCCGAATCTGGTCCCCTATCAGCTCTTCGAAGCCGCGGATCGGCCGATCGTCGTTGCCGTCGGGAGCGACGTGCAGTGGAAGTCATGCGCCCGGGCGCTCGCACTCGATGAGCTGGGCCGGGACCCGGAGCTTGCCACCAACGCCGGACGGCTCGCCCATCGAGAGAGGCTCGTCACCGCCCTCGCCGCGCGGCTTGGTACGAGGGATGCCACGGAATGGCTGGCGCTTCTCGGAGCCGCTGGCGTTCCATGCGGCGTTGTAAGAGGTGTGCTGGAGGCACTGGCCGAGGTGGATTCCTCGCCGGTAACCGGCGTGGAACCGAGCGCAGGCGGTACCGTTCGGCTTCCGCCACCTCGCCTCGATGAACACGGTGCGGATGTGAGGCAGTTGGGGTGGGGCGCATTCCCCCGATGACATCGCCGTCGCCGCGTTACCTCGTGATTCGTACTGTCGTCCATTCCACGTGGCCACCCTCGTCCAACCGGTTCCGGTGCATCCGGGGCTGTCCAGACCGCGGAAAACGCGTTATCCTGACCCCGTGAAGACGACGGCCACGGCTACCCCCATCGAACAGATGGAAGCCGATCAGGTCCTGATCAATCGGGTGCTCGCCGGAAACCGCGATGCGTTCGGGACACTGGTCACTCGCTACAGCGATCCGCTTTACCGCCATGCGTTGTGCATGACTGGCAGTCCGGATGTCGCGGAGGACATCCTGCAGACGTCTTTCATCAAGGCGTATCAGCATCTGGCCGAGGTCCGCGGGCGTTTTGACGCCTGGGTGTTCAGGATCGTCGCCAATGGCTGCAAGGATTGGCTCAAGAACATCCGGCGCACACACCTGAGCTATGATGAGGACGATCAGCCCTCGGGATTTGCGACTCCGGAGGAGGACCTCGACAGAACGGAGCTGAGGACTGACCTCGACAGGGCACTGGGATCGCTCGCTCCGTCGCTGCGCGAGGCGTTCGTGATGAAGCATGTGGAAGGACGATCGTACGAGGAGATGGCTGATCTGCTGGGAACAACGGTCGGGGCACTGAAGATGCGCGTCCACCGCGCGCGCGAAGCGCTCCAGGTTCTACTCGAGGAGAAGTACGCCTAATGCATAACGACTTCGACGTTCAGGGCGGCTCCACCGACGGCGACTCCTACCGGTCGCGGAAGACTTCGGATGCGCAGCCAATGGCCGATCGGGAAGTTCCCATCGGCGGAAAGAGGAACATCGACTTGATCAATGCCTGGCTGGACGGGGATCTCCCCGAGGCCGCGGTCCGCCGCGGTGACATGGCCAAGGATGTGGAGCTCTGGCGGCAGATCACCGCCGAGACCGATCGCCGCCGGCATCTGCGGACACCCGCGCACGTTCAGGCCCGCATCATGGAAGCGCTGCCGCAGTCGGTTCCACAGGTGATCTCGCCCTGGTACGCGCGCGAGTTCGTCGTCTCTCCGATCGTAGCGGTCGCCGCCGTCACGGGCCTTGTGGCCGTGACCGCCGCGGTGACCGCGCTGGTGCTGCGCGCTCTGTAGCACGCCGCGATTCCGGCTGCGGCCGGCAGCAAGGCGCGCGTCAAGAACGCGCGAACGGGAGGCCGGTCCATCATGGACCGGCCTCTCGCGTTGGGTCTGTCGCCGATGGGCACACCGGGTCATCTTCTCCGCGCCCCCCCACCCCCCCACCCCCCACCCCCCACCCCGTCTACCGGAGAGATCGCGTGACCCGCAAGGCGACACCAGCAAATGCCGGTCAGTTGCAGCTCGCTGTCCGCCCATTCCTCGTCGTGTTCGCCCTCCTGGCCCTCCTGGGCTCGCTGGCCACCACGCCGATGCACGCCACCGCCCAGCATTCCTTCTCGGGAGGCGCGCCGGCAAGCGCGTACGACCCGGCGATCCCCACGCCTGGCGCCGCCCTCGGGCACGACATCGGGGAGTGGTTCACGCCGCACCATGCGATACTCCGCTACGCGGAACGGCTGGCGGAGATCAGTCCGCGCGTGCGGCTCGACACCGTCGCGCTGACCTTCGAAGGTCGGGAGCTCATGCTCGCCGTGGTGACGAGCGAGGCGAACCAGGCGCGCATCGACGAGATCCGGGCAGACGCGAATCGCATCGGCGAGCCGCTCGGCATTCCGGCGGCGGAGCTCGACGCGGCAGCCGGCCGCGTGCCGGCGATCGCGTGGCTCGGGTATACGGTGCACGGCAACGAGGCGTCGGGTACGGAGGCGTCGCTGGCACTGCTGTATCAGCTCGCCGCTGGAAGCGACGCGGAAACGCGTATGATCCTCGACAGTGTGGTCGTACTCATCGACCCCGTGCAGAATCCCGACGGTCACGAGCGGCACGTGCAGGACGTCACGCGCATGCGGGGCGCGCTCGGCGTGCCGGTGCACCCCGACGCCATGATCCATCAGGGGAGCTGGCCGGGCGCACGGACGAGCCATTACTACTTCGATCTCAACCGCGACTGGTTCATACTCTCGCACCCCGAAACGCGCGGCCGGGTCGCGACCTTTCGCCGCTGGCACCCCCACGTCGGCGTCGATCTGCACGAGATGGGCTCCAACTCGACGTACTTCTTCGCGCCGCCCATGGAGCCGGTGAACGCCAACGTGGACGAGAGCATCATCCGCTGGTGGGACATCTACGCCGCGGCCAATGCCACAGCGTTCGACGAGTTCGGATGGTCGTACTTCCGCCGCGAGGGATACGACGAGTTCTACCCTGGTTACGGCGTGTCATGGCCGATCCTGACCGGAGCCGTCGGAATGACGTACGAGCAGGCGTCGAGCCGTGGGGGGGCAATCCGCCGCGACGACGGCACGATCCTCACCTTGCGAGAGGCGGCTCACCACCATTACACGGCCGCATGGGCGACGCTGACGACCTCGGCGCTGCGTGCACGCGAGCGAGTGCGCTCGTATCTCGACTTTCGGCGCTCGGCGATCACGGATGGAGAGCGCGCCGCCATGCGCACGGTCGTGATCGCGCGCGGCGGGCAGGGAAGAGCCGACACACTCGCCCGACGCCTGCTCGAGAACGGGATCCGCATTCGCCGGCTGGAGCCGGGCACGGAGTTGCGCGATGCGATGCCCTACGGCGGCGAGCGCGCCGGGTCGGCGCGGCTGGAGCGGGGCGGCTGGCTCGTGGATCTCGCCCAGCCGCAGGGGCGTCTCGCGCGGGCGATACTCGAGCCGAACGCGGAACTCGACTCCTCGTTCATTGCGGAAGAGCTCGAGAGCCGCCGCACCGGCGAGTCGGATCGCTTCTACGATCTCACGGCGTGGTCGCTTCCCTTCACCTATCGCGTGCAGGCATGGTGGACGCGCGGCGCGGTGGGTGGCGGCGAGATTGTCTCGTTGAGCGACTCCGTCGTCTGGCCGGCAGATTCGCGCGATATCGCCGAACTAGGCGCGCCCGCGCGGTACGGATACGCATTCGAGCCGGGGAGCGAGCCGTCCATGGCGTTGCTCGCGTTACTGTTGAGGGACAGCGTACGCGTCTGGCACGCACCGCGCTCGTTCCGGGTCGGCGGGAACGCTTTCCCTCACGGTGCCTTCGTGGTCCGCGTGGCGGCGAACGACAGCGGCGTCCACGAACTCGTGCGCCGCCGCGCCGGAGAAACCAATGCGCGCGTTGTTGCGCTCGGATCCGCGGGCGTGGACGAGGGAACCGACCTCGGGAGCAACAGCGTGCAGCCGGTGAACGCGCCTCGTGTAGCGCTGCTCGGCGGCGCTCCGGTCTCGGGCAACTCATTCGGCTTTGCCTGGTACGCCTTCGACCAGCGGCTGCGCTACCCAGTGACCAAACTCGATGTCGGTGCGGTGCGCGGCGGTGCGCTCGCTGACTTTGACGTGCTCGTGGTGCCGTCGGTCTCCTCGACCGCGATGCAGCGAGAGCTGGGCGAATCGGGTTCAGCGCGCATCGCGGACTGGGTGCGCGCGGGTGGCATCCTGATAGCCATCGAGCGCGCGATGGAGTGGATCGCGGACGAGGACAGTGATCTTGCCCGGATACGGCTGCGGAGCGACACGGTGCGAGCTGACGGTGACCCGGGCGCACCGCTTCCCGCTCGCGTACCGGGCGCGATCGTCCGGGCTATAGCCGATACGCTCTCGCCGCTCCTCGCGGGCGTGAATACGCGGGAGTTGCCGGTGCTCGTGTTCTCGGACCTCGTATTCACAACCCCACCTGATGTGCGGCCCGGCGAGCTCGTGATTCGCTACGCGCCGGAGAACCGGTTGCGCCTGTCGGGCTATCTCTGGCCCGAGGTTCCCGCGCGGCTTGCGGGAACTCCTTACCTGTGGACCGAGGGCGTGGGCAATGGACGCGTGATCGGTTTCGCGGGCGATCCCAACTTCCGTGACCTGTGGCGCGGGCTGCTTCCGCTGTTCGCGAACGCGGTGTTCCTCGGCCCGACGATGTAGGACCGGTTGCAGCGAGGACGGTGGTGAACAATGGTGAACGGCGGAGAGCGATGGAGAACGCTGGAGAGCGATGGTATGTCGAGGCCACGCGCTGCTTCCAGCGTTCGCCGTTCGCGGCTTGCCATCCGCTATGTGAAGCGGGCAAGACAGGATCTGACCTCGCAACAGTTGGATGTTGCAAAACAAGACCTGACCCCG
>JBOHTO010000114.1:0-8156 GCA_050733695.1 Gemmatimonadaceae bacterium | reverse complement strand
TGGCGCTGGCTGCCGGCACGCGCGCGACTCGCAGCGATCGAGCCTCAGTCACCGCTCGCCGCGACCGCCGGCACCGTTGCCGGCAGCGGCGACGCGAGCGGCAATGGGCCACTGCAGATCCTCCGTGACGCAGGCACGGCCGTCTTCCCCCGCCATGTCGCGCTCGACGCCGCGCTCGCGATGGTCGCCGCCGGCCTGCTCGCCCTGCCGGTCGCGTGGCTGTACATCCTCACGCGGCAGAAGAAGGGCTATCGCCAGTCGGTCGTGCAGACTCTCATCATGCTCCCGGTGATCGTCGCGGGTGTCGTGATGCTGGTGAAGAACAGCCTCGCGCTCGCGTTCAGCCTGGCCGGCATCGTGGCCGCGGTGCGCTTTCGCAACACGCTCGAGGACAGCAAGGACGCCGTATTCATTTTCTTCGCCACTGCACTCGGCATTGCCGCCGGAGTTCAGGTGAGCGTTGCGGTCGTGCTCTCCGTGCTCTTCAGCGCGCTCGTGCTCTGGCTCTGGTACACGGACTTTGGCCATTCGCCCGCCGCGCTCGAGGGAACGCGAGCGCAGCGCCGGCTCGAACGCACGCTGGCGATCGCGAATCGGACCGGGAGCTTCGTCGCCAGGGTGGACAATGAGCTGCTCAAGTCGATGTCGCCCGAGCAACTCGATGCGCTCGCGGACCGGGCTTGGCGCCGACGACGACGCGCAGCGCCGGATCTCGACGAGGAGCCGGTTTCCGCCGTCGATACGCTGCTCCGCGTTCGCACGACGGACGCACAGGCGGCGAAGCGGGACGTCGAACTTGTCCTGCGCGAGCAGCTCTCCGCATGGCGTCCCGGGGGAGTGGTGCACGAGTCGGACGGTACCCACACGGTGGAATACGGCATCGCCCTCACCGATGGCGTCACCGGGCAGGCGCTGAGTGAGGCAATCCGCGCGACCGGGGCGCCGCACGTGCTCGGCGTGGAACTCCGGTAGCCGCTGAACAATCAAGCTGAACCATCGACCAGAGGCTTCCATGACAACGCTGCGCTGGTGCGTCCTTGCGCGCGCCTCACTCGCGCTCTTCGCGGGCACGGCGGCTGCCGCGACGTCTGCGCGGGCCCAGGACAGCACGGACCGCCCTGTGAGGATCTTCGAGTCGCAGGAAATCGTCGCGCTCATGCTCACGGCCGACCTGCGCACGCTCACGCGCGACCGCGACTCGACTGACGCGCGGTACCATCCGGCTGTCGTGCGCTATTCCGGAACCGGAGAGGCACCCGTAACCATTGCCGCCGAGGCGAGAACGCGCGGTATCTGGCGGCGCGCGCGCCGCAACTGCTCGTTCCCTCCCCTCCGGATCAACTTCGAGAGCGACAGCGTGAAGGGAACCGCCTTCCGCGGACAACGCGCCGTCAAGCTCGTCACGCACTGTCGCGACGACGGCCGTTACGAACAGTACGTGCTGCAGGAGTACCTGATGTACCGCATCTACAATCTTCTGTCGCCTCACGGCTTTCGCGCTCGGCTCGCCCGTGTCACGTATGCGGACGCCGGCGACGGCGGCAGCGACACGCACTACGGGATCCTGCTCGAGGACGACGACGAGATGGCGCAGCGCTACGACGGCGAGATCCTGGACGTGATGGGTGGCGCCTTCGCCGATCTCGATCCGGATGCGATGGCTCTGACCGGCGCCTTCCTCTACATGATCGGCAACACCGACTGGTCGGTGGCGGGCCTCCACAACATGGTGCTCCTGGGCATTCCCGGCCGCATGCCGATCGCCGTGCCGTACGACTTCGATTTCGCCGGGGCGGTGGACGCGCATTACGCCACGGCTGACCCGCGCGTGGGCATCTCCTCCGTACGCGAAAGGGCGTACCGCGGCAACTGTCGCACACTGGCGCAGTGGGCGCCGATCGTCGCGCGATTCAACGAGCAGCGGCAGGCGATTCATGCACTGTACGATTCTGTTCCCTCACTCGAGCGCCGGAACGCGCAGCGCGCCCGGTCATACTTCGATGAGTTCTACGAGACGATCAACGATGCCGGCTCGCTCCGGCGCGCGTTCATCGAGCCGTGCCGCGAAGGCGCGTGAGCGTTCGCGCGCGGCGGCGCGAGGAGCTTACAGCCCCCGCAACAACAACTCCTGCGCGGTAACGGCGCCGGCTGCGCGCACGCGACGGCGCCAGGTACAGTCCGGCCCCAGTTCCCACGCGGCTGGATCGTGCACTTCCAGATCGAGCAGTCGGTCGAGCCGGCCGCGGCATGCGGCGTCGGTCACCGGTGCGAGCAGTTCCACGCGGCGGCGCAGGTTGCGGCGCCGCCAGTCGGCCGAACCGATGAAGTACTCCGGATCGCCACCGTTGCCGAAATGCACTATGCGCGCATGTTCCAGAAAGCGGCCCAGACAGCTCACGACGCGAATGCGTTCCGACAGTCCGGGGACGCCCGGCCGGAGGGTGCAGATCCCCCGCACGATCAGGTCGATCTCCACCCCGGCTCCCGAGGCGTCGTACAGGGCGCGCACGACTTCGGCGTCCGACAGTCCGTTCATCTTCGCCCTGATCCGGCCGCCGCGTCCCGCCTTCGCGTGTTCCACCTCGCGCGCGATGCGACTCAGGAGCCCGGGCAGCAGGTGACGCGGCGCCACCAGGCAGCCGCGCGGCGTTCGTCGCGGGCCGAGCGATGACCCGGTGATCTCGTTGAAGAGATCGGCGACGTCCGTACCGAGCAGTTCGCTCGCCGAGAGCAGGCCGAGATCCGTGTACTGCCGTGCCGTGTCGGCGTTGTAGTTGCCGGTGCCTATGTGCACGTACTGGCGCAGTCGGTCATCCTCGCGGCGAATCACCAGCGCCACCTTGGCGTGCGTCTTCAACCCGGGAAGCCCGTACACCACGTGGATACCGGCCTGCTGGAGCTGCCTTGCCCAGCGCACGTTGTGCTCCTCGTCGAAGCGGGCCTTGAGCTCGACGAAGACGGCAACGTCCTTGCCCGCATTCGCTGCGCGGATAAGCGCGTCCACCACCGGAGAGCGCTTGCCGGCGCGGTAGAGGGTGAGCTTCAGCGACACGACCGCCGGATCGTCCGCCGCTTCCGCGAAGAAGCGCAGCACGGTCTCCCCGAAGTCGTCGTAGGGATGATGCACGAGGACGTCACCCTCGCGCAGCACGTCGAATATGCGGCGCTCTCCATCGAGCGGCGAACGGCCGCGGAACGGCGGAAATCGTAACCGGGGCAGATCCAGCCCGGCCAACTCGTGCAGCGCACCGAGATCGAGCAGACTGCCCACTTCATGGATATCGCTCGCACCCAGCGGGCTCGCGGTCGCACTCTGCTCGCGCTGCAGTTCGCGGATCAGCAGGTCGCGCAGCAGTTGTGGCATGTCACGCTCCACCTCGATGCGCACGACTGCACTGCCCCCCCCTCCCCCCCCCGACCGTCGCCCTGCCGCCTCCTCGACGGTTTCGAGCAATCGCGCCCCCGCGCGTTTCAACGGTCGGACTTCGGCTCGGCGCGTTACGCGAAAGAGATGCGCGTGTTCCAGTCGCACGTTCGGATAGAGTTGCTCCAGATTAGCGCGGATCACCTCCTCGACAGGGACCACAGCGTGACCGGCCTGCATGTGGACGAACCGCGGCAGCGAGGCCGGTACTTCTATCTGAGCCAGATGAGCGGCCTCACCGGCGTCGTCCAGGATGGTGACCGCGACCGAGAGCGAGAGGTGTGGCAGCAACGGAAACGGGTGGCCGGCGCTCAGCGTTATCGCCAGAGGCGTGAGCAGCGGCAGGATGTCCTCGCGGAAATACTCGCGCAGCTCTGCCCGTTGCGGCGCGTCGAGATCGGCCCAGGCGAGCACCGCGATGCCATGCGCAGCCAGATCGGCGCGGCATTGCTCCCAGTAGCGCTCCTGCCGCGCCACGATTCCGGGTACGAGCCGCGCGATGGCGTCGAGCCGCTCGGCCGGCGCAAGCCCGTCACCATCATCGAGGACTTCGCCGGCCGGCTCCACTCCGGCCGCCTTCAGCGCACCCACGCGAACCATGAACAGTTCATCGAGGTTGCTGCCGGTGATCGCGAGAAATCGGAGACGCTCGAGCAAGGGGATCTCTGGATCCTCGGCCAGCGCGAGCACGCGCCCGTCGAAATCGAGCTGGCTCTCCTCGGCTCCGATGAGCTGCGAACTCACCGGACGGCGAACACGATCCGGGGGATCACCCACTGTGTCAGGCACCCTGGCCGCGGAGCCGCCGCTCGCGGCCGCAGGCATCTCGCCCGACTGCCGGGTGCGTCCACCGGCTAGTCGCGCGTCGCGCACGACGGAGCGCGCCAGGATTCGCAGCGCCGCCGACGTCACCTCGTCGCCGACGCCGGAAGCATCCGCGAGCGAGGCGGCGCGGCGCACCGACATCCACTCGATCGCGCCGGGCGTGGGGAGCGTGCCGTCGTTCGGGCGCTGCGCCTCGGCGTGCGGTGCGAGCCAGACCTCCAGCATCGGCCGACGGTCTCGTGGAGGGGCCGTGCCCACGAGGAGCACGTTCTCCACATCCGCGCCGAACGTCCGCCGCATGAGCTCACGGCACACGCTCTCGCCGCTTCCGTCCTGCATGGGCAGCCGAGCCGTGGCACCCTCAACGTGCAGCGCGATCCGATCATCGTCCTGGCCGATGAGCACGACGACCCGGCTGGCGCTGCTCGCCAGGGCTTCGGCCTCGTGCTGCATCCACTTGAGCAGGAGCTGCGCGCGCTCGCGCGTGTCGGCGACCACGGGGTGAAGCGCATGCATCTCCTGCACCCCGCGCGCGATCTGCTCCAGGCTGCGACCGCCGGTGCGGATTCGCCGAATGGAGAGCTGGCGAAATGAGCGCGACAGACCGGCATCCCGCACGACGCACTGGTCATAGTCGAACTCGAAGCGCGGCCTGCGCAGCCAGCCGTCGATGGTCTGCCGGATATTCCGTTCCGTCTCGACCTGCAGCACCACCTCGAGCTGGGCCGGATCGATCAGGCCGCGCAGCCGGCGCGCCGGTTCGTTATCCGCATCGAGTGCCGTCCAGAGGTCGGCCTCCGGAACACGCGCGCCGCAGCGCATGCGTGTCGCCGGCATCGCCGAGCCGGCGGGCATGCCAACGTCCAGTGTGAGATGCCGGCGGTCGTCCGCGCCGATGCGAAAGCGGCAGGTGATGCCGCGCGCAGCCAGCGAACCGTCGACGGCGTCGAGGAAGATATCGCGATGAAAGGCGCGGAGTGCCGGCAGCGAGCGTAATCCGAGCGGGAGCGGCGCGTCGAGGAGCCACTGAAGTTGCTCTGGTCGCGGGATGTCGAACCGCGGGCGGCTGTCATCGGTCGCGGGCCCATCGCCCCGGCGCCACCGCATCACGGATGCTCAGGGTGGAGCTGGTGCCGGATCGCCGTGCGCGTGTCCACGAGCCGGTCGTTCTCGAACAGTTTCACGAGCACCGCGCCCGCGACGAATCCTCCCACGTGCGCCCATACCGCCACTCCTCCGGAAGCACTCTCGGCTACCTGCGTGAGCTCGGGTAGTCCTGCGATCACCTGCCACGCGAACCACCAGATGAGCACCAGCCACGCCGGCAGCGGAATCACCTTGAAGAAGATCACGAAGATGAACAGCATGTTCACGCGCACCCGCGGGTACAGCACGAGATACGCGCCGAGCACGCCCGATATCGCCCCCGAGGCACCCACCGTCGGCACGGGCGAGGAGGGCTGCACGACCACGTGCGCCGCCGCGGCCGCCAAGCCGCACAGCAGGTAGAAGATGGGAAACCGAACCCGACCCATGCTGTCCTCGACGTTGTTGCCGAACACCCAGAGGAAGAGCGCGTTCCCGATGAGATGGCTCCAGCTCCCGTGCAGGAACATGGACGTGACCGGCGTCAGGAGATTCACCGGCTCGCTGTCGATCAAGCAGGCCATCTCCGGACCCATGCGAATACCGCTCCCGATGGGTGCCCCGCCCGTCAGCTCGCCGGGGACCATGCCGAGATTGCAGACACTCGCCAGGAGGGCGGGCTCATCGAAGCCGGCGCCCTGAAAGAGGACCCACGTCGCCACGATCCCGCCCAGGATCAGCCAGGTGACGAAGGGCATGCGCAGCGTGGGATTGTCGTCGCTCAGGGGAATCATTGCCCAGCCTCCCTCGTTGTCGCGCCGGACGCCGCGGCGCCGTCACCCCGACCGCGCTTCGGACACCTCTGCCAATGTGGCAAGCCACAGCGGCCCCTCACTTGCTTCCCACTTCCCTGCTCTCTGCGGGCGGCTCGGCCCCCCGCGTCACCAATATCTCGTTGAGGTCGCAATGGCGGACAAGGTAATCGGAATCGATCTGGGCACGACGAACTCGGTAGTCGCGGTCATGGAGGGCGGTGACCCGGTCGTGATCCCCAACGCGGAAGGCGGACGCGTGACACCTTCGGTGGTCGGCTTCACCAAGGACGGCGAGCGCCTGGTCGGGCAGATCGCCAAGCGTCAGGCGGTGACGAACCCGCACAACACTGTCTTCTCCATCAAGCGCTTCATGGGCCGCAAGGTGGGTGAGGTCCAGGACGAGTCCAAGCGCGTTCCGTACAGGGTCGTCGCCGGCCAGAACGAGGTCGCGACGGTCGAGGTCCAGGGCAAACGATACACGCCGCCCGAGATCTCCGCGATGATCCTGCAGAAGATGCGGCAGACGGCCGAGGACTACCTCGGACATTCGGTCTCCAAGGCCGTCGTCACCGTGCCCGCGTACTTCAACGACTCGCAGCGCCAGGCGACCAAGGACGCCGGCAAGATCGCCGGTCTCGACGTCCTCCGCATCATCAATGAGCCCACGGCCGCGGCTCTCGCATACGGCCTCGACAAGAAGAAGGATGAGAAGATAGCCGTCTTCGACCTCGGCGGAGGAACCTACGACATCTCCGTGCTCGAGCTGTACGACGTCGAGGGCTCGCGCCAGTTCGAGGTGAAGTCCACGAACGGCGATACGCACCTCGGTGGCGACGACTTCGACCAGCGCGTGATCGACTGGCTCGTCGCCGAGTTCCGGAAGGAGCAGGCGATCGACCTCTCGAAGGACCCCATGGCGCTGCAGCGCCTCAAGGAGGCGGCGGAGAAGGCGAAGATGGAGCTCTCGACCACGCAGTCGACCGACATCAACCTCCCCTTCATCACCGCCGACCAGAGCGGTCCCAAGCACCTCAACATCTCGCTCTCGCGCGCGAAGTTCGAGCAGCTCGTGGACGATCTGATCCAGCGCACGATCCCGCCCATGGAGCAGGCACTCAAGGATGCGTCACTCAAGCCGAGCGAGATCGACGAGGTGATTCTCGTCGGCGGCTCGACGCGCATCCCCAAGGTGCAGGAGGTCGTGAAGAAGTTCTTCGGCAAGGAGCCCAACAAGGGTGTGAATCCGGACGAGGTCGTCGCGATCGGCGCGGCGATCCAGGGCGCTGTGCTCACCGGTGAGCAGAAGGACGTGCTGCTGCTGGACGTCACACCGCTCTCGCTCGGCATCGAGACGCTGGGCGGTGTCACGACCGTGCTCATCGCGCGGAACACGACGATCCCGACGAAAAAGACCGAGGTGTTCTCCACCGCGGATGACAATCAGTCCACGGTCGAGATCCACGTGCTGCAGGGCGAGCGCGAGCTGGCGCAGTACAACAAGACGATCGGCAAGTTCCAGCTCTCGGGGATTCCACCCGCTCCGCGCGGTGTGCCGCAGGTCGAGGTCACCTTCGACATAGATGCGAACGGCATCCTGCACGTAACCGCGAAGGACAAGACGACGGGCAAGGAGCAGAAGATCCGGATCGAGGCTTCGAGCGGACTCTCGGAAGGCGAGATCGACCGCATGGTCAAGGACGCCGAGCAGCATGCGTCGGAGGACAAGCAGCGGCGCGAGGAGATCGACCTTCGCAACCGGCTCGACAGCATGACGTACGAGGTGGAGAAGAACTCGAAGGAGTGGTCCGAGAAGCTGTCCGCGGAGCACAAGAGCAGGCTCGAAGGCGCGATCGAGCGTTCACGCAAGGCGCTCAAGGGCGACGATGTCGCCGAGATCCGCGCCGCACAGGAAGAGCTGACGCGCGTGTATGGCGAGGCGGGGCAGTCGATGTACGCTCAGCAGAGCGCGTCCGGTGCGGAGTCAGGTGGGGCGGCCGGCGCTGCGG
>JBOHTO010000113.1:0-10371 GCA_050733695.1 Gemmatimonadaceae bacterium | reverse complement strand
CCTGAAGGGCGCGCGCCGGCGCGACGCCGCACAGGACGCGGCGCAGAAGCCTCGCTGTCCTCCGCGGCGCGCGCCGAATCCGCCGGCGCGGCGTCGGCCGCAGCCTTCGCCACTGCTGTCGCCTTTTCAGCAGTCGCCAGTTCAGCAGCTTCCTGCGCGGCGGCAACTTCTGCTGCCGGACGGCGACGGCGCCGCCGGACGGACGGCTGATCGTCCTCGGCGGGGGCTGCGCGTGCCACGTCGGGCGCCTTCGTCTTCGCCCTGGACGTCGACTCCCCGGCAGCGGGCTTCGCCGCGCCGCGGCGACGACGGCTCGGAGCCGCCGCCGGCTTGTCGGCGCGGGCCCGCTTTTCCCTCTCCCAGCGTGCCCTTACGCGCGCGACCTGGTCGTCGCTGAGCGGACTGAGATGGCTGCGCACAGGCACTTCCATCTGACGCAGAATCGTGATGACATCGTCGCTGGAAACGCCGAACTCGCCCGCCATGTCGTGCACTCGAAGCTTGCTCAAGACCCAACCTCCTGGAGGACTCCGCGAGAGTCCGCGTCCACAATGTCCCGGATGCCCCGGGCCAACTGGCTGTCGAGGATTCCGACAACCGCCGTCGTTTCCCGTCCGGCCGCCGCGCCCAGCGCCGCGGCGGAGGGCCCCTTCACGAATCTGATGCGCCGCGCCGAAAGCAGCGGTACGACCTTGTACAGACTGTGCCGCGATGCGTCGGGCGCAACCACGGCAAAACGGAGCTTACCCTTCTGCGCGGCCGCCCGCACCTGCTGGACTCCCACCACCGCGAGGCGACCGCGCACGCCGAGCCCGACAAGCCCGAGAAGTCGACGTTCGGCTCCCGGTTGCATTCCTACGAAGCCGGGGCCTTTCCGCCCCCAACCTTGTCCGTCGACGCATCCTCCGTCGTTGCGGCCGCGGCCGCCGAATCTGACACCGCCGATTCAACCGCAGCCGATTCAACCGCAGCCGATTCAACCACGGCCGATTCGTCCGTAGCCGCCTGCGACTGGCGCTCCGGCTGACTCTCGGCCGCACCACCTTCCTCCGTCAGTTCGTCGAGAATCTCGAGAATGCGATCCGTCTCCGCACTCGTCATGCCGGGCAGACGGAGAAAGTCCTCGCGCTCGAGGTCGAAGATGTCGTTGAGCGTTCGATAGCCGCCTGCCTCCAGCACGGCCACCGTGGCGGGAGGCATGCCGTCAATCTCTGCAAGCGGGACGTCCACCGACGCGTCGCTCTCTTCCGGCAGCGGCGCGAATAGCGGCGATTCCCCACCCCCCCCGCGCTCCAGCCACTCGCGACTGGAGTAGAGCTCGATCTTCCACTCGGTGAGTTCCGAAGCCAGCCGCACGTTCTGTCCGTTCCTGCCGATCGCGAGCGAGAGCTGGTCCTCATCCACGACCGCCTGAATCGTGCGCGATGCCTCGTCGCTGAAAACGCGTGCGACGCGCGCCGGCGCCAGCGCCAGCCGCGCGAATCGCTCCGGGTCGGGCGACCATGGCACAATGTCGATCCGCTCGTTCCCGAGCTCATTCACGACCGCCTGCACGCGCGAACCCTTCAATCCCACGCATGCACCCACCGGATCGATGGCGTCGTCTCGCGAGAACACGGCGATCTTGGTGCGCGTACCCACCTCGCGCGCGGAGGCCCTGATCTCGACGATCCCCTGCTGGATCTCCGGGACCTCCAGCTTGAAGAGGGCCTGAACGAACAGAGGGTCTCCACGGCTCAGGATGAGGCGCGGGCCCTTGGGCGTTTCCTCGACCCTCTTGAGAACGGCGCGGATCGGCTCTCCCTGATGGAAGTGCTCGCGATGGTTCTGCTCCCGGTAGGGAATGATCGCCTCCGCCTCGCGGAAGCGGTTGAGCATGACGACCAGCTTTCCTCGCTCGATCTGCTGCACTTCGCCAGAGAGCAGATCACCCACGCGATCGGCGAACTCATCGCGAATGCGCGTGCGCTCACCCTCGCGAACGCGCTGGATGATCCGCTGCTTCGCTGCCTGCACAGCCGTGCGGCCGAAGTCTGCGAAATCGACCGGAATCTCCATCATGTCGCCCAGCTCGAAGTCCTCGCTCTCGAAACGCGCCTCGTCGAGGGACACTTCCCGAGTCGGGTCCGCGACCGTCTCGACGACGGTCCTCAGGATCACAATCCGGATCGCGCCTCGGGCCTCGTCGATCTCGACCTCGGCCTGCACCGTTGGCCCGTACTTCTTGGCCAGGGCGGCAAAGATGCCGTCCTGCAGAAGTTCGTGCAGCTCCGAGCGGTCGAGCTGCTTCGTGCTTGTCAGCTCGCGTACCGCAGCGAGTATCTCAACCGAACCGGCCATCGCTAACCTCTCCTACCGTTTCCAGTGAAACGCCAGCCGCGCCTCGGTGACTGCGGCCAGCGCGATCGTTTTCTCCTCCCCGCGCACGGTACGCACCGTGACGCGCTCCGAACCCGGCTCTCCCTCCACCGCCAGGAGCTCGACCTCGCTCCTTCCACCCAGCTCCTGGCTCAAAACATTGAGCGGCCTGCCTACGAACCGCCGCCAATCGGCTGGAGTCCGCAGCGGCCGCTCGATTCCCGGCGACGACACTTCGAGCACATAGCGCTCGGAGACCAGCCCACTCCCATCCAGCCTCGCCTCGATCGCCCGGGAAGCGCGTGCACAATCATCCACTGTGACGGCCGACCCGTCGCGCCGATCGATCCTGAGATCCAGCACGGAGCGGTTTCGCGTCCCCCGCTGCAGGAGCTCGACGAAGTCGAGATCGAGGCGGTCAAGTTCCGCAACCACAATGCCTTCCAGGCCTGCCTTCACGTCGAATCTAGGTCGGCGACAAGAACAAAAAAATGTGGGGAACCTCCCCCACATTCGTGTCCGCGACCTCCAGCCACGCGAGGCCAGCGCCACGCGACAATCATCAATCTAGATGGTCACCCCGTGAGAGTCAACCGGTGCAGAGCGTGAGACATGGATTCCCGCGAAAGCGCAAATCCGTTCTCGCCGGACGACGACTGGCTCGAAGCGGCGCCAGCGTCACTGCGTGGCCATGAGCACGCCGAGCTGGCGGCCCGTGTCACCGGCGCGATGCGAGAAGAAGCGCTCGTTGTCGCAGAGGGTGCAGCAGTTCGAGATATCGATCCTGCGCACACCGGCCGCGCGTGCGTGGTCGGCGATGAGCATGCGGAGGTCCACACGGGTCGGCCCGGAGACGCTGTGGCCGGTGAGCCGCCCGTGCACATCGGGACTCACCTCGTAGCAATCGCCGCAGATGGCCGGTCCCAGGTGGATGCGAAGATCCCCCGGCGCGAGGTCGAGGGCTGTCAGCGCAGCGATCGCCCGCTCCACGATGCGCGCGGCCGTTCCGCGCCAGCCGGAGTGCAACAGGGCCGCCGCTCCCGAAGGGTGGGCGATGAACACCGGAACGCAGTCGGCCACCGTCACGGCCATCCCGGTGCCGCGTGCCGGCGCGACGTGGCCGTCGGCGGCGGGCACGCGAAGCCATCCCTCCCAATCGCCGTTGTGCACCACCACCCGGTCGCCGTGCACCTGACCGGCGGTAGCAAAGCGCGGTCCCTGGCTCGCGAGCGCGTCGAGCAGGGCGTGCCATCTCGACATGACCTCGCCGACCGGCTCCACTCCCGACGTGCCGAAGGTGCCCGCCCTGCGCAGCGTCGTGAAAGCACGGATCCCCCAGGCGGCGAGGTCGTCGATGTGTTCGGCCGGAATCTCGGCGCGCGGTGCGGTGCTCCCGTCGTTCCCTCGCGCCAGTCCGCGTACCGTCCCCTTCACCTGGCCGCTTCGTCCACGCGCTCGATGTTGGCTCCGAGCGCGTTGAGTCGTTCATGGATGCGTTCGTAACCGCGCTCGATCTGTCCCACGTTGTTGATGGTGCTCGTTCCCGTCGCGCATAGTGCGGCGAGGAGCACGGCCATACCCGCTCGGATATCGGGTGACTCGACGGTGGCAGCACGCAGCCGCGAAGGGCCCACGACGAGCGCCCGATGCGGATCGCACAGAACAATGCGCGCTCCCATGGCGACCAGCTTGTCCACGAAGAACATCCGCGACTCGAACATCTTCTCGTGCATCAGGATCACGCCGTCGCACTGCGTGGCAGTGACGATCGCGATCGACATCACATCGGCCGGGAAGGCAGGCCAGGGCTGGTCCTCGAGTTTGGGAACGTGCCCGCCCAGGTCGGGCTGGATGGTTCGCGTCTGTCCCGCGGGGACTATCAGGTCTTCGCCCTCCTCTCTGCACACGACCCCGAGTCGCTCGAATCCCATGCGGATCGCGTGCAGATGCTCGATGCCCGCGCGCTCGATGCGTATCTCGGAATCGGTCACCGCGGCGAGCCCGATGAAGGAGCCGACCTCGATGTGATCCGGGCCGATGCGGTGCGTCGCCGGCCCCAGCGTTGCGCCGCCGTGTATGGTGAGCGTGTTCGTTCCAATCCCCGCGATCCGCGCGCCGAGCGCCATGAGAAAGTGCGCGAGGTCCTGAACGTGCGGTTCGCTCGCCGCGTTACGCAGGATCGTCGTGCCCGTCGCCGCAACGGCGGCCGTCATCGCGTTCTCCGTCGCCGTCACGCTCGGCTCATCGAGAAAGACATCGGCACCTCGGAGCGCGTGAGCACTCAGCTCGAAGCGGTCGGTGAAGCGGCACGTCGCTCCGAGTTGCTCCAGTGCAAGAAAGTGCGTGTCCACGCGCCGCCTGCCGATCACGTCACCTCCCGGCGGCGGGAGCGTGAGCCCGCCGCACCGTGCGAGCAATGGACCCGCGAGCAGTATCGAGGCGCGGATGCGGGCGCAGAGCTCGGGGTCGAGCGCCGATGCCCTGATCGTGGCCGCGTGGATATGCAGCGTGTTCCGCCCCTGCCACTCGGCTTCCACGTCCAGCGTGCGCACGAGGTCGACCAGGGTCTCCAGGTCGCGGATGCGCGGGACGTTCTCGAGGGTTACCGGATGTTCGGTGAGAAGTGCGGCGGCAACGATCGGGAGCGCGGCGTTCTTGTTGCCCGATGGGCGGATGCTGCCCGAGAGGCGTCGTCCGCCCTCGACAATGAATTGCAGTCCGGACATGAATGCTCGTGCGATGTGGTGGGAGGCGAAGCGCGAACGATGGACGATCGTGATGGGCCTGGAGTCAAGCGCCGCGATTGCTTGACTATCGTGCCCTCCCCGGGTACGATAGCCGGTCGGACCCTCACGCGTCGAGCATGCAGCTTCTTGTCGCCGTCATCAACCACGAAGAGCTGGTGGACGACATCCTCGCCGGTTTCGTCGAAGTAGGGATAACGGGCGCAACGATCATCGCCAGCAAGGGGATGGGCCGCGTGCTGAGTTCCGATGTCCCCATCTTCGCCGGCCTGCGCTCGCTCGGAGCGCGCTCGCGGCCGGGCAACCAGATGCTCTTCTGCGTTGCCGATGACGAGAAGGTCGAGGCTGCGATCTCGCTCATTCAGGAGATCTGCGGCGACCTGGAGCTGCCGGGGGCGGGCATCGTGTTCACGATGCCGGTTTCACGCGTGCTCGGCATCTCTCCCGAGCTGGACGGCTGAGAATCTGTCGCCGCGCGCCGCGCTCTGGCTGGCCTCTCCCTTGCAAGTGCCGTACACGCCGCGCGGCCGCACCCTCATCGCCGGAACGTGAATGACAGAGTGGATCGCCAACGCGGGAATGTGGCTGTTGCAGGCCGTGCCTCCGGACACGGTCCTCATGCGAGAGGTCGGGAGCGATCCGTCCTGGTTCGACCGTGTGACCGGTGTCGCCAGCGGACTCATTTCCGTCGCGCTACTCGTACTCACGGTGGCGCTGGTGCCGGCGGCGTGGAACTTCCGGAAGAGCTACGGCAAGATCAACCGGTTGCTCGAGAAGGTGTACGGAGACGTGAACCCGCTCATGCGGAGTGCGAGCGCAATCGCCGATGATATGAACTATATCACGACCTCGCTGCGGGTTGACGTTCAACAGGTCAACCGCACGGTGGCCTCGGCGAACGAGCGGTTGCAGAAGGCGATGGACGCGACGGAGCAGCGGGTGGAAGAGCTGAACTCGCTGCTGCGGATGATTCAGGAGGAGGCGGAGGATATCTTCGTGTCCACCGCCTCCGCGCTCCGCGGGGTTCGCGGCGGCGCCGCCGCCCTGCAGGACGGCGCGGAGGATGCAGATATGCTGGACGACGAGGACTGGGATGAAGCCCTCGACGACGCACTCGAGGCCGAGGAGGCATTCGATGGGAACGACAGTGAGATCACGGCCAGGAACGCGCGGTCGACCCCGCGCATCAGGCCGCGACCCGGAGACAGAAGTGGACCGTGAGGAACAGTACGATCTGCTCACCGCGACGCTGATCGGTGTCGCCATAGGGGTCGGCACCACCCTGCTGCTGAGGCAGGGTCCGCGGGGACGCCCGATCAGTCCGGTCATCCGGGCCGCGGGCCGCGGCGCGAACTGGGCCGGCGGCGCCGGACTCGAGGGCGCACGGTGGGCGGGCAATCGCGGAGCGCGCGGCGCTCGCTGGATGGCAGACCAGGCCGAAGACTGGTGGGACCATGTTCCCGTGGAGGAGGCGCGGGAGAGCGTGGGAGAGTATATCGACGCCGCGAAGGAGACCATCGCCAACACGGTCGAATCGGAGCTCCGCGATCTCCGGAGATCGATCCGCCGCAAGCGCCGAAAGCTGGGCGTCTGAACGCGTGCCAGGCCGGGCGCGCGCACTGTGAAGGTCGGGGTCTTCGCATGGCGCGCGGCCGCCAGCGCCCGCGGAAGCCCGCCGCGACTGCTGTCCGCAGCGGTCGCAGCGGGCGTTCTGCTGCTGCTCTTCCCCGCTACCGCCCACGCCTGGACACCGGGAACGCACGTCTTCCTCGGTGAGGCCGTGATGCAGTCGCTCGCGCTCCTTCCGGGCCCCATTGCCGATCTGCTGCGCGCCTTCCCGTACGATTTTCTCTACGGCTCGATCGCGGCCGACACCAGCATCGCGAAGAAATACGCTCCGGCAGGGCGGCACTGTCACTCCTGGACCGTGGGCCTCGAGATCCACGAACGCGCGCGCTCGGATTCCCTGCGCGCATTCGGACTTGGCTACCTCTCGCACCTCGCGGCTGATGTCGTCGCACACAACTACTTCGTGCCGCGCCAGCTCGCAGTGACCTCGACCACCGTCGCCCTCGGCCACAGCTACTGGGAAAGCCGGTTCGAGACCCACCTGGGTGAAGGCGTGGCCCGACGCGCCCGCGAACTGATAATGCTCGACCACACGAACTCCGACGCACATCTCGACAGGATCCTCAGCCCTACGATCTTCAGCACGCAGACGAACCGCAGGATCTTCCGCGGAATGGTCTACGTCACCGACACCGAATCCTGGCAGCGCATTTTCCAGGCGGCTTCCGGGATGAGCCGGTGGGATCTCGCCGATGAGGACATCGGTGCCTATGTCGAGCGGTCCTATGACCTGATCATCGACATGCTGAACCGGCTGGGCGACTCTGCCGCGTTCGCGCTCGACCCGGCGGGCGAGAACCAGTTGCGCCTCGCCAAGCAGGTGCGTCGCGACGCAATGCGGCTGGGCGGAGTGGAGCGGATCACGGAGTACGCGCTCGAACACTTCGGGATGCCCGGATCGAAGCTCGGCTTCGCCGCTTCCCGCAGCGATCCCATCTACGTCCCGGTGCGCTCCGCGAGCAACTGATTGACGAGTTTGGGATCGGCGCGTCCGCGCGACAGTTTCATGACCTTGCCCACCAGCACTCCCTGAAGTCTGCTCTCGCCTGCGAGGAATCGTTTCGCCTCGACGGGATTGGACGCGATCACTTCATCTATCCACCCGCGCAACGCTTCGTCGTCGTCGACACGCACGAGCCCGCGCCGTTCGGCGATCTGCTCCGGACGATCGCCGGTATCCACCATCTCGGCGAACACGACCTTCGCAGCGGAGTGACTCAGCACTCCGCGGGTTACCATCGTCAGCAGCGTCGCCAGGTCTGCCGGACGCACGCTGAAGTGGGCGATCTCCTGTCCGCGCGCGTTGAGCGCTGCACGAACCTCGCCCATCACCCAGTTCGCGGCGCTCTTGGCATCGCCGTGCTGCCGCGCGACCCCCTCGAAGTAATCCGCGAGGGCCGACGAGGCTGTGAGCGCTTCGACGTCGTACTCGCCGAGCCCGTAGTCCGCTGCGAAGCGTTCGCGACGCGCCTCCGGAAGTTCCGGAATGGTGCGACGGACCTCTGCAACCCATTCGCTCGCAAGGACCAGCGGAGGGAGATCGGGCTCAGGGAAGTAGCGGTAATCGTGGCTCCCCTCCTTCGTCCGGCTGGGCCTCACTTCGCCGCGCGCGCCATCCCATAGCATCGTCTGCTGGACGACGGGCTCGCCCCCATCCAACAGCGCGCACTGGCGCGCGAACTCTGCGGCCAGCGCGCGCTCGACGGCGGAGAAGGAGTTCATGTTCTTGACTTCGGTCTTCGTGCCGAGGTCGGTATCTCCGCGCGGTCGCGCCGAGATGTTGGCGTCGACCCGCAGACTGCCCTCCTCCATGCTCACGTCGCTCACGCCGGCGTATTCGATGAGCTGGCGCAGAGTGCGAAGGTAGACCCCAGCCTCGAGCGCCGAGCGCATATCCGGCTCGCTCACGATCTCGATGAGCGGTACACCGGCCCGATTCAGATCGATGGCGGTTACGCCCGGGTAGCGATCGTGGATCGACTTGCCCGCATCCTCTTCCATGTGCACCCGGGTGATCCCGATGCGGATCGGATTGCCGTCGCGCCGGACACCGATCACGAGTCCTCCGCGGGTCGCGAGCGGCCTGTCGTACTGCGAAATCTGGTATCCCTTGGGAAGATCCGGGTAGAAGTAGTTCTTCCGTGCGAATACGGACGACAGATGCACATCGCATTCGAGCGCGAGAGCCGCCCGGACGGCGAGTTCGACGGCACGCGCATTGAGAACCGGCAGCGCGCCCGGGAGTCCCAGGCAGACAGGGCAGACGTTGACGTTGGGTGCTGCGCCGAAAGCAGCGGAGCAGTTGCAGAAGGCCTTTGTGCGCGTGGTGACCTGAACGTGCACCTCGAGTCCGACGACCATCTCGTACCGGTCATCGAAACCGCCGAGTTCGGCGCTTTCCTCCCGCTGCTCGGCGGCCTTCGTCACCGGTGCGCCTCGGCGCCGAGCGCTGCTTCCAGGGCGTACGCCACGGCGAACATGCGCGCCTCCTCGAAGTGCGGGGCGATGATCTGCCCACCTATCGGCAGCCCGTCGTGGCGTCCGATGGGAAGCGACATGGCTGGAACACCCGCGAGGTTCGCGGTCGCCGTGAATATGTCGCTCAGGTACATCTCGTACGGCTCGGAGACGGCCCCAAGCGGGAACGCCGTCGTGGGCGCGGTGGGTGTGAACAGCGCGTGCACTCCGCCGTCGAAAACCCTGCGGAAGTCCCGGGCGATGAGGGCCCGCACCGCCTGCGCCTTGAGGTAGTAGGCGTCGTAGTAGCCGGCTGAGAGGACGTACGTGCCGAGCAGGATCCGACGCGTGACCTCCGCACCGAATCCGCCGGACCGCGTAGCGCGATACATCTCGCCGAGGCCGTCGCCTTCAATGCGCAGTCCGTAGCGCACGCCGTCGAAGCGCGCGAGGTTGGATGATGCTTCCGCCGGCGCAACGATATAGTACACCGGGATGGCGAGCTCCGTGTGAGGGAGCGACACATCACGCACTTCCGCGCCCAGGGAGTGGAGCAGGTCCAGCACGCGCGCGCACCGCGCGCGGATGGGGGCGTCGAGCGAATCGGGAAAGTATTCGCGCGGCCGGCCGATCACGATTCCGTTCAGCCGCGCGCTTCCGGCCCCTGCCACATTCGAGCGATACCGCTGTACATCCACCTCGGCGCTCGTCGAGTCGAGCGGATCGCTGCCAGCGATCACCTCGAGGGCGAGGGCGGCGTCGTCGACGCTCCTGCCGAAGACGCCGATCTGGTCGAGCGATGAGGCGAATGCGACGAGACCGTGGCGACTCACCCGGCCGTACGTCGGTTTCACGCCCACGATCCCGCAGAACGCCGCAGGTTGTCGCACGGATCCACCCGTCTCCGACCCGAGCGCGACGCGCACGACACCGGCCGCAACGACTCCAGCCGAGCCGCCGGACGACCCGCCGGGGACGCGCGACGGATCGACGGGATTGCGCGCCGGGCCGTACGCGCTGAACTCGGTGGACGAGCCCATCGCGAATTCGTCGCAGTTCGTCTTGCCGACGATGACGGCGCCGGCCGACTCCAGGCGAGCCACGGCGGTCGCGTCGTACGGCGGCCTGAAGCCCTCGAGGATCCGCGACGAGGCGGTCGTCGGCATGCCGCGCACGCACAGGT
>JBOHTO010000112.1:0-2456 GCA_050733695.1 Gemmatimonadaceae bacterium | reverse complement strand
TTGAGGTTGCGGTTAGTAACGCGAGACGGTATTATGCGACGTGATCCGGAGCTTCCGCGACCGAGACACGGCGCGCCTATATGCCCGCGAACTCGTGCGGCGGTGGGGGCCGGACACGCAACGGGCTGGCCTTGTCAAGTTGCGGATGTTGAACGCGGCCACGTCGCTCGAGGATCTCCGAGTGCCGCCGGGCAACCGGTTAGAGAAGCTGGTCGGTGATCGAGCCGGGCAGTGGAGCATCCGTGTGAACGCGCGGTGGCGTCTCTGTTTTCGGTGGGAGACGGGCGACGCGCACGATGTGGAGCTGGTCGACTACCACTAGCTGGAGACGTCTATGGCGCGACGATCGAAGCGGCGGCTGCCGCCCGTTCATCCAGGGGAGGTGCTGGATGGCGAGTTTCTCCAGCCGCTCGGCTTGACGCAGTACCGGCTCGCGAAGCGTCTTCATGTTCCTGCCCGCCGGATCAACGAGATCGTTCACGGGAAGCGGGCGATCAGCGCCGACACGGCGCTGCGGTTGGCCCGATTCTTCGGTACGTCGGAACTGTTCTGGCTGAATCTGCAGGCCGCGTACGACCTCGATGTGGAGCGCGATCGCTTGGGCGGTCGCTTGGCCCGGGAGGTACAGGCCTTCGCGCGGGCGAGCTGACAGACTCCGGGTTGGGCGCTGGCTAACAAGGCAATGCAGGCTGCGAGGCCGCGCCCTCGCTTCGCTCAGGTTGCATCCCTCGCAGATGATTGCCGGACGTTAGCCGGACGGAGGGCACATCCTCGGCAGACATATCCCACAGTTTGTGCGGAGCGAGTCAACGCGAGGCAGGCCACATGACTGATTCCGATCGACACACCGAGCCTCCGATCCACATGGCGGCGGAGGCGGGGCGCGTCCGCCGCGTCCGCGCGATGCTCGATGCAGATCCCTTGCAGCTCGAACGGCGCGATCGCGACGGCGCCACGCCTCTCCATCGTGCCGTTCTGGGTCGCTCGCGACCGGTTGTGGCGCTATTGATCGAGAGAGGCGCCAACATTCACGCGCGGTATGGCGCGGATCGGCCCACGTTTACCAGCTATCCCCCTCAGCATTCCGAGCCTATCGACATCGCGATCTGGGGCGGCGCGTGCCGGTTCCGGCGGCCGACCTGGCGCGTGGCGTTGGACAGCGCCCGATTCAGGCTGAGGTCTCGCCGCGACGGCCAGCACCCGCGCGACCCGGGCACGGCACGTTTTCTCCTTAATCGCGGCGCCGCGTACGACCTGACTATCGCGGCGGCGCTCGGTGATCAGGACCGTGTCGGGACAATGCTCGAGGAGGATCCGTCACGAATTCGCGACTCACGGCCGAACATGCGGCGTCCGCTGTCGGCCGCCACGCAATTCGGCCACGACGCCATCGTCCAATTACTACTCGAGCGGGGTGCCGATCCCACGTGGCCGGATGCCGACGAGTCGCCGCGCGGCGCAGCCCTGCATGCAGCGGCGAGGGCGGGCAATCGCCCACTCGTCGAACTGCTGCTCGCTCACGGCGCCGATCCGAATGGCTTCGTCGATTCCGCGGGAAATGCCGTCTATGCCGCGAGGACCGCCGATATTCGCGCTCTGCTCGTCGGGCTTGGCGGCACGCTCGATCCCTACGACCTTGTCTGGCTCGACGAAGACGATGAGGTCGTCCGCCGTCTGACGGCAGACCCTACATCAGCCTATGCCGGGTGTGGCGGTGTATTCACGGCGGTGTGCACACGCGGGAAGCGCGATCTGCTCGCGCGTCTGCTCGACGCCGGCATTCGCGTCCCGACAACGCCAAACGGCTGTCGGTCATACCTTTTGGAGCAGCCTGACATGCTCCGCCTGCTGCTGGAGCGGGGAGGTTTGGATCCCGACTACACCGACGCTGCGGGTACCACCCTGCTCCACGCCCTGTGCACACGCGACGATCGCGGTCGGGCGATGAAGCATCGGACCAAATGCGCGGCCATCCTGCTCGACGCCGGTGCGACGATCTCCGCTCGGGACGAACAGGGCGCAACACCGCTGGCCTACGCCCTTCGCAGCGACTTGCCTGATATGGTCGACTTCCTGCGACGCCGCGGTGCGGAGTAGATCAAGGGCTACTCCGATGCTCTCGGGCGCGCGATGGCCCGCACCACCAGCCGCCGTCTCGCGGTCGACCACGTCGTTCGATACTCTCGCGCCGCCGGCTAACAAGCCGATGAAGCTGACGGTCGCCTTCGGCGCCCGCAGCTTATCGGCGAGACGTTATGTGGCAGGAATGAGCGATGGCTGGTGGCTGACACCCAGCGGGAACGGCGGGCCGCTTATAGCCATCAGCGGCCCATCCAGGCCGAACGCCTTGACGGCAATGACGCCCAAGCATGCCGTTTCCGAGTTCGTATACTCTGCCGAATCGCAGCGATGACCCTTGGAGGTTAAAGAAATGCCTGACCAGTGGGAATTCAAGA
>JBOHTO010000111.1:0-57622 GCA_050733695.1 Gemmatimonadaceae bacterium | reverse complement strand
CCCCCCCCCCCCCCCACCCCCCACCCACCCACCCCCCCGCCCCCCCCCGGCGTCCTCATTCCCGCAGGAGTGGGAATGCATTGTCTGACTGCCAGGTCCAGAGCATGGGGCGAGAATGCTGTCAGTGCTCAAGCACCTGGAACTCGATGTTCTTTTCGCGCACCTGTCCCTCTTTATTGGTGACTTTGACGCCGAGGGTGTACGCTCCGGCCGGCATTCCGCTGACGTCGAGCGTGCGATGGCGTCGTGTCGCAGGGCCGGCGGCCGTCTCATCGTAGCTCACGATGATCGGGTCGACAGAGCGGCCGAAGATGCGCTTGAGCCCAGACTCGTTCTTGACGACGGTGACGCGAGTGGTATAGCTGGTGCCGCGTTCAAGCCCGCAGACGTCGTAGTACACGTCCAGCTCCGAACCGCCGCCGCGTGTTCCGATCGCGTCGACGAGCAGGGACAGGGTTCGCGCAGGCGTCTGCGGCGTAGCAGCGACATCCGGCGCCGGAGATACCGCGGCGGCTACCGGTTGCGGACAGCGGGACTGGTGCTTCGTCGCGAAATGCAAACCGTAGTACAGGACGATGCACGCAATGCTGGCTGCGGCAGAGGTCACCCAGAAGGTCCGGTTCCGGTTCACGATGTAGCGTCGCGCGCGCATCATGGCGTGCCGCGCCTCCGGGCCGTGCAGTGCGACGATCGCGCGGGCGCCTTGCAGCGCCGTAGCGATTGCGCCACGGCTGCGCCAGGGTTCGCCGGGTACGGCCGGGCCGGGACGTGTTGGTGTGAGTGGAGAATGGATCCCCGCTTTCGCGGGAACGACGAGGGGAGGAACCGGGATGTCGTACGACGGGCCGGGTGCCACGGAGAATGAGGCAACTGTGCCGGAGCGTGACGTCGAGGAATCCACGCGCGTGGCATGCAGCGCAGCGATCAGGTCTCCCGCGGTTTGGAAACGGTCCGATGGCTGCTTGGCGAGCATGCGCTCGATGACTTCAAACAGAGCGCGATCCTCTGCGGAGCCAAGCACGGGGTGCGGAAGCGGAGCGTTGATATGATCCATGAGGATCGCCAATGCATCGTCGCCGTCGAACGGGGTCATTCCCACGAGGCATTCGTAGCCTACGATACCCAGACTGTAGATGTCGCTCCGACCGTCGATATCCTTTGCTCGCGCCTGTTCCGGGCTCATGTAGCGCGGCGTTCCGACCGACATGCCGGTCGAAGTCAGCTTGGAATCCGATGCGGAGCGTGCGATGCCAAAGTCGGCGATCACGCAGCGGCCGTCTTCCTCCAGCATGATGTTGTCTGGTTTGATATCGCGATGCACGACGCCACGTCCAGCGGCATAGCCAAGTGCGGAAGCGGTCTCCATCAGGATTCGGCGCAACTGCGCTGCCGGGATCATACCGTGCTTCCGGAGAAGATCGGAGAGTGCCTGACCCCTCACAAACTTCATTACGAAATAGCTCACCTGCCCGGTCCGACCGACCCTGTACACCGGGATTATGTGAGGATGTTCGAGGCGGGCAGCGGTTCGGGCTTCACGCTGGAAGCGTTCGACGAAGCCACCATCGAACCCCATCGAGAAGGGGAGCACCTTGATCGCGACCTCACGATCGAGCTCGCGCTCCAGCGCACGGTACACGACGGCCATTCCGCCGCGGCCGAGTTCCTCGAGGATGTCGTACTCGTCCTCCAGCATGGAACGAACCATGTCAATGTCGGCGATCTCCCGCCTGGATGTCGAGGTCATGCCGGAGCTGCTCGTGATTGGAGGGGGCGCGGCGTTCACGCGCGATGAATAGACGGGATGGCCCGCACCGTGGTCACGAATCCGGTGCACGGTCGTCAACGGGATGCCATGTCCTTTCTGGTGATTGACAGTGAACGCTATGCCCTGCCGATCGGGGAGACGCGTCTGGGCGGCTCCGGTGATGACACGGTCCCCTGCCCTGCACTTCTGGGCGTTTCCACCGTCGCCATCTTCACCGTGATGCCGGAGCATGCGACCACCGTTCGCCGCGGCGGGTCCTCCTTCGACGCGTCGGTAACCGTAAACGATGAGCCACTTGGCACCGAGCCGCGGGAGATCCACCACGGATGGCGCATCGGTGCCGCCGGCCGGACGATTCTATACGGCGATGTACGGTCTATCGGAAGCACTGCGCATGTTACCGGCGTCACGGACGAGGATCTCCTGCTCCTCGCGCAGTTCGCTCCCGCGGAGCCAACCGCCGACAGCGGCGGCTGTCTCATTGCACTCCGAGATGGCTCGGTCATTCGAATCCCGGACGGCGGTCTCACGATCGGCCGCGATCCGGAGTGCGGTATCGCGCTCGCGAGCAAGGATGTCTCGCGCCGGCACGCGATCGTTGCGCCGGGTCTGCAGGGCTACACTGTCACCGACACGAGCAGCAACGGTGTCTTCGTCAACGGCGCACGTATCGACGAAACGAAGCTGCTTGGCAGGGGTGACGTGATCAGAACGGGTGCCGAGGAGTTCAGGTTCGAGGCGGCCGCGGCCTCCTACGAGCCAGCACCGGAACTGCGCGCCGCTCCGCTCGCGATCGGCCGTATGCGGACCGGCGCAGCATCGAGGGAAGGCGATGCGACTCCCTCAGTCCCGGCAATGCGTCCGGCGCGTGCTCGGAGCCGCGACGACAATCTCGTCCTTCTCGCCACGCTCGAGATCCTGAACGGGGGCGTACTCAGGGGGAGGCGCATCCGTATCGAGCGGCCCGTCGCCCAGATCGGCCGGGCAGAACACAACGATGTGCTGCTCTCCGACAACAGCATTTCCGGATCGCATGCGACGCTGTTCCTGCGTGGGAAGAGCTGGCACGTCCTCGATCTGGGGTCCACGAACGGAACGTACGTCAACGGCGAGCGCGTCTCGGCAGAGCAAATCATTCGCGGTGGCAGCGAGTTGCGAGTCGGCAACATCAAGATGCTCTTCCGCACGATCGGCACCGCGCCTTCCGGGCCAGGTGAAACGCGCGACATCGTCGGTATGAGCGACGATCACGCCCGGTAGTCAGAACCCGAATGCCCGGTACGGCACGTACATCCCTCCCAATGTCCTGGTGAAAGCTGCGGCGCACCAGGAGGACCGCGCGGAGCGGCCGACTGACACGCGGCATGCGCGTACGGTAGAGGGCCAGATGTGTCGGCGAATCCCGCGACCTCAGCCGCTCCCGTGCGCGAGGCGCAGAAACTCGTCACGGGTCATCGGACAATCGCTGAACTTCCCGCGCAGGGCGCTGGTGATCGTCCTGGAGTTCTGTTTCTCGACACCGCGCATCATCATGCACAGGTGAGCTGCTTCGATCACGACGCCGACGCCACCTGGATGCAACACGTCCTCGATGGCCTGTGCGATCTGCTCGGTGAGGCGCTCCTGCACCTGGAGGCGGCGTGCGAAGACCTCCACAATGCGCGGTAGTTTCGACAACCCGATGATCCTGCCATTCGGGATGTAGGCAATGTGCGCCCTCCCAAAGAAGGGAAGCATGTGGTGCTCGCACATCGAGTACAGCTCGATGTCTCGCACCATCACCATGCTCTCGTGAGCCTCCTCGAAGACCGCGTCCCCGACGACAGCTTCCACGCTCAGCTCGTACCCGCGCGTCAGCCACGTGAGCGAACTCGCCACACGCTCGGGTGTGTTCTGAAGTCCAGGTCGATCCGGATCCTCTCGCAGCAACTCGAGCTCGCGGCGTACCAGATACATCAGCTCCGTCTTGTCGATGGCCGGTGTCCCGCGCTCGCCAACACTCTCTACGAGCGTCGGCGCGGTGGCGCCGATTCGGCGCGGCCCGCTCCATTCCAGCGGGTGAGCCATGCGGTGGTCAGCGATGTCAGCGGTCTTGGCGATCGGCATGATTGTTCGGAGTCTCCCTGAGTCGAAGCAGCGTCACTGAAGCTCGGGTACCACGGGTACCACGGGTACCACCGGACTCAAGCTGGCGTCGCCGCATGAATGCGCGGAGGAGGAGTTCCTCCCGGATGCCCGGCGCGGCGCTCCAGAGCGAGCTCCGCGGCGAGGCTCTCACGATCACGGAAGATGGTGGCGACTGCTGCCACCTGATCGCGATCGCGGTAGGTGACGGAGCAGTCCCGAGCTCCGAGGTCCCCTTCCACATGTACTGAATCCCAGCGTGCGGCATGACCCACATAGGCGATTGCAACGTCATAGTGCTGGCTCCAGAAGAACGGAACGGCATCGAAGCGCTCACGCGCGCCGGTCAGGGCAGCCAGCATGTTCCGGGCAGCGGTCTGGCCCTGACGCTGGGCGACAACCCAGTGCTCTATCCGCACGAGTTCCCCGGTGCGGGGGTCCGGCCAGCGCGCGACATCGCCCGCGGCGTAGATCCCGGGTACACTTGTCTCGAGATACTCATTGACGAGGATACCGCGGTCAGTCACCACCCCCGCCCGGTCCGCGATGTCGGTGTCGGGCCTCACTCCGATACCGGCGACCACCAGGCCGGCGTCGAGCTCCTCGCCGTCCTGAAGTGTGACACTCGTGCGGCTGACCGCGACGGCCGTCTGTCCGAGGCGGAATACAACTCCGTGTTCCTCGTGCAGTGCGCGGATGAAATCTCCGAGCTCGGAGCCCAGAACGCGCTCGAGTGGTCGTGCTTCCGGCCCGACCACGGTGACTTCCAGCCCCCGCGTGCGAAGCGCTGCCGCAACTTCGAGTCCGATGAAGCTGGCGCCGAGCACCACCGCACGTTCTGCAATCGTCGCCGCCTGAATGATCGCGCGACTGTCGGCGAGCGATCGCAGGTAGTGGATCCGCTGGCCGCGGTCGGGAATGTCGAGCCTTGCGGGCGTCGCCCCCGTCGCGATCAGAAGCGCCCCGAACTCACGCGTCGTCCCATCATTCAGGGATGCGCGCCGAGCAGCGGAATCGATCGCCATGGCACGCACTCCGAGGAGAAGTTCGATGTCATGCTCGGCATAAAAGGAGCTCGGTCGAAGCGGGATCCATTCCTCCGCCGCGGTGCCCGCGAGGTAGTCCTTCGACAGGTTGGGCCGGTCGTACGGGGCCGATGGTCCCGCTTCCACGACAGTGATCGAGCGCTCGTAGCCTTCCCGCCTGAGCGTCTCGGCCGCGAACGCACCGGCGGCGCCGCCGCCGAGAATGAGCACGGATTCGGGAGCGGCAGAGTGCGTCGCCCGCGCGCTCTCATTTCCGGTAGTGCCGGGGAGCGTCTGCCTGCCCACCACCACTGCCAGCCCCCCGTGCTCTTCCACGTTCCAGCACGGCAGGTCTCCGAGTGCCGGGGGACGCAGCATACTCCCGGTGCGCAAGCTGAAGGCTGCGTGATGCCACGGACACCTTATCGTGTCACCGACCACGAGTCCCTCAACGAGCGGAGCCCCGTAGTGCGGGCACCGCCCGCCAACCGCGACCAGCTCATTCTGACATCGAGTGAGCAACACCGCCTCGCCGTCCGCGTGACCGAGCAGGAGCTCGCCCTCGCGGACGTCAATCGAGGCGACGCCCTTCGTCAGATCCGGCCCCGACATTGGGGACTGTGCTTCGCCCATATCAATTCTCCGGATTCACAGTGAATCGAGATACTCGATCGGACCGCATCGCTGAACGGTCGTGGCGTTCACGATCGAGTGTACGTTCGTATTACTTCGATGCGCCGTAGAGGCGCCTGTCGAGGCTCTCCGCCGCCATCATATGGGCCTGGAATGCAGGCGCGACCTTCACCACGAGATCCCTGATCTCGGCGTTCCTGATCGCTGGCAGAAGCGTCGTCTTCACCGCGTCGAGGACGGCCTTGTGGAACGCGACCTCGTGCTGCAGAAAGGCGTGATCGAACTCGGTGCCGTGCAGCGAGCGCAGCTCTGCCATCGCCAACTCGTGTGCCTTCGCGTGGGCGTCGCCGGCAGGTGGCGTCGGAGTCACACCGAGCCGCCTCGCCAGATCACGGCCCTGTTGGCGGACATTCTGGTGGTCCCGCGCGAGCATTGCCCCGAAGTCACGAACCTCCTTGCTCTCGCCGCGCTGCATCGCCAGCTCGCCGGTTTCGATGTCGGCAGTGTTGGCGGCATCGAAGATCGCAATGATGGTGGCGTCATCCAGCTCGGCGGCCAGCTCGGCGTTCGCGGCGACAGTGGGCATCGACTCGGCGGTCTGTCCCGCAGAAGTCGCCGCGAGCACGAGCGACATCGAAATCGTTGTTGCGGCGACGGCGATCAGGGTTCCTTGCATATCATCTCTCCATGAAGCGGGTTGTCCTGCCATCGATCGTTCAGGGGCCAGTCATCCGTCCAGGGCGGTGCCATGGGTCGACTCCTGGTTTCCCTGCGACCTGCCCGGGGCATGAGTTGCGGGTGATCCGGGTGGCCGGGGGATAGATATGCGGTTGACCACTATTTGTCAAGTGATAATGGTAAATAATTGACAGAACGCGGACAATGCGGTAATTTCCCCCCACATCAAAGGGGGGGAGGGATTCGGAATGCCCGTCGCCGGACTCAGCAGGCGTTTTTTCGATACTACGCGAGGGCAGATCGTCGCCCTTCTGAGACGTGGCTCGCAGACGGTCGACGAACTGGCAGAACTCGTCGGGCTCACGGACAACGCCGTTCGGTCGCACCTGTCCACCCTGGAGCGCGACGGTCTCGTTCGCCAGGACGGGGTGCGCCGGGTTGACGGTCCGGGGAAGCCCGCTACGCTGTACGAGATCCACCCGGATGCCGAGGCGTTGCTTTCACGCGCCTATGTGCCCGTCCTGGGCGCGCTTCTCGACGAGTTGGCCGCGCAGATGGCGTCCGAGCGTAGTGCCGAGCTGATGCAGGCTGTCGGGCGGCGACTGGCGGCCGGGGTGCCGCGCCCCCGCGCCGAAGATGCTCTCGAGGTGCGCGTCCGAGCCGGCGCGGCGCTCCTCAACTCGCTCGGGGGCGACACACAGGTTGAGCAGCGTGGCGGCGCGCTTTCGATCCGTGGGTGCGGATGTCCCCTCTCTGCGGCAACGGCGCGTCGGCCAGAGGTGTGTCGCGCGGTCGAGTCCCTGCTGAGCGAGGTCGTCGGCGCACCGGTCCGCGAAACCTGCGACCGGGGGGATCGACCGCAATGCTGCTTTCAAATCGGGTCGGCAGCGTAAGCGGCTTGGCGTCTCCCGTGCAGAAAACCGACGTGCTCATCGTCGGCGCTGGACCGACGGGCCTGGTGCTGGGCCTGTGGCTGACCCGTCTCGGCGTGCGCGTCAGGATCATTGACAGGACAACGGCACCGGCAACGACGTCGCGCGCGGTGGCGGTGCAGGCGCGCACCCTCGAGTGGTACAGCCAGACAGGTCTTGCCGCCGAGGTCGTGGAACGTTCACGCAGGGCAATGGCGGTCAACGTCTGGGTCCGCGGTGAGAAAGTGGCTCGCGCGGCGTTCGACGACATGGGCCGGAGCGTCAGTCCGTTTCCCTACCCGCTGCTTTTCGCCCAGGACGAGCACGAGCGTCTGCTGATCGATCGTCTGGCCGAGGCTGGTGTAACGATCGAGCGGCAGACGGAGCTTACCGATTGCGAACAGACACCCCACGGCGTCGTGGCACGTCTCGCACAGCCGAATCGCGTGCTGACGTGCGAGGCTGCATTTCTCGCCGGGTGTGACGGCGCCCATTCCACCGTGCGCGAGAAGTTACAGATCGGTTTTCAGGGTGGCACGTACGCGCACGTGTTTCATGTTGCGGACGTGGATGGCGGCGGGCCGGCGCTGAACGGCGAGGTGCATGTTGCGCTCGATACGACCGACTTTCTCGCCGTGTTTCCATTGAAGGGCGGCGGACGCGCACGGCTCGTCGGCACCGTGCGCCAGGACGCCGATCGCGTGCAGGAGAACCTCTCGTGGAACGATGTCAGCAAACGCGTACTCACATGGATGCGCATCGACGTCGATCGCGTGAACTGGTTCGCGACCTACCGTGTGCACCATCGTGTAGCCGATCGCTTCCGCAAGGATCGCGTGTTTCTTCTGGGCGACGCTGCACACATCCACAGTCCAGTCGGCGGCCAGGGGATGAATACCGGCATCGGTGACGCCATCAACCTTGCATGGAAGCTCGCCGCCGTCCTGCAGGGGCGCGCAGTCTACAGCATCCTGGACAGCTACGAGGCCGAGCGCATCGCATTCGCCCGGCGGTTGGTCGCGACCACCGATCGCGCCTTCACAGCGGTGACCAGCGAGAGTGCAATGGCGCGACTGCTCCGGCTCGTGATCGCACCCCGAGTGATTCCGCTCCTGTTCGCGCTTCCTGCTGCCCGGCGATTCATCTTTCGCATTGTCTCGCAGACCAGCGTCAATTACCGGGCGAGCCCGTTGAGTGCGGGACGGGCGGGACGGATTCGAGGCGGTGACCGTCTGCCATGGGTGGAGCCGGAGGACGACGGCGTCGACAATTTCGCGCCGCTCGAATCGCTGGATTGGCAAGTGCACATCTACGGCGACGTCATGCCGGATGTATGCGCTGTGTGTGAGCAGCATCGACTGCCCGTGCATGTGTTTCCATGGCGGCCGCGCGCGCGCCGGGCCGGACTGCAGCGCAATGCCGTGTATCTGGTCCGCCCCGATGGCCATATCGGGCTGGTGATACCACCCCCGGGGGGAGGGGGAGCACGCCCGGGGCAACAGTCGGAGCAGGGTGCCCGGTTGCGACAGTATGTCATCACGCAGCGTGGAAGCTGATCCCTGCCTGATCCCTGCCTGATCCCTGCCTGATCCTTGCCTTGAAATCCGGAGTTGGCCATATGTTGTAACGCTCGTAGCGTGATCGCTCGCGTTGAGCAGCGGCGGGTGCGTTGGGTCTACACGGATTCGACTGCGAGTCAGAGGAGGATCAGATGAACCAGTCGCGCAGCACGGGTGACTCCAGGAGCGCCGACACCTGGCCACACCTTCCGTACGGCGAATGGAAGGAGAGTTGCGCCACGCTGCACATGTGGACGCAGATCATCGGGAAAACCCGCCTGGCGCTGGCGCCGATGGAGAACCACTGGTGGAACGTGCCACTCTACGTGACTTCCCGGGGGCTCACGACATCGCCCATGCCTGTGGATGACCGAACGTTCACGGTCGATTTCGACTTCGTGGATCACAACCTTCTCGTGCGCACGAGCCAGGGCGCGCGGCGCGCATTGCCGTTGATTCCGCGGTCGGTGGCAGAGTTCCATGCGGAGTACATGGCGGTACTGCACGCCCTGAACATCGACGTCGAGATGCTCGCGCGTCCGGTCGAGGTCGAACGCGCGATACCTTTTGCAGCCGATAACGAGCATTCGGCGTACGACTCCGAGTACGTGAATCGCTTCTGGCGTCTGCTCGTGCAGGCTGACCGTGTCCTGAAGGAGTTCCGCGGTCGCTTCGTAGGGAAATCGAGCCCCGTACATTTCTTCTGGGGGAGCTTCGATCTCGCGCTCACGCGCTTCTCCGGGCGACCTGCGCCGGAGCATCCGGGTGGTGCGCCGAACGTTGCGAACTGGGTGATGCGAGAGGCGTACTCGCACGAGGTGATAAGCGTCGGCTTCTGGCCGGGGAGTGCGCAGATGCAGGAAGCGGCCTTCTATGCGTACGCGTATCCGGAGCCGGCCGGGCTCGCCAAGGCAGGCGTACGGCCGAGTGGTGCGTACTACAGTCGCGAGCTGTCGGAGTTCGTGATACCGTATGAGGAGGTCCGCAAGGCCAACTCGCCCGACCAGGCGCTGCTGCAATTTCTCGAGAGCAGCTACGAGGCTGCCGCGGAGCTCGCGGGGTGGGACCGCGGCGCGCTGGAACGCCGCCGGTGACTGGCCGGTTGGATTACTGTCGCGGCCACTCTGCGCGGGTTCCCTTCCCGCCCTCCGCCCGCGTGGATCGCGAGTGAAGCTCCCCGATGGTGGACGCGAGCTTCGCGCGTGCTGCTTCCACCGCCGCGGCGGTGTCGTGCCGCGACGCGCGTTCGAGCGCCCCGGCGAGAGCACGTAGCGCGGCATCGAGCTCGGCGGTGAGAACATGGTCGCCCAGGCCGGGCAGGACGCGAAGTATGAGATCCTCGGCTCGCTCCTGCTGTTCCGAGGGCAGACGCCCGAACATCACCGTGAAGACCCGCAGCACCTCGATGAAATTCTGGTGCTGCATCGATTCGGTGGAGACAACGGCCAACGTCTCGAGTGCATCAAAGAGACGCGGGATGACGTTGTCGCGATAGACAACCGGCAGGCAGGTTGCGCCATCCGGTTCGGGTGCCTGTTGCTGCTGCTCGATCGCCCAGCGTGCGAGCAGATCGCGCAGGCTCTGAATCGTCAGCAGTCCCGGCGCCGGGTTGGACTTGGACGTCGATACCGACGTCCACGCGATGGTCTCCAGTTGCTCTATGCCGTAGGCTGGATCCAGCATGATATCCCGCTGGCGCTCCAGGCGGATCGCGGTGCACGTGGGATCGACGAGGGCGTCGGCGTCCTCCTTGTGATCTGCGGCGATGTACGCGATCGTGTCGCCGAACGCGACAAAGCTCCCGGTCGACACCGCCAGGTCGATCTCCACCTCGCCCTTCGCCCTGGCAAGGCAGGTTCCGATCGCATGCAGATCCAGATGAGTCACAAAACCGTGAGTCGCAACGCGGACCGGCACCGTCACGGTCGCGCGGGAGATCGGATGCCGCCGCGTGCGGCGCAGGAGGGGCAGTTGCCGCTCGCGAGCTGCCAGCGTGAGATGGTGCACCGCTTCCACGATCTCGACAGGGCGCATCTGATTGATCGTCGTATAGAGAAGGACGATCAGAAGAAGCAGGGCGACCACGGTGAGTATGAACGCGAATGAAGCGGCAAAGACAGGGTTGAACGGCTCGTTGACGGTCGCCAGCGTGATGAGTGCAAAGAGAGCGAGGCGGAACCAGAGAAACTCCGCGAATGCGCGGTGAACGCTCTGCCACCAGTTCCCTTCGCCGTGGTCGTGCGCGATCCGGCCGGACGAACTATTCAGGGCATGATCTGTCATGGTCTAATGAGGAGAGTTGACCCGCGTCCAGGAGCGAAGGCGAAACTGGATTCCCGCTTTCGCGGAAATGACGACACTGGATGACGGAATGACGACACTGGAAGAACGGGGATGACGCCGCCGATGGGCAATGCTGCGCGGGTCCTTATGCCCGCTACCTCACCGCACGAGTGCTGGCTGTCGGTCGTCTTCCGGCCGAGCCAGCACTGCATGCACGAATCCTCGGCTCGCGTCGAGGAGAATGATATCGCCCCCGGTGCCGTCCGGAGCGAGAACCGCCAGACACAGCGAACCTTCGCATGCTGCGTCTCCCAGCCCGCCTGCATCGTCGGCCACGGCGAGATCCCGCGTACTCGCGGTGGCGATCTCTACGACGCGAAGGCGCACCGGACCGCCGAGCGCCGTGTAAACGACCGACGAGCCTCCCAGTGCCCACGCGGGGTCAAGCGCACCGGCGGCTTCGTGCGTCAACTGCTCGGCTGTTCCACCTGCTGCCGGCACGACGAATACCTGTGTTGTGCCGGTGCGCGTGGAGGTGAACGCGATGCGCGAGCCGTCCGGGCTCCACACCGGCGCGCGTTCGGGGATGTATCCATCCGAGCCCGTCTCGAGTAGTTCTGCGACGCCACCACCCGCATCCATGAGCCACAGTCTCGGCGTCCCGCTCCTCGCGCTGACGAACGCGACGCGTGCAGCCGTAGGATCGAGCGCGGGCTCATTGTCGGTGGCCGCACTTGTGGTGATTCGCATCTGCGTCGTCAGCTCCTCGTCTGCTACATAGATCTCCGCGTTTCCATCCCGCCATGATGTGAACACGACGCGACCGGCGGCGCTGTGCGGATCCATCTCGTCGGCACCGGTGACGGTGAGCCGGGCGATGGTGTCATTGCGCAGCCGGAATAACTGGTTGCGGCCGTCCACCTCCGAGACGAACAGGAATGCAGGCGTAGCCAACGCCTTCGCGTTAGTCGGATCGGCGCATCCGGTCGCCGCCACACCCAGAGCCGTGACGGCTGCACGCGCATGCCAGCGCCATGATCGTCGCAGAGAGCGCGTGAGGGCAAGACCCCACGCGGCGCCCAGCCGTCCGGCCAACCGCGGCGATGCTTCGGCCGCCACGCCGGCAAACCGCGCCATCCGGTGCGCGACGGCGGGAGACATCACTACTGCCGCCGTCGCGAGCCGTGCGACGGCAACGCGACGGATAGCGCGCCAGGAATCGCCCCGTGCTGCCGGGATCACGGTGCGCAGATCGTGTGCGGCGGAAAGCAGCAGCTCGAGCGCGCCATGGTCACTGCTCGCGCGAACGAATTCAGCGACCCGGTCACTGTCGATCTCGTGGCCCCATGCGGTCGCGCAGTCGACGATGTCACGAAGCCGATAGTGCCATCCCCATGCGCCCGCCGTGGAGTGTTCGAGCGTGTGAAGCAGGTGGTCGGTTGCCGACGGCAGCAGCAACGCAGTCCAGCCCACCACTGTACTCGCGTCGCGCCAGGTCGCAGCGGCGAGCCCGGATTCCGGGCACCAGAGCCGGTGGTGGATTTCGAGTGGCAGATCACCCGGGCGGCGCAGCTCCGCGAGATGATGCCGTTCCGCAGCTCGCGCCGGTGCGTATCCGAGACGCTCGCGCATCAGCGTGTGCAGGCGCCCCGCGTCTTGCGGCAGGACGAGGAGGTCTATGTCGGCGCAGCATCGCTCTTCGCTCTTGCCAAAAAGCACCCGCGCCGCTCCCTTCAGGGCGACGATCGGAATTCCTTCCTCCTCGGCGACGGCGGCGACCTCGAGTACCTGCTGTCGCACGCACATCGCGTTGATCTTCACATCCAGTGTTGTGCGCTGCAGGAGCTGCTCGAGGTACGGTGGCGTCTCCGCGAATGATTGCATCGAACGCTGTGCGCGGGCGAGCTGCGGCCCACACTGCTCGATCCAGAGCGCACGGGCCCAGAGACGAGCGGGCGCTGCGAGTGCGCGGCGCCACAGCCCTTCGTCGCGACTGCTGCCGAGGACGGCGGCAACCATCGCATCGTAGACAGTCGCGCTATACATGATGCACAAGAAGGTCACGATAGCCGTCAGTCTGCGGCGCTGGCTCGAGCACGGAGTTGCCGTCGACGGTGAGCCATGCGTGTGCGGTGAAGCAATTGGCTCGCCCGGCCGCACCTATGTGAAGGTGCGGCTCGTACCGGTGACGCCTGAGCAGCGCATACAACAGCACGGACCGCGAGAGACACGTGTCGGTCCAGGGCCCGTGACCGTGCGCAAGCAGTCGACGGGCCTGTCGGGCAAGACGTTCCACCGGCGGTGCCGGCACACCGGGAGGAAGGGGGGGAATGCGATCGCAGAGCCAGAGCACGCGCCGCAGTGACCAGAAACGGAGAGCGAGTGGAAGCACGGCAGCCAGCACCCGCCCGAGCATCCGTTCGCTCACACTGCTCGCTCGACGAGTCGGTCCGCAAGCAACTCCCTTAGTAACCGGTCGACAGCCACGGCCGCCGAGGTCTCGTCGACGGCGTAGTTCACGACGAGACTGGCGACGATGTCCTCGCCGTGCGAGCCCTTCTCCAGCATGGACCAGATGAACGCGCCCGTCTCGTTCAGTGAGTAGTAACGCTTCGTCCCCAGGTGGAGCACGACCGCGCCATCTTCGAGCATGGCGCAGGCGGCATCGGAGGACACTCGGCAGATAGTCATGCGACCATCTCTGTAAGCGCCCGTCCGAAGGTGGAGAGTTCCGCTGGCGTGTGACTCATGCGGACGACCGGGAGTACAGCGGCAATGTGCCGCAGAACGTCCAGGTGCGCTCGCGAGGCCTCATCGTCGATGGCCACCCATGGGGACTGACGAATCAGCATCGCGAGAGCGACAACGGGCGACAGCAGCTCCACACGACAGGACGCTGCGCGCTCGAGTATGGTGATCCCCATGACCGGTGATGCACACGCACGCTCCACTGGCATGGGGACGCGGGCACGTCGATCGATGCGGGCGGAGTCCGGTTGGCGCGAGGCTATTTCGGGAAAGTGGACAGCGAGTATGCTGCTCACCTGCAGCGGGGCGTGCCATGGATGCGCGATGAGCCCCCTACCGCTCATCTCCAGAATGACGGTGTCGTCGCCCAGCACGCGCCACCCCGCGCGAGCCAGCGAGTAGGCGAGGGTGGATTTGCCCGCGCCACTGTCGCCGGCGAGCAGCCATGCGCGGCCTTCGGGAGCGACCGCTCCCGAGGCGTGCAGATGATAGCGCCCCCGTCCGCGCAGTCGGAGAATGGCGCCCACGTGCGCCAGTTCGCGTCGCGCGGTTGCTGGGGCCGCCGCATAGCCGCGTCCCGCGGCGAGTCGGTCGTTGCGCACCCAGAGATCGCACGCCGCGTCACGGTGCGTGAGGCGCGTTTCATGGGGGCCGTGGTAGCGTGCATCCACGGCGCCCCAGTGCCATGCCACAGGGATGTCACTCACGCCGACCTGGCCAGGGCAGTCCATGGGTGCGATGGGTGATCAGCGAGAAATCCGGTGCGACCGTGGCGGCGTGCGCAGCTCAGGCAGGGATAGTCGTCGAGACGGTCCGACCGGCCGGTGCGATGCAGTTCCGTGGTTTCTGAATCGAATCTGTTGTAGCCTTGCTCGGCGCGTGCGACGACTGTCGCCAGTGACTCGTGGTGGAGATCGCCGATGATCGGCTCCGCCCCGGACCCGTAGCGCGAGAGCTGGCAGCAGAACGGCACGCGTCCCAGCGCGTCCACATAGAGCTGGCGCAGTGCCATCGTGTTGCACCGCGGCCGGGGCATCCGAAGCGCCGAGCCGTAGTCGAGCTTCACCACTGTGCTTGAGGACGCGGCCAGCACGCGTACCTCGGTAGCGACATCGTCCCATTCATCAGGAGACAGATCGCTGCCATCGCATGCCGTCTCGGGTGTTGGCTGGGGAAGAATGAAATGGAGCTCGCCCACGCCGAGATCCGTTGCGAGGCGGGCTGCGGTGCCGAGCTCGGCGCGGCTCGTCCGCGCCACCACCATGGACAGCTCGGTCACTATCCCGCGGCTCAGCAGAACCGACGCCCCCAGCAGAGCACGCCGGAAGCTGTCCCGCCCGCGCTGAGCGTCATGCGTGTGTTCCGTCGCGCCGCTCAAGCTGATGCGGACGAACGAGGGAGGATGACCAAGCAGCGTTGCCAGATGTCGCGGTATGAGCCAGCCATTGGTGACGAACCGGTAGGACAGTGACCGTGTGCGTAGCTCGTTCACGATCGCGGGAAACAGTTCGGCCGCGAGCGGTTCGCCGCCGGTAAACACGATCTCGACAGGCGCGAATAGTTCGCGTGCCTCGTCGATCACGCCCAGAACGAATGGAAGGTCGAGGCGATCGATGCGCGCCTGATGCGAGCCACGAATGCAATGCGTGCAATGCAGATTGCACAGATTCGAGAGCTCGAAGCCGAGATCGAGCGGGCGGCGGCGTGGCGACGCCGCTGCCGCAGGAACGGCGGGAGCGGGGTCAATCGAGATCGGTTTCGAATCGTACCCCGGTGCAGTCACGGTTGCGCAGCCCCGATCTCGTAGATCACGTAGTCGTACTCGCCAGTGCTGGGCGTCGCTCCGGCCCGTGTCCCGAAGCCAACGAGAGGCGCGAAGGCACCAAATGGGTTGAGCGAGAAGCTCGTGTAGGCGAGCGCGTCTCTTCGTACGCCGTCCACAAAGAACACGGCGCTGTCACCGCCGTACTTCGCCAGCCGGTACACTCGAAACACATTGGTGGTGGTAACAAACGGCGTACCGATGAAGCCGTTAGCGCTGTTCACGAACCCCGCACGATCCGACCCCACGCCCATGATCACGAGACGCGTGCCGTCGTCGATGGCGATGCGCGTGTCTCCGATCGTGGTGCTCGTAGCCGCGGCGCGGATGCGGCTCTCGATCCAGGCGTTCGTCCCCACTGCGAGCGAATCCCGCCGGTGATATGTGACATCGGCGTTGATGGGTGCCGTGATCCGCAGCACACCGCCGGTCGCGCCGACCGCTGGCGGCACGGCGTTCGCGCTCGGCCGCCAGCCGGGCTCCGTTCCCGAGGACGGCAGCGAATCGGCCTGATAATCGATCTTCCACCTGGTCCCGTCGGGCGGCGGCCATGCAGCGCTCACGAGGACCTCGAACTCGAAGCCGGTTACCTGCGTGTCCGCCTGAAACGTCCACGTCTTCCTGCTCAGCGTAGTGTCGCCGGTCACAGTGCCGCTGGCGCTCATGCGTTCGCCCCAGTGGAAGTACTTCTGGCTCGCCGCCAAGAAGGTGAGGGAGCCGTGATGGTTCTGCACGGTGACAGCGCAGGCACCGCACGGCGATGATGTTCGCGTCACGGCCGGCTCTCTCGTGAAGAACACGTAGATGCCCATCGTATCGCGCGGAATGGCGCCGGCCTGCTCATCCCCGATCGGATGCGGGAGCAGGTTCTGCAGCCCGACATTGGCCGTGAACGTCTTCTTTCCCGGCGACGATGGCGCAACCTGCACGGGAGTGTTGTAGAGGCGGACGGTCACGTTCTGATCACCGTAGATCGTCGCGTTGATACGGTGGCCGCGCAGTGCCGTTGCTCGCGATTCCGGCATGGCCGGCTCGAACGTCAGCGTGCCGGTGATGAGGTCAACCGTGCCGCGCACAGCGCCGGATGTCGCGACGGGACCGCTCTCCAGTCCGCGCGGGTCTGTCCGCGCGGTCGGCGTGTCGCTGGTGCACGCGAAGGCAAGCAATAGAGCGCCCGCCATCGGGAACAGTGCAATCCGCGGCCTTGCTCTCCCTGCCAAGAGAGGTCGGTGCATCGGAGCTGCCTGTGGGAACGTGTGCGCGCGCGGCGCCGGAGCGGCGCCCTGTCGTTCAGCGCGGGAAGAAACCCTCACTCCCCGGTACGTCCTGGATGATTGCAGCGTCGTACGGATCGGCTGGATTCAGCGGCCGGCCGGTGGCCGGGTCACGATACTGCTTTGTGAGTGCCACGAGTGAATCATGCTTCGTCAATTGCGGCTCTACCCAGGGACGACGTGCCGGCAGGGGCCCATGCCCGGCATCGGTCACGCTGTCCTGCCTGGCGGGCGCGATCCATAGCGCGACAGTCGGCCGTCGATCATGGTTGCGCGAGTATAGGACGCGTGGCTGACTCCGTCAAGAGGAATTGTCATCCCGGCGCAATGGCCGGACAGCGCCGGGAGTCGCGTTCGTCACCTGAAATCGTGTGACGTGTGCACGATGTCCCGCACCGGCAGCGCGCGGAACCTGGCCCCCACAACGCTCATCTCCGCACCGTCCCGTTTGAAGCGCCCCTGTACGAGCACGAAGGGCGTCGTCTTCACCACCTCGGAGTTCGGTTCCACGAGCTGTCTCGGGACGATGACGTTGATGAAGCCGTGCTCATCCTCGAGCAGGAGGAAGATCGTGCCGTTCGCGGTCTGCGGGCGCTGTCTCACTATCACGAGACCGCCCACTGTCACCTGCCTGTTGCCGCTCAGCTTCTCGAGATCGCGGCTATCGAGCACACCACGTTCGTGCAGCCGCGCGCGAACGGCCTGCATGGGATGGCCGTGTATGCTCGTGCCTGTCGTTGCGTAGTCGAGAAAGATGAGATCCGTGCGGCCGAGCGGGCGTGGATCGTAGCTCGCATGGCGCACGGGCGCGAGCGGGAGAGAGTCACCCGAGGCACGCAGCGCTTCCCACGCGGCGCGGCGACGATCCGGCTCCCACGCAGCGAATGCACCGGAGCGCGCGAGCGCGAGTGCATCGCTGCGCGCCGGTGCCGCACGACTGACCACGTCGGCTATCGATGTGAACGGCGCCACCGCCCGCGCGGCTCGCAGGGTATCGAGCAGCTTCGTTCCCACGCCTCGCACATGACGCCATCCGATGCGCAGAGCCGGACGGAGAGCATCACCGGTCTCCTCCACCGTGCACTCCCAATCGCCTTCGCGCATGCAGGGTGGGCGCACTTCCACGCCGTGCCGCTTCGCATCGTGTATGAGCGTGGATGGTGGATAGAACCCCATCGGCCACGAGTTGAGCAGTCCCATGTAGAACTCGGCCGGATGGTGCGCCTTGAGATAGGCGGTCGCGTAGGCGATGAGCGCGAAGCTCCACGCGTGCGATTCCGGGAATCCATAGTTCGCGAAGCTCTCGAGATCCCCGGTGATCCGAGTGGCCACCTGCTCGTCGATGCCGCGTGCGACCATGCGCGTCTCGAGTCGCCCGAGCGCACGGAGCAGCCGATCGCGCTTGCGCTCGTTGCCCATCGCGCGTCGGAGTTCGTCTGCTTCGGATCCGGTGTAGCCACCGAGCGCCATGGCGATCGCCATCGCCTGCTCCTGAAAGATGGGGATCCCCTGCGTGCGCTCGAGTATGGGGCGCAGCGCCTCGTGCAGATATGTCACGGGCTCGCGCCCGAGCCGCCGCTCCGTGTACGGATGGACGAAGCACGCCTGGATCGGGCCTGGCCGGATGAGCGCGACCTGTACCACGATGTCGTACAGCCGCTCGGGACGGGTGTGCAGGATGGACGCGATCTGAGCTCGGCTCTCTATCTGGAACGTGCCCACCGTCTCGCCGCGCGCGATCAGGTCGTAGGTCTTCGCATCGCCCTGGGGAAGCCGGTACATCGTCGGCCGGGTTCCGGTACGACGCTCAATGACATCGAAGGAACGGCGCACGAGCGAGAGTGCCCCGAGCCCGAGGAAATCGAACTTGGGGATGCCAACAGCATCGAGATCATCCTTGTCGAACTGCACGATGGTGCGCCCCATCGTCGTCTGCTCGATGGGGAGATGATCGCCGAGCGGCGACGACGAGAGCACGAATCCGCCGACGTGTGTTGCCCGGAGCCGCGGCAGGTTCTCGAAAGCGGCGATTGTGGCGAGCAGGGTGCGTCCACGCTGGCCTTCCGTGTCCAGGCCGAACCGGGGCGCGAGGGTCTCCTTCACATACTGCGCGCCGGTCGCGGGGTCATACCGGTGCACGCGTCTGGAGATGCTGGTCGCGAGCGTCGCCGGGTAGCCGAGCGCGCGCATCACATCGCGGACTGCGTTGGGGGCGCGATATGTCTGCACGATGCACGTGATCGCGGCATGCGAGCGGCGATACGTCGCGTACATGTAGTCGAGCACCTCCTCGCGCCGGTCGTGCTCGATGTCCACGTCGATATCAGGCGCCTCGGTCCTGCCCTCCACACGGATGTCGGAGAGAAAGCGCTCGAAGAGAAGCCCGTGCTGCACGGGATCTACAGCGGTGATGCCCAGGCAGTATGCGACGGCCGAATTCGCAGCGCTCCCGCGCCCCTGACAGAGGATGCCGCGCGAGCGCGCGAAGCGAACGGCGTCCCACATCACCAGAAAGAAACCGGCGAAACCGAGCCTGCGAATAACAGCGAGCTCGTGCTCGAGCTGGTCGCGCTGCGCGGTGGTGAGTGCAGCATCGCCCCAGCGTTCCCGCGCGCCCTCGTATGTCTTCTCGCGCAGCCAGGAGTCGTCGTCGCTGCCGGCGGCCACGGGAAACGAGGGAAGCGGCGGTCGCAGCCAGGCGAGATCGAAGCCGCATTCCGATGCGATGCGCTCGCTCTCGCGCAGCCCCGCCTCTCGCCCGTGCCAGCGTCGCGCCATCTGCTCCGGCGAGAGCAGCCGCCACTCGCCATTTGGGTGCAGCACGCCACGCTCGGCCGCCATGTCCATGTCCATGTCGTGCCGGAGCGCAGTGAGCATGTCGTGCACGAGACGGCCGGAGTCATCCAGGTAGCGCGGGTCGTGCGTGACCACCCATGGTACGCCATCACGCTCTGCGAGATCGATGAGCAATGCCGCGAGCGTGGACTCGGCGCCTCCGGTGTGGTGAAGTTGCACCTCGACCGCCAGCCGGTCGTCGAACACTTCGCGCCAGCGCGCGAGCATCCGGGCGGCACTCACTTCATCTCCCGAACAGAGGCGCGCAGCGATGGGTCCCGATGCCGGACCGGTGAGAGCGTGCAGCCCGCGGTTGCGGGCGACGATCTGCTCCCACGCTACGCGCGGTCGTCCGCGACGCTTCGACTGTGTGGTCTGATCCCACTCATTCCAGCCGCCCACGCGCGCACAGGTGACAAGTGCGGCGAGGTTGCGATATCCCTCCGCGTCGCGCGCTAGGAGCGCGACCGGCTGGCCGTCGACATTCAGCTCCGCGCCCACTATCGGTCGCAGCGTTCTCTCGCATGCCGGGCACTGGTTGGCGGAGTGCGTTGCCGCGAGCCGGCAGTGGGGATTCCTGGATGCGGCCATCGCCTCGACGGCGAATCGCACGACACCGCCCAGGTCCGCCGTATCGGTGACACCGAGCGCCGTGTAGCCGAGCTCCTTGGCGTGCGAGGCGAGTGCTTCGGGTGTGGCACTGCCGTCGCCGAAGGAGAACGCCGTGTGGGCGCGGAGTTCTACGCAGGGCATGAGTGGAGCGACAGGGCTGACATCAGTCCCACCAGCCGTGCAGATACCAGCGATTGCCGCGCGCGTCGCGGAAGAGCCAGAGAAGAAGCCCATCGTTCCGCACGCAACGGAAATACTCGCGCGCGTACGCGGCCTCCCAGTGGCCGCCGGAGACGCGGTCCGGGCCGGCTGCATCGATGATCTCGTGCCAGCCGGAGCCCTCGTGGTAGCGGAGCGGTGATGCATGGTCGCGCCGTCCGCCGGTCGCGACCGCAATGGGCCGCGGATCCGGAAGCAGCCACAGCGTGAGTCGCGGAGTGAATGACTCCGGTGCGACAGATTCGCGCACGGCACCCCGCTCCGACAGTCGAGCCGGGTCCTGCGCGATCCAGCGCGTGCGTGCCTCGAGCAGCGAATGCCCCGAGCTCTCGGGGACGAGGACGATCTCGCCCTGATCATCGATGAGCTGCGCGAGTGCTTCCTCGGTCGCGCGCGCGCTGGCAAAACCACGGTCGAAGAGGTCGCCCTGTGGCGCGCGCCTGCTCGCGACCGATTCGATGCGCAGTAGAATACCGGTGACCGCATCTGGAAGCACGAGCCGGTCGAGCAGATCGCGTATCTGCCGCATCCACATCCTGCGGCTCGACATCGGCCGGGCGGCACGCAACTGTCGGGTGCAGCGCTCACCGTTCGCGAGCGAGAAGACGAGCGCCAGTTCGCGCGTGACCTCTCCACGTTCATCGAGTGATGCGCACACGCGCCCCACGAGCGCGTTGAGCACGAAGATGAGCCGTTCGGGATCCCTGAGCGCATAGTCCACCCAGTCCATCGAGGCGTGCGGCAGCGAGCGCTCGACACTGGTGAAGAGATGCCTTCTGTCGTCCGCCCTCGCGAGCCGCCAGAGATGCACGCCTTCGGCCCCGAGTCGCACCTCGATAGCCTCACGGTCGAGCAGTGCAAGGTCGCGGCAACTGTCGACACCTATTCCGTCGAGCAGCGCGCGCAGCGGTGGCGATGGCGCGAGCACCGAGATGGGGAAGGGAGCGAGAAAGCATGCATCGCCGCCGTGCTCCACAATCGTGACAGTACCTTTGCTGTGTGCTGCCGCTACTTCGGCCACGATCGGAGTGTCCGCCATCCCCATGCGCACTGCATCGCTGGCAGCGTCGTCGCCATTGCCGTGTTGTCGCAGCAGTTCGGCCAGCGCGGGCACGAGCGTGTGAGGATCCAGCCCCCGTGCATCTGCCCAGATGAGGCCCTTACCCTGCTGTTCCACGACCACGCGTGGAACACACGCGAGCAGTGCGGACGCGAGTTCAGTGGCGGAGTCCGCGCCGGTCTGCCAGCGCTGGCTCCAGAGACAGACGAAGTTCATGGTGTGCTACCGGAATGCGGATGTCGGTGTGCGCGTTCCACCCCAGCGCCCGCGCATGGACGCGAACGAGCGCGGACTCGACCTCGGCGGGATCACCGAATGGATCGCGGCGCCAGTGATAGCCGTGCGGGAGGAGGGAGGACGTGATGCGCAGCCACGCCATCGACGTCTTCGCGGTGAGCATCACGAAGGCGCTGCCGCCCTCACGTGCAGCGCGGGTCAGACGAACGGTCTCCCCGCCCCCGCCCCCGCCCCCGCCCCCCCCCCCGTCCCCGCTTCCGCCTTCCCTGTCGGCGCCTGTGAGCACGACCAGTCCGAACCCACCGCAGCGGAGGAGCTCCTCTGCGGCGCGGAAAACGTTCCGCCGGCTGGTGGGGCGGAGGAAGACGGGCCCCTCCTCCCAGTATGAGTCCGAGATGGTGCCGGCCCCGTCGATCCACGCGGTGCGCTCGCCGGCCGTCAGTGCGCGATTGCAGGCGGCGTGGAGGATGGCGGAGGCGCCCCCCCCACCCCCCCCGTCCCCCCCGCCCCCGCTGCCCCCGCTGCCACCGCTGCCCCCGCTGCCGCCCGCGCCCAGTGTGGGAGGCGCCCAGACGCAGAGCCTGGCGCGCGGGAATCCGCCGCCTGGCAGGATGTCGTCGAGCGGAGCGATCCCCGTGGCCAGGACCTCGGTCGTCCGGTGCGTGAGTGGTGCGGCATCGGGGAATCGCTGATCGAGCAGGGTGCGGAGGGCGTTGGCTGCGGAGGTGGACACGGAAGGGCACGGAGGGGCGGGGGGCGGGGGGCGGGGAGCGGGGGGCGGGGGGCGGGGAGCGGGGGGAAGAAGTGAGCAGGGAACCCAATGTATACCGAATAAAGACCGAAAACAAGAAGGAGGCCCGCCTGCCCGCAGATACCGTTACCACGCTCATGTGTGGCCGGGTGGCTGCAAGTGAACTCCTGAGTCGATGCGGCCCGACAGGAATTCTGCGACCCCTCGTCCTTTCATTCGTCGTAGGTAACCAGCGCCCTCCGTCCCTCTCTCCCTCTCTCCCCCCTTCCCCCCTCCCCCCCTCCTCCCCTTCCCCCTTCCCCCTTCCCCCCCTCCTCTCCCCTCCCCCACGCTGTCCCCGGCGTCCCAGATCCCGAAGATCCGCATGGCGAAACCATCCCATCCGCTCGCGCACGCTGCACCGTCCGCCCCGACACAGCGGGTCAGGGCGCTGCACCATCCCCATCCTTCGCTACGCACCCGTGGCGACGACGTGGACTCGCTCGGCTCCACCTCGAGCAGCCTGTCCGAAGTTCTGTCCGCCCTGTCGCACGCCTTCGACCTCACTGCGGGCCAGTCGCTCGGCCACACCATGCGGACATGTGCGATCGGGATGCGTCTCGGTGAGGAGCTCGGGCTCGGCGAGGAACAGCGCTGCGCGCTGTACTACGCGCTTCTGCTCAAGGACTCCGGCTGCTCGAGCAATGCGGCGCGAATGGCCGCCCTGTTCGGTTCGCAGGATCAGACGGTGAAGGCACGCATGAAGCTCGTGGACTGGGAGAACCCGGTGCGGCTGGTGCTGTACGCGATGCGCAACAGCGGGCTCGGTCGTTCACTGCCGCGCCGGGTCATGCACTTTCTCCGCCTGGCCTCCACGGGGAATGTGACCCGCGACCTCATCCAGATCCGCTGCGATCGAGGGGCGGACATAGCTCTCCGACTCGGGTTTCCGTCTTCCACAGGCGAAGCGATACGCTCGCTCGACGAGCACTGGTGCGGAGTGGGCTACCCGGCCGGTCGTTGCGGCGAGGAGATACCGCTGCTCTCCCGGATCGCCAACCTGGCGCAGACTGTGGACGTGTTCTTCCACGCGCACGGCGTCCACGCTGCGCTCGCGATGGCGCGCCAGCGCAGAGGACGCTGGTTCGATCCCGCGCTTGTGGACCTGATGCTCCCATGGCGCGATGACCGCGTATGGTGGGCGCGCCTTGCCACGGGGCATCTCGCCGCAGAGGTGGTTGCCGCCGAGCCCGGTGATGCCCGCCGCGTGACGGCCGCAGGACTCGACGACATCGCGCGTGCGTTCGCCGACATCATCGACGCCAAGTCGCCCTACACATCGCGGCATTCGTCCAGCGTCGCGGCCATCGCGCGCGGCATCGCCCGCGCGAGTGGACTCTCCGAGATCGAGCAGCATGACCTCTACCGTGCCGGGTTGCTGCACGACATCGGCAAGCTCGGTGTCTCGAGCGCGATTCTGGACAAACCGGGGATGCTCACGCCGGATGAACGCCGGGTGATCGAGCGGCATCCGGCCTACACGTGGGAGATTCTTTCGCGAGTGTCCGCGTTCGACGATTTCGCGTGGACGGCGGCAATCCATCACGAGAAGCTGGACGGCAGCGGTTACCCGTGGGGGCTGGAGGCGCGCCATCTCGATGCCGGGTCGCGCATTCTCGGCGTCGCCGATATGTACGAGGCGCTCACCGCTGACAGGCCGTACCGCGCCGGCATGTCGCGGGAGAAAGCACTGGGCATTCTCGAAAGCGAACGCGGGACGAAGCTGTGCGGCGCTGCGCTCGACGGCCTTCAGGCCATCGACACGGATGTGGAGATAGCCGTCGCGGAGCTGGCCGCGTGAACTGAGGCCGCGTGAACTGAGGCCGCGACGGTTCGCCAGGGAGCGTTACAACTTCCCAGCCAGCCGAGCCTTCATCCAGTTGATCAACCCGCCGTGGAGCAGCAGTTGTACCTGCCGCTCCGAGAGCGCGTGCGATGCGGCGAAGGTCCGCGACTTTGTCAGGTTCGTGACCGCGAGCTTGTGGCCCGCCTCGAGGGCGGCGCGCAGATTGTCGAACCGTAGCACATCGCCGACCTCGAGATTCGCGTAGACCGCGTCATCCTCGAACGAGAGCGGGACGATGCCGAAGCTGGCGAGATTCTGTTCGTGTATGCGTGCGTACCCCTTCGCGAGCACTACGCGCAATCCGAGATAGCGCGGCGCGATTGCGGCGTGCTCTCGGCTGGACCCCTGCCCGTAGTTGGTTCCTCCTGCCACGACGTGCCCACCCGCGTCGCGAACCTCGAGTGCGCGCCTGTGATACGTGGGATCGACGGATTCGAAGACGAACTCACTGATCTTCGGGATGTTGCTGCGGAAGGGAAGCACGCGGGACCCGGCGGGCATGATCTCGTCGGTTGAGATGTCGTCGCCCACCTTGAGAAGCACGGGCAGCTCCAGCGCGTCCGGGAGCGGGTCGAACTCCGGCAGCACATCGATGTTGGGGCCCTTCACCAGTTCCACCGTGCGGGCCTCCTTCTCCGGGAGCGGCGCAACGAGCATGGCGGTGTTGAGAATCGGCTGCTCGGGCTCGCGGACGCGCGGGTACGGCACGTCGAGCGTGCGTGGGTCGGTGATGACGCCGGTCAGCGCCGATGCCGCAGCCGTTTCCGGGCTCACGAGATACACTTCGTCCTCGCGTGTGCCCGACCGCCCGGGGAAGTTGCGCGGCACGGTGCGCAGGCTCACCCGGCCACTCGCAGGCGCCTGACCCATGCCGATGCATCCATTGCACCCGGCCTGATGCAGTCGAGCGCCGGCGTGGATGAGCTTCGTCAGATGATCGCTCGCGATGAGGTTCTCCAGGATCTGGCGCGATGTGGGATTGATGTCGAGCGATACGCGGTCGTGCACCTGCTTTCCGGCCACGATCTCCGCGACGATGGCAAAGTCGCGAAAGCCCGGGTTCGCCGATGAACCGACGTACGCCTGGTAGATGTCGCGGCCCGCGACCTCGCTCACCGGCACGACCTTGCCCGGACTCGACGGCAGCGCAATGAGCGGCTCCAGCTTCGAGAGGTCGATCTCCTCCCGCACGTCGTAGTGTGCATCGGAGTCCGGTACGAGCTCCACCCAGTCCTCCTCCCGCCCCTGGGAGATGAAGAAGGCATGCACGGCATCGTCGGACGGGAAGACGGTGGACGTCGTGCCGAGCTCGGTGCCCATGTTCGCTATCACATGCCGATCCATGACCGACAGGGCCGCGAGACCCGGCCCGTGGTATTCGATGATTCGCCCGACACCGCCGCGCACCCCATGCCGCCGCAGCATCTCCAGGATGACATCCTTGGCACTCACCCAGTCGGGGAGATCGTTCGTCAAGTGCACGCCCCATATCTCTGGCGTGTTCACGTAGTAGGGCTCTCCGGCGATCGCGAGCGCTACGTCTATTCCACCGGCTCCCATTGCCAGCATGCCGATCGCCCCCGCCGCGGGCGTGTGGCTATCGGAGCCAAGCAGCGTCTTCCCCGGTTTGCCGAATCGCTCCTGGTGCACCGGATGGCTCACGCCGTTGCCGGGCCTGCTGTACCAGAGGCCGAAGCGGCGGCAGGCGCTGTGCAGAAAGAGATGATCGTCGGGGTTCCTGTGATCCTCCTGCACCAGGTTGTGGTCCACGTACTGCGCCGACAGCTCGGTTTTTGCGCGCGTCAGCCCCATCGCCTCCAGTTCCAGCATCACCATGGTGCCGGTGGCGTCCTGGGTGAGCGTCTGATCGATGCGGAGGCCGATCTCGGTGCCCGCGGCCATCTCGCCCTCGACGAGGTGCGAGGTGATGAGTTTCTGCGCGACGTTCATTCCCATTCTGATATTGCGCTCCGTCTCGCTGGTTGTCGCCCCTGCGCTCCATGCCGACATGCCGCAAGGGCGGCGCCACACGCGCCAGCGGACTTGCCGGCAGCTTCGGTACGAAGCATCTCTCCCTCTCTGTTCTCCTCGAACCGGAATTGGAAATGAGATCGATCCCCGCACGCCACGTCCTCCTCATCCCCCTGCTCCTCCCCGCCTGCGCGCCGGCCCGGAGCCCGATTGCCGTCGCACCCACCGAGCGCTACGACATCCTGATAGCGGGCGGCACTGTGATCGACGGAACCGGTGCGCCCGGATTTCGCGCGGACGTCGCCGTGCTGGACGACAGGATTGTGCGCGTATCTACCGAGCCGCTATCGCGGGACCATGCCACCCGCGTGATCGAGGCTACAGGGCTGGTCGTCGCGCCGGGGTTCATCGACATGCATGCACATCTCGACCCCCTGCTCCGGCTCCCGGGTGCGAAGAGTCACGTGACCCAGGGTGTAACCACCGCACTGGGTGGCCCGGATGGGGGCGCGCCATGGCCGCTCGCTCCGTATCTCGACTCCGCGACAGTACTCGGGCTCGGCATGAACGTGGCCTTTCTCACCGGGCACAACACGATCCGGCGCGAGGTGATGGGCATGGCCGATCGTGCGCCCTCGGCGGCGGAACTGCAGACGATGCAGCGGATGGTCGCGCAGGCGATGGGCGAGGGAGCGTGGGGACTCTCGACAGGACTCAAGTATCTGCCTGGTGCGTTTTCCGACATCGATGAAGTCGTCGCTCTCGCGCGAGTCGCCTCCGACTCCGGCGGGATCTACACATCGCACCTGCGCGAGGAGGGGCTCGGTCTCATCGAGAGCGTGCAGGAAGCAATCGACATCGGACGTCGTGCGGCGATCACCGTCGTGCTCACGCACCACAAGGCCGTCGGACAGCCCATGTGGGGGTCGAGCGTGCGCACTCTGGCCATGGTCGACTCCGCGAACGCGCTCGGCATCGATGTCCTGATGGATCAGTATCCGTACACCGCCACGTATACAGGAATCAGCGTGCTCATACCCGCGTGGGCACGCGCCGGTGGCGACAGCGCATTCTTCCGGCGTCTGGCCGACCCGGCGCTTCGCGACAGCATCGTTGGCGGCATCGTCTTCAACATCCTGAACGATCGCGGTGGCGGCGATCTCAGGCGCGTGCAGTTCGCCAGGGTCGAATGGATGCCAGAGCTGGAAGGGAAAACGCTGCACGACTGGGCCGTGATGCGCGGGCTGGAATCAACGCCGCTCGTCGGTGCGGAGCTCGTGATCGAGGCGGAGGAGCGTGGCGGAGCGTCGGCCATCTACCACGTGCTCGACAGCACCGACGTCGAACGGATCATGCGGCATCCGCGCACGATGATCGGCTCGGATGGTCGGCTCACCCGGCCGGGAGAAGGACACCCGCACCCACGCTGGTACGGCACCTTCCCGCGCGTGCTCGGACACTACGTGCGAGAGCGTGGTGTGCTGTCGCTGGAAAAAGCGGTACGGAAGATGACGTCGCTCCCCGCGGCGACTCTCGGAATGGAGGATCGCGGACGGGTGGCCACGGGGGTCTTTGCGGACATCGTCGTGTTCGATCCGGCCACTGTCGACGATCGTGCGACGTTCGAGGATCCGCATCAGTATTCCGTCGGCATCCGTTTCGTGATCGTGAATGGTGTGCCGGTGGTGGACGGCGGGCGATTCATGGACGCGCGTGCGGGACGGGTGCTGCGGAGGTAGTGTCCAACGATCCACCGGCTCGCGTCCACTACGCCGACGGTTCCGTCCGAGAACGTCAGTTCCAGCTCGAATCCCTTCCCCGTTCGAACCATCGTTATACGTGGGGAGCATCATGCGGTTCTCCCTCCGTCACCCAACCCCTCAATCAGCAAATGGGGTCTCTCACCCACGCGGCGCGATCGACACACCCACGCCGAACTGGGCGTTGCTGAACACTGTCATGTATTTCTGGAAGCCGATGTTGACCGTGAGCGCCGGTGAGATTCCGCTGATGCCGAGCCCGCCGCCGATCATGAAGCCGGCGCCGCTGTCACCGCCGTTATCGCTGGTCACACGCCCCCAGGTGAAGCGCGGGACCAGAAATGGGTGAAAGCGGATCCTGCCGCTGCCTGCGTTGACCGCGATCGGAAGACCCATCCCTGCGGAGAACAGCGTGAGACCGGGCGTGAACGTATCCTCGTCCGGCTTCGCCACGCCGAGGACGCCGTCGATGCCCAGGGTGATTCCAGCGGCCTCGGCACCGGCGCCGATGCTCAGGCCGGTGAGGCGGCGCTCCCACGACAGACCGGCCATGACGTTCCCGCTGCAGTCGATGTCGTCAGGGCAATCGCGCATGGTGTAGCCCGCGGTCAGGCCGATGGTGCCGCGGCCTGTCGGGATGTCGAACCCGATGCCGAAGTTGTCGTTGTTGAACGCTCCCTCCTGTCCCAGATATCCATACTGGATGCGAAAGCTGAACCCCTGCGCAAGGGAGGCCATCATCTCGCGAGACACCACCGGCGGCAGAGCGCCGATAGGTGTATTTGTTACGGCGAACTGCGACGCGAACAGAGTCGATCCACTGGCATCCTGCGCTGCGATCGGGAGTGCCAGCGAGGGGGCGAGAAGGCAGCAGGCGAGCAGCGCAGAGGCGGCAGTTCGGTTCATGAGATCCTCGGTGCGTGGGGGAGACCACTGTGCGCAGCGCGAACAACATCGCGCCGAGTACTGGCGCCGTCCAGTGTTCCCGGTCACACCCCCATCATTCGTGGTGCCGTCCTTCCCACGAAAGCGGGAATTCATTCTCGCTTTTCCTCACCTCACTGATACGGCAATGCCACGCCGGGCTCACCATTCTCATTCCGCCGGCTCCAGCGCTGAAATCGCCGGGCCCGCCACCACCACGCCATAGGCATCGAAGCGCGAACCATGACAGGGGCAGTCCCACGTGTGCTCGGCGGAGTTCCAGTCGACGATGCAGCGAAGGTGGGTACAGACGGCGGAACGTTCGTGGAGCTTCCCTCCCGCGTCGCGATAGACCGCGATCTTCCCTGCCCCCGCGGTCGTCAGCCCCATGATGCCGGCGCCCACGACGCATGCATCGGCCTGAACATCCTGGCCGAGCCGGGGGTATTGCGTACGTCTGCAGTGGCCATCCAGCTCGACGTGGTCGAGCCTGAGTTGGCTTGCATGGAGTCCCCTCCGGTGCCCCGGTTCATCGGTGTCAGTGCGTCGCCGGATTCAGTGAGTGGCATCCGCTCGGCAAGGCATGGGGAGGCAGACCGTGTGCCACTGACCGGCGGTCGATGACGGGATGCTTACTGCGCGCACGCATTGTGCACCCCTCACTTACTGATTTGATTCATTTGCTCGGCGAGGAACTGGGTATGGAACGTCGGACGATATTCTCGAGCAGTATCCGGTCGATCGGTTTCGACAGGGACGCACAGGTCCTGGAGCTGGAGTTCTATAGCGGCGGGATATACCAGTACCGCGAGGTTCCCGAGAGCGTGTACGACGAGTTCATGCTCGCCCCTTCCAAGGGGAAGTTCTACCAGCACCGAATCAAGGAGAAGTTCGACTACTCGCGCGTGGGCTGGGTGGAGTGCGAGTGATGGTGCCGGTTGTCAGTCTCGACACCCCGGCATTCCCGCGAACCCGGGAATTCATGTTCGCGGTATTGGCGGCGCCGAACGTCAGCGTGCGCCGGGCGGCGTCCACCCTGGCATGTCGCCCGCATCAGCGCTGAAGTCACGCGCGGGCATCCTCCCCCCCTCGCCGCCGCCGGTGCCCACGCTGATCGTCGCAGGACCGGTCCATTCGGCGGATACCACGGCGCACTGAGTCCGTGACGAGCACTCCTCGCTCCAGGGAGTTGCCAGCCGTATCCCGCGCTCGGTGTCGTAGATCGGGAGCTCCGCAAAGCCTGACGGCGATGTGTAGTACGCAGCGAGATAGCGACTATCTGGCGACCACACGAGCGAATCGGAGCCGGAGTCCCAGTAGAAGTCGAGTGGTGTCGGCACTCCCCCGATGGCCGGGACAACGCCGACGAGACCGTGCGTGCTGAACACCTCCCAGGCCACGCGGCGTCCATCGGGCGATGGAGCGATGTGACGCAGACTGTCTCCCTGCACGCCGAATTCCGCTTCCGGGATTGGCCTCCAGGTCGCTGGCAGGACCGGTACGCCTGCAGGCGCGGCCGCGGAATCGAGTGCGAGAAGGGCGACGGTGTCGCTACCGCTCGCGCGGTAGAGAACTCGTTCCGACTGAAAATAACTGGCGGGTGCGGACGGCGTGTTCGCGGTGTCGCTTGCACCGGCGCTGGGGCGAGTCGTGTGCGTGCTCTCGCGTGAGCGATATCCGTCCTCGCAGCCGGCGAGCAGCGGCCCGACCATTACGAACATCGCCAGCGAGACGCGCGGTGTCGAGCGAGTTTCATGGCTTGCACGCGGAATGTTGCTCATGACTCTATAATACGATGTACGCGGGCGCGGGCCAGCCACGCACGGGATAGCGCTCCGTGCCGGCACGGCACCGTCCGCGTCCGCGCCTTGACATGCCGCGACGCCGTGCCCAGCATTGCAGTCTCTCACCACACGTGCCTCGACTCGCAGTCTCTCCCCACGTTCCCTGTCGTGCTCAAGAGCCATTCTGGAGGAAGCATGTATTCACGCCATGTGCGGCGACTTCTCGTCCTCGCGTTGGCCGTCGCGCCTGCTGCACTCGGTGCCCAGCAGACCGGAACCGTCCGCGGGCACGTGACCGAAGCCTCGAGCGGCGCGCCGATCACCGATGCACAGGTAATGATCGAAGGAACACTGCTCGGCGCGGCCACCGGTGACAGCGGCCAGTACGTCATCGCGCTGGTCCCGGCAGGCAGTCAGACCGTTGTCGTTCGCCGCCTCGGCTTCACGTCGTCGCAGCAGACAGTGACCCTCGCAGGCGGGGCAACGATGAACGTCGATTTCACGTTGCGCCCCAATGCGGTGACGCTGGAGGAAGTGGTTGTCACCGGGACCGGCGCGCCCGCCGAGCGAAGGGTACTCGGTAACACGATCGAGTCGATCGCGGGCGAGGCGGTGAGTGAGGCGCCGGGTGCCGTGGCGATCGACCAGGCGCTGCAGGGCAAGGTGCCAGGAGCCGTGATCTCGGAGAACTCGGGCCAGCCGGGCGGCGGTGTGAGCATCCGGCTGCGCGGGACGAATTCCATCCTTGGCGGCGCGGAGCCGCTGTATGTAATCGATGGCGTGATCATCGATAACAGCTCCGAGGCGCTGATCAGCATCGGTGCCAACGCCACGCGTGGTGGTGCGGCGCTGACAAACCGGCTCGCCGACATCGACCCCGACAACGTCGATCGCATCGAAATACTCAAGGGAGCAGCGGCAGCGGCGCTGTACGGCTCGCGTGCCAATAACGGTGTCATCCAGATCTTCACCAAGCAGGGTCGCTCCGGCGATACGCGGGTGACGTACACGACCGAGGTCGGGATGAACCGGACGCCGGACACGTACGACCTGAACACCGTGCCTTTCGCGACCTTCACCGATGTTCTTTTCGGACCTGCCGACGCCGTGGGCGATCCCGTGGAGCGGTTCGACATCCAGGACGAGATCTTCCGTACCGGCATCACTACCAGCAACCGGCTTGCGGTCTCGGGTGGCACGGGTGGCACGACCTTCTACGTGTCCGGCGGCTTCGAGACCGAAGAGGGAATCATCCGCTCGAGCGATTATGAGCGTCTCAACTTCCGGGCGAACCTTTCGCAGCAGTTGGGCAGCAAGCTCGATATCACGGCGCGCGCCGGATACATCCAGTCGGAGTCGCATTTCATACCGGAGGGTGAGCAGACGCAGGGCGTGCTCACGAGCATCATCTTCACGCCGACATCGTTCGACCCGTCGTTCGATGCGAATCTCGGACGCTTCCCGTACAACCCGGTTCTCGGCCCGAACCCGTTCACGGTTCTCAATTCCTTCGAGGCACCGGAGAACGTGACGCGCTTCATCGGGAGTTTCGAGGCATCGGCGCGTCCGCTGGAGAGCGTCACCCTGCGTTACCTCGTCGGGATCGATGATTATCGGCGCGAGGCGCGCTACTTCCAGCCGCCTCTCTCCACCGGTCCCAACTTTGGCGGTTCCGTCCAGGCCCCGGTCAACTTCTCCCGGCTCTTCAACAACGACCTCACCGCGACCCATGTGTGGGATCCATCCACGACATTCGGACTGAATTCAGCGGTCGGATTCCGCTATACGTCGGACCGAAGTGAGTCGATTCGTGCAGCGGCGGGAGATCTTCCGCCGGGTACGAATCTGGTGAGCGGAGCCACGCAGTTCGCATCACAGGGGATAACGGAGCTCCACACGGTAGGTGCGTACATCGAGGAGCGCCTCAGCATCAACGAGCAGTTGTACCTCACAGGCGGTGTCAACTGGGATGCATCCTCGGCGTTCGGCGAGGCCGAGCGCGTGCAGATGTTCCCGCGGGCGAGCATCTCGTACATCCTTGGCGAAGCACCTTTCTGGCAGGACCTCGCGGGCGAGACTGTGAGCTCCCTGCGCCTGCGCGCGGCTTACGGCCAGACCGGTGGGCAGCCACCCGGCGTGTACACGCGCTTCGACAACTACGTTGACGTCGCGTTCAGCGGACTGGCAGGGCTCATACCGAGCAGCATAGCCGGCAACGCCAATCTCAAGCCGGAGCGCCAGCGTGAGTACGAGTTCGGGTTCGACCTCGGGATGTTCGAGGACCGGGCACAGCTCGAGTTCACCTACTACGACAAAAAGACCACGGACCTCGTGCTCGGCGTTCCATTGCCTCCAAGCCGCGGCTTCCAGCTCCAGTTCCAGAACATCGGCGAACTGTCGAACAAGGGCGTGGAAGTAGCGCTCAACACGGTGAATCTCAGCACCGGCGATCTGACCTGGCGGTCGCGGCTCATCTATTCGGCAAATCGGAACGAGATCCAGGAACTGGTGACCGCCACCGACACCCTGACCTTCGACTATCTGAATGCGGTGATAGTCGGACAGCCGATCGGCGTCTTCTACGGCGGTACGTATGCTCGTGACGCGAATGGCGATGTCGCCTACGATGCTCGCGGCCTGCCACTCAGGGGACGCGACACCATTGTCGTGAACGGGGTGACGACGATTGCCAATTCCCGGCGGATCATTGGCGATCCCAATCCGGACTTCACGGCTGCGTTCAGCAACACGCTGGAGATCGGAAGGAACATCGAGCTGAGCGTGCTGCTCGACGGCCGCTTCGGCAACGACGTGGCCAACTTCAGCCGCCGGATCAGTGAGCTCTTCGGTGCCGACGCGATCACCGCACTAGAGGCTACAGGCGATACCGCTTCACGGACGTTCACGCTCAACCCGAACGGGCGCAGTCTCATCTACGAGGAATACATAGAGGACGGCAGCTACGTGAAGCTGCGCGAGGTGGCGCTCTCGTACCGGCTGAACCAGCCTTTCATCCAGGCACTGGGTACCGATGCGATCACACTGCGGGTCGCCGGGCGCAACCTGTACACCTGGACAGATTACCGCGGACTTGATCCGGAAATCAATCTGTTCTCCGCCAATACGGTCTCGCGCGGAGTGGATTTCGCGACCACACCGTTGCCGCGGCAGTTCACGTTCAGTGCGACTTTCAACTTCTAGAGGCGCGACAGCGATGACGAGACCACGAATGGCCACCGCCGCCGCCGCCCGGCTTCGCCGCGCATTGCGAGCGGGAGTGATGCTGATTGCTCTTGCGACAGCCGGAGCCTGTGAGCTGGACCTCGACAACCCGAATGCCCCGACGGAGCAGGAGGTGCTGTCGAGCATCGATGGAGTTATCGCCCTTGCCGTCGGCATGCAGGACCAGTATGCGGCCTCCGTGGAGGACTATCTGGTTCCGAACTCCCTGCTGACGGACGAGTGGGGAACCAGAACACGCTCGCTGATATCGTACCAGGTTCTCGTGACGGGCCCGCCGTCATCGATCGATCCCGGTTTCGGAGTCGTCGAGGCGCCGTTCTCCTCCTCCTACAGGGTCATCCGGTCAGCCAATACGCTGCTTTCCGGCGTCGGGAACGTCGGGGCAGGTGCCGGCCTCCAGGCGGGGATCACGTCCCTTGCCCATCTCTTCAAGGGCATGGCGTACGGACAGCTCTACCTCAACTACGAGGAAGCGCCCATAGATGTCAGCGTGGAAGCGCCGCTGCCCGAACCACGCTCGGCCGTACTAGCAACGGCCATCTCGCTTCTCGAAGAGGCGCGATCCGACATCGCCAGCGTGCCCGATGTCGATCTCGCCGGCTTCCGCAGCCGCGTCCTCGGCGACGGTATCGATCTGCGCAACACGATCGATGCCCTGCTTGCGCGTTATTACCTGTTCGACGGCGATTACGCGAACGCGATTGCGGCGGCGGACCGTGTGGATCCGAGCGTGCTGTCATCGCTGGCGTACCCGACGCCCGATCGCAATCCCATCGAGAACCTCGCGTTCCAGTTGCAATACGTCTTTGCACTCGAGAGCTTCGTGGACGAGGCAGAACCCGGCGATGATCGACCTGCATTCTGGGTCCAGGTGGATGAGGATCCGATCGTTGGCAATCCCGATTCGCTGCTTCTCCCGCTCAACGAGTACTCCTCGGGCGATGCCCCCTATCCGTTGTACCTTCCGGACGAGATGAAGCTCATCAAGGCGGAGGCACTCACGCGTCAGGGGGACTTCGCGGAGGCCGCCGCCCTGGTGAACGCGGTTCGCACCGATGCAGCGCCTTCAGCACTCGAGCCCGCGGCCGGGCTGGCGGCGCTTGCGGCCGGCGATCTGGACACCGAGGACGAACTCCTCGACCAGATCGCGTATGAGCGCCGCTACGAATTGTACGAACAGGGGCTGCGCTGGGAGGACACGCGTCGCCTTGGAACCGATCGGACAGTAGAGCCGGTGATCGAATTCCTGCCGTATCCACAGCAGGAGTGCGATGCCAATCCAGCCAACCCATGCGGTTGATGCAGATGAAGAGATCATTCGCCATCAACCCGGAGCTTTCCGCGATCATGCGACTTCAGATTGTTTCCCTGTTCCTCGCTGCGACAGCCGGTGTCGGCTGTTTCGAGACCGACGCGCCATCGCAGCCCGAGGATTACAACGTTGAGCTCTCCGTCGCTCAGAACGCGATAACTGTCGGGCAGGATACGACCATCAGGATCACGCCAACGGTCACGGAGACGATCCGCGGCACGCAACTGCCCAACACGAGGTTCTCGTACGCCAGCAGCGATATCACCATCGCCACCGTTACGTCGGTCAGCAGCAGCAGTTCGGCTGACATCAGGGGCATCAGCGGTGGAACCGCGATAATCACGGTCACCTATCAGGACCCGTTCGACGATCAGGTGCAGACGGAGCAGATAACGGTCACCGTGACAGGGCACCCGGCCGAGATCGTGTCGCTCACGCCGGAGACGAAGACGCTGTTCCCCGGCGACGTGTTCAAGTTCACCGCCGTGGCGATAACGGCCGACGGCGACACCGTGTACTGCAACTGCTTTCCTTCGAGCCGCGGATCGTTGCGCGACGTCCAGTTCTTCTTCGTGGATGCGGATGCCGCCCAGGCGACGAGGATAACCGTGTCCAGCAACGGCACAGTGACAGCAAAGGACTCGAGCGGGACGTTCCAGCTCGTCTTCCACGTTGGTGCCGACAACAGGGCAGACACATCGACGATCACACTCGCTCGCCGTCCGGCCACGAGTATCGAAGTGACGCCGGACCCCGCAGCGGTAGAGGTGGGCGGAACCGTTCAGCTCACGGCAACCCTCAAGGCGGCCAACGGCCAAACACTGACAGCCCGCGCGGTCACATGGGCAAGCAGCAACGAGCTTATCGCAACAGTGGATGCAGACGGGACAGTTACGGGCATCCTGCCGGGCGTCGTGACGATCACCGCCACCTCGACCCTGGAGCCGATCAGCGACACGGTCAGCGTGTCGGTCGTGCCGGCGTCGCCGTAGAGAACCTCACGCGCGACGGATGTAGAAAGCCCGCGCCTGCAAAACAGGACCTGACGCCGCGGCTTGCGGCAGTTGGATGTTGCAAAACAAGACCTGACCCCGGCCCGACGTGATCGGGGGTGAGGGTCACGTGGCGGCATGCCGGCGTCACGGCCCTTCGCCTCCAGCCTGGCTACCCGGCGCGAAGATCCGATTACGTATCTCGAATGGCACCTCCATTCGATTGTACAGTCACAGCATACGAACTGTACAGACGCCAGACAGGCTACACCTTCTTCCGCTCCCCCGTCCTCACCCTGCCAATTCCGCGCGGCGCGGACACGCCCGTCATCCCCGCTGCCCGGGCGAGCAGTTCGTCGCACTGGCCCGCCGGCGCCGGCATCGCGAACAGGTAACCCTGCCACGTATCGCATCCATGCTCCCTGAGGAATGCGAGCTGCTCCGGCGTCTCCACACCCTCGGCGATGACCGTGAGGCGCAGGCTGTGCGCAAGGGCAATCACCGCTGTCGCGATCGCGGCATCATCCGCATCGGTCGTCAGGTCACGCACAAACGACTGGTCGATCTTGAGCGAATCCACGGGGAAGAGCCGCAACGCGCTGAGCGACGAGTACCCTGTCCCGAAGTCATCGATGGATATGCGGACACCAAGTGCCTTCAGCTCACGGAGCTTGTTCACTGTATCATCCGTGCTTCCCGTCGCGATGCTCTCGGTGATCTCGAGCTCCAGTGCGGCAGCAGGTATGCCCGACTGCTCCAGGATGCGCGACACGATCTGCGCGAAATCCCGCTGCTGAAGCTGGCGCACGGAGATGTTGACTGCGGCGCGCAGACCCGTGTGCCCGAGCGAGTGCCAGGTACGCGTCTGCGCGCAGGTCGCGCGCAGAACCCATTCGCCAATCGGCACGATCAGGCCGCTCGCTTCCGCCAGTTCCATGAAGTCGTCCGGTCGGAGCAATCCGCGCTCCGGATGCCGCCAGCGCAGGACCGTTTCCATCGTCACTATCCTGCCGCTCGCGAGGTCGACGATCGGTTGATAGTACACGGCGAATTCATCGTTGGCCACGGCCTTGCGGAGCGCATTTTCCAGTTTGAGCTGTTCCAGCGCGCGTTCGTTCATCGTCGCCGTGTAGAGCTGGAACGTGTCACGGCCCTGCCCCTTCGCCCGATACATCGCTGCATCGGCGGCACTGAGAAGCGCTTCGGGCTCGTCACCATCCGCCGGGTACATGCTGATCCCGATGCTCGTCGTGATGAACAGTTCGTGACCGTCCACGCTGAACGGCGCCTGTATCGCATCCCTGATCTTGCGCGCCACCGTGATTGCATCATCGTCGCGCTTCATGAGAGGCGTGAGGATCGTGAACTCGTCGCCGCCGAAGCGCGATATCGTGTCGTCCTCCCGCAGGAGGCCCTTCATCCGGGCGCCGACGAGCCTGAGCAGGCGATCGCCAACCCCGTGGCCGAGCGAATCGTTGATCAGCTTGAAACGGTCGAGATCGAGAAAGAAGACAGCAAGCTGGTGCCCCTCCCGATGCGCGTGATGGATTGCGAGATCAAGGCGATCGAGGAACAGTTGACGGTTCGGGAGATCCGTCAGTACGTCGTGGTAGGCGAGATGATGGAACTGCTCGGCGGCGTCGATCGTTGCGGTTCGCTCACCTTCCAGCAGCCAGATCACCATCCCGAGAGACATGGTGAACTGGAGCAGAAAGTCGACAAGCCCCAGAAACGGGGCGTAGGATACCAGCGTCCCCGTGGCGACAAGAATGCCTGCCACGACGAACAGGTGAAACTGGGATACGGCGTAGGCGACGAACGCCACGGCCAGCAGCCGATAGCCGAGGCCCCCCGCGGTGCCCCCGCGCTGCGCGTGGCGCAATCCGGTCGCGGCGATAACGAACGCTACGCCGCTGACCAGCGATCGGATCCCTATCCGCGTGAAGAAGCGGTACTCACCCGCACCGGGAATCCACACGAACGCCAGCGCGGCGATGACTCCGGCCAGGACCAGCCCTGCGAGTATCCGCCGTCCGGTTCTGCGCGATACGCCCCTGCTATGTGCGAGGTGATGCGTGCCGAGCAGGAGCCAGCCCACGTGCATGTAGCCCGCGACAGTGGCGATCACCGAGGCTGCGATACGGTACGGGTGCGCGAGCGGATCGCCGCTGACGAACAGCAGGCCCGCGGTCCCTGTGATGAGCATCACAGCCAGTGCGATCCAGCTCCGTGTCCAGTCCAGCAGGAAGTGCTTCCGGTAATGGATGTGGAAGCTGAACAGCACGCCGGCGGTGAGCAACGCGCCGGCGGCCTGGACAACAAGCGTTGTGTAGAGGAGAACGGTCGTCGCTGACATTCAGGAATCGTGGCACCGGCCGGTGCAGGCGGGGAAGCGCTTTTGCACTGGCACGGCTGATAGTCAGAGACGATGCAGGAACGTCCCGCGCAACTGCGGGCGCAGCGCGAGACAGAGCGAATTTCCCGGTATCTACACGAGTTTCTTCGCCTCGGCTACAAGCCGGTCGACAGTGAGCCCGAGCTCCTCGTACAGCCGCTCGTACGGAGCCGACGCGCCGAAACGTTCCAGCCCCAGGACGACCCCGCGTGCACCCATCCAGCGCTGCCACGACATCGGATGCCCAGCCTCGATCGCGACGCGAGGGACATCATCCCCAAGTACGCTGAGCTGGTAACTCGCCGGCTGCGCCCCGAATATCTCGTGGCTCGGCATGCTGACGACGCGCGTCGGGATGCCCGCGGCTTCGAGGCGCTCGCGAGCGTCGAGGGCGAGCGCGACCTCGGAGCCGCTCGACATGATCACCACGGCCGGCGGCGAGTCACCGTCACGGCCGGCCTCTGCCAGCACGTACGCGCCCCGCTCGACGCCGCTCGCGGGGCTGTATCTCTCGCGATCGATGAAGCCGAGCTTCTGTCTGGTGAGCACCAGGGCGACAGGCCCGTGTGCCGTGAGCATCGCGAGGCGCCATGCCTCCACCGTCTCACTCGCATCGGCCGGCCGGATCACGGTGAGTCCGGGGATGCAGCGCAGCGCCGTCAACTGCTCGATCGGCTGGTGCGTGGGGCCGTCTTCACCCAGCCCGATGGAGTCGTGCGTGAAGACGTAGATGACGTGGCGTTCCATGATCGCCGCCAGACGAATGGCGGGGCGCATGTAGTCACTGAAGATCAGGAAGGTCCCGCCGAACGGTATCACACCTCCGTGCAATGACATTCCGTTCATGATCGCTCCCATCGCGTGCTCGCGGACGCCGAAATGAAAGTTGCGGCCCGCGTAGTCGTCTGCCGAGAACGACCCTGCATCCTTGATGGTCGTGTTGGTTGATCCGCTGAGGTCAGCGGAACCGCCCGCAAGTTCCGGGATACGGCTGGCTATCGCGTTGAGTGCAGTACCGGAAGCCGCGCGAGATGCCATGCTTCCATTCGTCGCCGTGAACGACGGCAGCGCCGATTCCCAGTCCCGGGGAAGGGTGCCTTGGAGCCGGCGCTCGAGCTCCGCAGCCTCCGCCGGGAAAGCAGCCGCATAGCGGGAGAGCCGTGACTTCCACTCGCTCTCGAGTTCGGCACCCCGCTCACGCGCCTCGCGCCAGTGTGCGAGTGCTTCGTCCGGCACGTGAAAGGGCTCCATGACAGGCCAGCCAAGGTTCTCCTTCGTGAGCTTCACTTCCTCCACTCCGAGCGGCTCACCATGCGCTTTCGCCGTGTCCACGCGGTTGGGGCTCCCGTAGCCGATGTGCGTGCGCACGACGACGAGCGACGGACGATCCCGTTCGTTCCCTGCCGTTTCGATGGCAATATCGAGTGCCGCAAGATCCTTCACGTCGTTGACGCGCTGCACGTGCCAGCCATAGCCCTCGAAGCGCATCGCCGTGTCATCACTGTACGTTAGCGCGGTCGAGCCGTCGATCGTGATGCCGTTGTCATCGTAGAATCCAATGAGCTTGTGCAGCTTCATATGCCCGGCGAACGACGCGGCCTCGTGCGAAATGCCCTCCATCAGGTCGCCATCGCTCACGATGAAATACGTCCGGTGGTCGATGATCTCGTGTCCTTCCCGGTTGAACAACGCAGCGAGGTGTGCCTCGGCGGCCGCCATTCCCACGGCGTTGCCGAAGCCCTGGCCGAGCGGGCCCGTCGTGGTCTCCACCCCGGGTGCGAATCCATGCTCGGGATGACCCGGCGTCCGGCTGCCCCATTGCCGGAATTGCTTCAGGTCATCGAGCGTGAGTCCATACCCGGTGAGATAGAGCAGTGAGTAGAGGAGCATGGACGCGTGACCGCACGACAGAACGAATCGGTCGCGGTTCGGCCATGCCGGGTTGGCCGGGTTGTGCACCATGTGCCTGTGAAAGAGCGCATAGCCGAGCGGCGCAAGGGCCATCGGCGTGCCCGGATGCCCGGAACCCGCACGCTGCACGGCATCCATCGACAGCGTGCGAACGGTGTTGATGCACAGCTCTTCGAGTGACAGGGTGGTAGCGGTATCGTTGGAAGGCACGGGATTGTCAGAACGGTGAAGTCAGGTTGCATTCGAGTTCCGGACGCGGCCGGATGGGCTGCAAGTTAAGGTTATTCACGCCAGATCGGGATGCGGCGATTCGTTCGCGCACAAGGAGCCGCAGAATCCTGAGCATCCCGCTTCTTCCGGGGCATCCGCATCCATCTTCATCGTCGCTGGCAGCCCTGGCCAGGGCGTCGGGCGATTCCAACGGGTGGTTGATGCGGACAGTACTTGACGACGCTATATTCACCGTTTAATTAATTATCATGCAGTCCGACGACCCAACCACCCGCAGCGCGATCCTGCGAGCGGCAGAGCAGCTCTTTGCCGCGCAGGGCTTCACCGCGACGAGCACAAAGCAGATAGCGGCGGTCGCGCGAGTCAACAGCGCCCTCCTGTACTATTATTTCGGCAGCAAGGACAACCTGTACGCCGAGACGCTCGAGGCGGTTTTCGGCGACATGACTGAACAGCGGAGGCGACACACCCCCGTTGGTCAGGCGCCGGACGTAACCCTCCGCGCGCTGGTTCAACTGCTGGCGTCCTTCATGTCCGCGCGTCCCAATGCTCCCAGACTGCTGGCGCGCGAGCTCCTCGATCACGGCACGGGGCTGTCCGACGCGGGCAGTCGGGTTCCCGAATTCGCGGCCGGTATGCTGCGGCAGCTCGCGGAGGTCGTCAGCGCGGGCCAGCGGGGCGGGAGCCTGCGTGCGGAGGTCGATCCCGAACTCGCGGCGATCTCGATCATCGGACAGGTCGTCTACTGGTTCGTGGCTCAGCCGGCCGTATCGAGCGTCCGATCGGCCAACGAGGGGAAGGGATCCCGAACACATGCCGATTTCTCACGACACGCAGCGGACTTCGCGCTCAGCGCCCTGCGCCCTGCGCCGAAGCGGTTATTCACCGAATAGTTAATTTACTGCTGCTGAGCCAGGCATCACCTGAGCGCCCGGGTCAATTGCTCTGCCGCCGCCGAGACGTCCGCCGTGAACCGGTCGATCGCCGACGCCACGCGTGCCGCCTCGCTCTGCGCCAGGTCGAGGTCGGGCCGATCCTCCACCGCCTCGCGAATGCCGGGCATGGTCTTGACGCCATAGCCCGTGTAGAAACCGGGTGCGTATATGAGGTGCCTGAACCAGTCGCGCCCCGGAAGCCCCGCCGGATCTGTGAGCGCGCGCTCGGTCCGGTACAGGAGCTCGTTCACGGGCTCCAGCGTTTGCCAGCGCGCGTCGACATCCGCTGCGGACATTCCCTCCAGCCGCGCGAGCGCGCTGTCGTATCGCGCCGCCGCCTCCACGAGTCGATCCAGCGCAGCGCTCACGCCGGACAGATCGAGCGCGGCCGTCGTATCGTTCTTCTTCGATTCCTTCCCGATCTCCTCGACGTACTCGCGATACGTGGCTGCGACACTGCCGAACTCGAACGGTAGCACGGGTGCGTCAGCCAGCCGCATGATCGCGGTTCCTGTTGTTCGCGCCTCGAGGACTCCATACACAAAGGTCGTATCCAGGAAGCGCGTGTAGAAGTCGAACGAATCGTAGATGGAATGGTAGATCCCGTCGTTCGCCTCGCCACCGTACGAGATGTTGAGCGACGCCAGACCGAGGTGGTCGATGAAAGCCGTGTAGTCCGATCCCGATCCGAGCGCTCCGATCGTGTAGCCCGTGTCGGCATCGGCCTGGGAGACGGCCGCTGCTGTGTCCGGGCCGGCCGCCGTGTCCGCCGCGATCTCCGCTCGCTGTCCGGGAGGAAGATTCGCCGAGTCGGGCGTTACCGGCTGCGGAGTCGCAGGCTCTGCGGCTTCGCTCGCCCGTTCGCGCCTGCGCTGCATCACCGCATCGAGCACGCTCATCTCGCGCACGGGATCGCGTATGTCGCGCGCGACCTGCTGCATGAACATCTGCAACGAGTGCGAACCCGACACGCCAAGCCAGCCGCGGCCATTGGTGTCGCTGTTCAGGTACGCGACCGCCTTGTCGCGCAACTCCTCCGCATGCAGCTCCGCCCATTCGACCGGAGCCGAGCAGTCCCCACTCCTCACCATCCCAAGCCGCGAAGACGATCGTCCGCTCCGGACGCCAACCCGTCCTTAGCAGCGTACCGACGGCGCGTGCTGTCTCCTCCAGCGCGACCATTCCGGAGATGGGATCCTCGGCCCCATTCACCCACGCGTCGTGGTGATTGCCGTAGATGATCCACTGCTCGGGCGAACGTTTGCCGGGCACGCGCGCGATCACGTCGTACAGGGGTCGTACATCCCAGTCGAACTCGAGTGCCAGATGCACGCGCGCCGGCCCGGGCCCGATGTGGTAGGTGATCGGCAGCGCGCCGCGCCACGATTCGGGGGCGACGGGGCCTTCCAGGTTGCGGAGGAACGGCAGCGCGTCCGCGTACGAGACGGGCAGCACGGGGATGTCCTCGAGCGTCACCGCGTCCTCGATCGCGAGCTTGCGTGCACCTTCAACGGCGCCCCAACCGGGCGTGAGCGGATCGCCGGGATAGGTGGGCATGTCCATCACGCTGCCGCGCTGCACGCCCAGCCACGGACGCATTGGGCCATCCGTGTACACATCGTCCACGAAGTAGCCGTCGTCCTTCGGGTCGGAGTAGATGATGCAGCCGACCGCTCCGTGCTCGGCGGCGAGCTTCGGCTTGATCCCGCGCCACGAGCGGCCGTACTTGGCAATCACGATCTTCCCCTCGACGTCGATGCCCAGCGAATCGAGAATGCGGTAATCCTCGGGCAGACCGTAGTTCACGAAGACGAGCTCCGCGGTGACGTCGCCGTCGGGAGAGTACGCGTTGAACGTCGGGATCTGATTCGCGTCGTCAGAGTCCTTGTCGCCGGCCACGGGGGGTTCGGCCAGCGTCGCCTTGTAGCTGTTCGGGGCAATGAGCTCCAGCGTCCGCGCCACCGGGCGCGGCATCAGGGCCTCGAACCGTTCGATCTCGGCGTCGAGGCCGAAGGAGCGCAATCGCTGCAGGATATGCTCGGCCACGCGGCGCGAGCGTTCCGTGCCGGCCTCGTGCGGCTCCTCGGCAAGACGGCGCATGCGCGCGCGCAGCGAGTCGGCGTTCGGCACGGCGCGGAGAGCTGCCTCGTTGCGTGCCAGCGCAGGCAGTGCGTCGGCGGGAAATCCTCGTACCGGCTGCTGCTGGTCCTGAGCGGAGAGAGCGGCCGAGCAGACGGCGAGCGCCAGAGGCGCGGCCATGAGGCTGATGATTCGAATGGGTCGCATGCGGATACGATGCGCCCTGCGGCCCGCGCCGGCAAGCGCGGCGGAATGACTACGGCAATGACTACGGCAATGACTACGGCGTGGTATCCTCGCGGATCTCCTGCTGCAGCTCGCCTCGCGCCTCCGCTGCCGCACGTTCGGCTCTCTGCGCTTCGGTCACTTCCTCCGAGAGTTCCTGCCGAGCCTCGTCCACGTCCTCCTGCGCGTCGACGACCTCCTCCTTCGCGTCCTCGAGGTCATCTGCCGCCTGCTCGGTATCGCTGCACCCGACGAGAAGGGCCGTCACCGACGTCAACAGGAGAGTTCCGATTCTGATCATGCGTGCTACCTCGTGATTCAGTTGATGTGCAGGTGTATCGTTAGTGCGGAGCGATTGCCGGTCATCCACGGCTGGTGCAAGGCGTGGGCCGATCGGTTGCCACTATGCCATTCCCCGGAATGGGGATTGCAGCCGGCGACGACGCGACAGATACCAACCTGCGATCCGACCTCGGGCGCGAACAGTTCACGGAAGCCGGCAGGAGGAGTCTTGGGGATTCGGTTCATGCACGTCCACGATGTCGCGCACGATCCGCGGCGAATGCAGGAAGTGCAGCGCATATTCCGCAGCTACTACGGCAAGGTGTACGGGCAGTATGCGGACCGTATCCCCCGACTCCTGCGCCAGCAGAGCGAGAAAGGAATCCGCGTCATCCTGATCACTGCCGAGAGCCACCAGGGGCACGTGATGGCGTTCGCGCTCGGCTTCCACTATCCGGACATCAACTCGGCGCTGCTGGACTTTCTCGTGGTGGACCCGACGGTGCGTCAGCGCGGGATCGGCGGAGCACTGTACGAGGCGCTGCGCGACTACGTTGGTCGGATAGGCTCCAATGGTCTCTATCTCGAGGCTCGCCCGGATGATCCGGCGCTCGAGCCGGACCCCGCGGTGAGGAAGGAGAACCGGGCGCGCATCCGCTTCTACGAGCGTTACGGCGCACGCGTGATCGCGAACACGAGCTACGAGCAGAAGCGGCCGGAGCGGACCGAGGGCGAGCCGTACCTCGTTTTTGACTCCCTTTCATCATCGGGTGATGGTCGTCGTCCGGGCCGGGACGAAGTTCGGGCGATGATGGAGAAGATTCTCTTTCAGAAGTACGAGTATCCGCGCAACGATCGCTACGCGCGCGCTATTGTCGATTCCGTTTCGGACGACCCCGTGGCGGTACAGCCGGCGCGATCGAAGGCGTCGACGCCCAGGCCAGCCCCCTCGCCCGCGCGCGAGCTGCTGCGGCCGATCAAGGTTCTCATCACCAAGGAGCACGCGCTGCACCACATACGCGAGCGTGGCTACGTGGAGCGCCCCGTGCGGGTGGAGAGGATCGTGGCGGCGATCATGTCGCTGCCGGGCATCGAGGAGATCGCCGTTCGCGATCACGGTGACAAGCCTATTCTCGCCGTGCACAACCCGGATTTCGTCTACTATCTGCAGCGCGTATGTCCGAAGCTGGCAGAGAAGGAGACGGTGTATCCCTACGTCTTTCCGATCCGGTTCCCCGATCGCAAGCCGGTGGACGAGGAGGTGCAGGCCGGCTACTACTGCATCGACACATTCACGCCGCTCACGCGCAACGCGTACATCGCGGCGCGCGCCGCGGTCGATTGCGCGCTCACGGGCGCGGACCTGTTGCGGGAAGGGGAGCGCCTCGTGTACGCGATCTGCCGCCCGCCGGGCCATCACGCGGAGACCCGCGTGTACGGCGGCTTCTGCTATTTCAACAACGCGGCGGTCGCGGCGCAGTCACTGAGCGCGGAAGGACGGATTGCCGTGCTGGATATCGATTTTCACCATGGCAACGGGACCCAGGACATCTTCTATCAGCGTCCCGACATCCTGACTCTCTCGATTCATGGCGATCCGAGCTATTCGTATCCCTATTTTGCCGGCTTTGCCGACGAGCACGGTCGCGGATCCGGCGAGGGCTTCAATCACAACTACCCGCTCCCCGAGAACGTCGGCGATGACAAGTACCTGGAAACGCTGGCCGTCGCGATCGACGTCATCAGAAAGTTCGTCCCGCGATATCTCGTCCTCTCGCTCGGCCTCGACATCGCCAAGGGTGATCCGACGGGTGCCTGGCTCGTGACGCCCGAAGGATTCGAGCGCATCGGTGATGCGCTGGCGAAACTGGACGTTCCTACACTCGTCGTGCAGGAAGGCGGGTACGACACGCGTGTGCTCGGCCGGAACGCCCGGCAGTTCCTGTCGGGGTTGCAGCACAGCGGCGTCGAGCGCAAGCCGGCCGCCGCGGCGTCCTAGCCGCGGCGTCCTAGCCGCGGGCCCGCGGTCTGGCGCTAGCGTCTGCCCGCGGTCGCCGCCTCCTCTTCCGCAGCCGTGGTATCGCCGGCGCCGAGCGTCGCCGCTCGCGGCATCATCACGCTGCCTTCGACTATCACCGTCCTGGTCGGGAACGCGAAGCCGATCTCCTCCTCCTCGAAACGGCGGATGATCTCGAGATTGATCGCCTGCTGGATGTCCATGTAGACGGCGTAATCCGAGCTGAGAATCACGTGCACCGTCTCGAAGTCGATGGACGAGTCGGCGAATCCCTTCAGGTGGCAGCGGTCGAAACGCGTTCTCTCCTGCGACCCTACTATCTCGCGAATGATATCGGGGATGCGCTGCAGCTTAGCGTGCGATGTGCCGTACACGACGCCGACGGAGAACACGATGCGGCGCTCCACCATGCGCTTGTAGTTCCTGATCCGGCTCTTGAGCAGGTCTGCGTTGGACATGACCAACTGCTCGCCGCCAAGGCTGCGCAGGCGCGTCGACTTGAGGCCGATGTGCTCGACGGTCCCAATGAAATCGTCGACGATGATGAAATCACCGACGACGAAGGGCTTGTCCAGCACGATCGCGAGTGACGCGAGCATGTCACCCAGAACGTTCTGCACGGCGAGGGCGATTGCGATGCCGCCGATGCCGAAGCCGGCGACCAGCGCCATGATGTCGAAACCGAAGTTGTCGAGCGCGAGCAGGAAAACGATGGTCCACAGCATGACCTGGGCGAGAAAGGCGCCCGCCTTGATGAGCGCGATGCTGCCGGGCTCGGTCGCGCCGCGCTTCGAGATCCAGCGCTTGACGCCGTACGCGATGAAATCGACACCCCAGAGCGCCATCTGAACGAGAAGCGCCAGGATGGCGAGCCGGCCGATTCGCGCCTCCCATCGCGGCGTGATCGCCAGTGCCTGCGAGGCGATGGACAGCGCGATGAACAGATGAAAGAACCAGCCCGTGCGCTGGACCAGATCGAGCAGGAGGTCGTCCAGGTTCGTACGGGTCCTGGTCGCCACCGGCTGCAGTCGCCGGATGAGCAGCTGCTTCAGAACCCAGAGCAGCGCGAGGGTCCCGAGCGTGATCCCGAGAAAGATGAGCCAGACTTCGGCAGGGTTTCCGTAGAGCTGGTAACTGCGCAGGTCGTTCATGTCCATGTCGCCCGATTATCTCCGTGCTGAATTCATGCCGCTGATCGTTCGGCGGCGGGGCGGCGATGATGGTATCGCGCTAAGCCTCGAGCGCGGGGGCCACCTCGCGCGCTACAGGGCGACGGGCTTCGGTCCAGCGCGCCATCTCATCGCACGCGTCGCAGTTGCCGCAGCGCCAACCCTCTTCGGCAGGCTCCCCGAAGTACTCGAGGATATAGCGCGTACGGCAGTATGTCGTCTGACAGTACTGCACGATCGATCGGAGCTTGGCCCGGTCGCGCGCCCGGCGGTCCTCATAGTCGATGAGGTCGGCGCTGAGATCCACCGCCGTAAGATTGCTGCCGAGCCGCTCCCAGTTCCCGCCCCGGTGCTCGCGCACGAGCCCGTGCCGCTTGAGCAGTGCGAGCACGATGCGAACCTTCCGGCGAGGTATGCCCGATTGTTCCGCGATGTCGTCCAGCGGAACCGGTGTGCGCTCCGGGTGCGCCTCGAGGACTATCGCGGCGCGCGCGGCCTCCTGTACGTCCGGATACTTCCCACCAAGAAAATACGACTGTATGCGTCGATCCTCAACCCGATACAGTATCGTGCATACAGCAGGCTCACCATCGCGGCCAGCCCGGCCCGCCTCCTGATAATACGATTCGATCGAGCCAGGAAAATGATAGTGCACAACGAATCTGAGGTCCTGCTTGTCGATGCCGAGTCCGAAGGCATTTGTCGCGATCATCGCGCGGAGTTCCCCAGCCATGAAGCGATTCTGTACTTCCTTCCGCTCGGCGGCGGCCATCTTCCCGTGATAGAGACCGACGGCGAAGCGATTCCGGAGGTGTTCGTGGAGTCGCTCGCCCTCCTTGATGGTTGCTACATAGACGACGCCGGCACCATCGGACTCGTCGATGATGCGCTCGAGCGACGCGTCCTTCGCGTCGACGTTCACCGTCCGATCGACTTCGAAGCGCAGATTCGGGCGTGCGAATCCCGTGACGAGAATGCGCGGGTCGCGCATGTCGAGCTGGCGGATGATGTCAGCGCGTACTTCCGCTGTGGCGGTGGCCGTGAGCGCGAGTATCGGCGGACGTCCCAGACGTTTCGCTATCGAGCCGAGCGCGAGATAGTCGGGACGGAAGTCATGGCCCCAGTGACTGACGCAGTGGGCCTCGTCCACCACGAACAGGCCGACCTTCCGTGCAAGCAGTCGCTCGAAGAACTCGCGGTCCTTGAATCGCTCGGGCGTCAGGTAGAGCATGGTGCCGCTGCCTCCCGACACCCCGGCCGAAACGGCCCGTACCTCGCGATCACCAAGGTGCGAATGCATCGCGTGGGATTCGATGCCGAGCGCGCGGAGCTTGTCATCCTGATCCTTCATGAGTGCGATGAGCGGGCTCACGATGACGGCAAGCTCGTCGAGAAGAAGCGAGGCGAGCTGATAGACGAGCGACTTGCCGCTGCCCGTGGGCATGACCACGAGCGAATCACGCCCCTCGAGAAGCGGGGACATCGCGTCCCACTGTCCGGTCTGGAACTGGCGATGGCCAAAGCGGGAGCGCAGAAGTGCCAGCGCCCGCTCTCTGGTCCGTGTATCCGTCATCCCGATAAGGCAAGGCAGGAACCGGGCCGCCGGAACGAACGGGGATGCAGGCCTGTGGAATCGACGCGACCATGGCGCGCCGGTAAGTTGTCCATGTATCCCTGTCGTTCTCCGTCAGCGTGGTTCCAACCGTGAACATTCGTGACATGCACATGATCACACACGCTCGCGTGCTGCATCGCGCATCCAGTCTTGTCGGCCTGGGGCTCATGAGCATGCTGTCGGGGTGTGCGGCATCCTCGTCCGGCGCGTCATCGGGGGACGCTTCCGGGCGAACGATGCCCCCCAACTGCTGCCTGGAAGCAGGTCTCGATATCGCCGAGCGTTATCGTGCGAGCGGCATCGCAGACCGTCGCTTCGATCGCGAAACCCTCTCGCGTGCGCTCGCGTCAGCCCTGCGCTCGCCAGCCATCCTATCGGAAGAGATCGGGCGGTCGATCCATGGGCGACCGATCCACGCCATGACGTTCGGAGAGGGCGCCACGTCCGTTCTGCTCTGGTCGCAGATGCACGGCGACGAATCCACCGCGACCATGGCTCTGGTGGATATCCTCCTGTTCCTCGCATCGGCCGACGACGACCCGTTGCGCGAGCGGCTCCGTAGTTCGCTCACGATCACGATGGTGCCCATGCTCAATCCCGACGGCGCAGAACTCTTCCAGAGAGAGAACGCCATGGGCATCGACATCAACCGGGACGCACGGAGGCTGGCGACGCCGGAGGCGCGGGCGTTGAAGTCGCTGAGGGATCGCCTGGAGCCGGACTTCGGCTTCAACCTGCACGATCAGGGAGCACGCACTCTCGCGGGCGAGGGAGGCAGGCAGGTGGCGATCGCGCTTCTCGCGCCGGCGTTCGACGCCGAACGCAGCTACAACGACACACGGTCGCGTGCGCGCCTGGTCGCGGCCAGGATCGCGGAAGTTCTGCGTTCGGAGATTCCGGGGCAGGTCGCGAGGTACGATGACACTTTCAATCCCCGCGCGTTCGGCGATCTCATCCAGCAGTGGGGAACGAGCACGGTGCTGATCGAGAGCGGGGCGATCGAGGGTGATCCGGAGAAGCAACGACTGCGCGCGCTGAACGTCGCGGCGATCCTGACGGCGCTCGATGCCATCGGTACGGGGAGCTACGCGCGGGCAGATCCGGACGAGTACGACCGCCTTCCCTTCAACGAGCGGATCAGTGCGGACCTCCTGATAACCGGCGCGTCGATCGTGCTGGACGACGGTGATCCGATACGGGCCGACCTCGCTCTCACATACGACGATGCCGTGGCGCGCACCGGGCCGCGGCTGCGCGACGTGGGTGACCTGACCGAGGTCGTGGCGCTCGACACGATCCAGGCAGCGGGCCTGTTCGTCCACCCTGCGCGCGAGATGCTCACAGTGCGCGAAGGCAAACGCTGGCTGCAGATCGACGAGCCTGCCGAGCTGGAGATCAGGCGAGGCGCTCTCGCGGGAAGCGAACTGGTTCGGCGCATCGGCGGCAAGTAACTGCCGTGCGCATGCCTCGGGTCCGGTGGACGCTTGTCGCGGCCGGATATGCAACGGCGATCCTGTCTGGAGTACTGTTCGCGCTGCTCGTTCAGGGTGCCGGTGGATGGGAAGATGGCCTTACGTGGGAACGCAATCTGCTTCTGAGGATCCCGCACAAGCTGCCGCCTGCCATCGACACCGTTTTCCTTTTCGTCCCCTGGTTCGGCACGAACATCACGCTGCTGCCTCTGATAGTCATCGCTAGCGTGTGGCTGGTAGTGAAGCGCCGGCGTACGGATCTCGCGGCGCACCTCGTTGTGGTGGAACTGGGAAGCTGGACGCTCACGCCGATCCTCAAGTCGCTGCTGGAGCGACCGCGCCCCGAGCTGTGGGAGTGGCGCGGCCAGTTCGAATGGGCGGCGTTCCCCAGTGGACACGCGATCGCGAGCGTGTCGGTCCTGTTCACGATAGCCATTCTGCTGCACCGGGAGCGAGGCTGGCGCTGGCCTTTCGTGGCCGCGGGCGTGCTGCTGTGCGTGAGTTTCCTTTCGCGCGTGTACCTCGGCGTGCACTGGCCGACGGACGTGATAGGGGGCGCGCTGATCGGGCTGATATGGCTGGTCGCGTGTCTTGCGGCGTTTCCTTCCCGGCGCGATGACGGTCCACCGCGGTCAGACCAGCAAGCGGCCGTACCGCCGGCGGCGAGGTATGCCGCATAGCGCGAGGCTGGCGCCTCGCTACTCCGGCGCGCCGCTGCAACTCTTCGCGATCACCGCACCCGGACTCGAACGGGTTGCCGCCGACGAACTGCGCGCGCTCGGCATTCGCTGCCGCGTCGTGAAGGGCGGCGTCGAGTTCCGCGGGAGCGAGCACGAGATGCAACTCGCCAATCTCTGGCTCCGGACAGCCACGCGCGTGATCGTCCGGCTCGGCGAGTTCGAGGCGACAGCGTTCCATGAACTCGAGCGCCGGCTCCACGGAATCCCCTGGCAGCATGTGCTCGCCGGGAGCGAGGCAGGCAACCGGCGCGAAGTGCGGCTCCGTGTCAGTTGCCGCAAGTCGCGGCTCTATCACTCCGACGCCGTAGCCGAACGGGTGAGCGCCGTGATCGGTCGCGCTGTCGGCGCGGCCGATGACATCGGGACCGACATCGGGACCGACATCGGGACCGGCATCGGGACCGATGGCGAGAGCGCCAGCGACGCGGAGACGGAGAGGGACGGAGATGGCGACGCGGACGCCCAGCTCATCATTGTCCGGCTCTTTCGCGACCGGTGCACGGTGAGCGCCGACAGCTCGGGCGCGGCGCTGCACCGTCGCGGCTACCGGCGCGATGTAGCGAGGGCGCCGCTGCGCGAGACGCTCGCCGCCGCCCTGCTGCTCGGTTCGGGCTGGCGCGGGACGTCGCCGCTCGTCGATCCTATGTGCGGGTCCGGGACGATCGCGATCGAAGCAGCACTCATTGCCCGCCGAATCGCGCCTGGCGCAGAGCGGGAATTCGCGTTCGAACGTTGGGCCGGCTTCGACCCTGCGCCATGGAACGAGTTGCGCGACCGCGCGCAGTTGGGCGCGTCCGCCACGGCGGCGGTTCCCATGATCGGCTCGGATCGCGACGCAGGCGCCATCGCGGCCGCGGAGGCGAACGCGCAGCGCGCGGGGGTGGTCGGTGATGTCGAGTTTCGCCAGCACGCGATCTCGGCGCTGTCCGCGCCGGCCGGCCCGGGACTCGTCGCCACGAATCCGCCCTACGGGTCGCGCATTGGGAACGAGGGTGATTTGCGGGCACTGTACGGGCGGCTTGGGGATGTCCTGCGCCGCGAATGCCCCGGCTGGGGCGTCGCGCTTCTCTCGGCGAGCCGGCGACTGGAGGGGCAGCTTGGCATCCCGCTCGTCGAGCGGCTGAGGACGAGCAATGGCGGGATTCCGGTGCGGGTGATGACCGGCGATGTCGTGGGATGAAAAATGGATCCCCGCTATTCGCGGGGGTGACGACGAGGGGAGGCGCGGGGATGACGTGGGGGGCGCGCCCGATCTGGGGGGACACGCGGCGTGGGAGGCACGCAGGCGGCGTGGGAGGCGCGCAGGCGGCGTGGGAGCCGCGTGGATGCTGACCCGGGGGGAGGCGGGATGACGTCGGGTGGCGTGGGGAGGCGCGTACGCGACGTGGAGAGGCGCGGGGATGACAAACGTTGGCGCATGGCTGCAGAACATCGGGTTACCTCGGCTGCCACCTTCCGTCGCCACGGCCCCACATTTGAATAGGTAATCACCACAACCCTTCCGCGGTTCGCGGGCGGGCCTCTTTTTCGGGGCACGCGCGCCGCCGCATGGGAGTCGGCGCGCCGCGATCGTCGCGGGGCTGTGCCGGCTTGCCCGACCAGATAGCATGGGAGTCAACGTGGGCGTCGGCGAGAGAATCGAGGTCGCTGATCAGGACAGCGCCAACGAGGAGGAGAACGGCCGGGATCGTCCGCGCCGCCGAGGACGGCCGCCGAAGAAGAACAAGGCACGTGCGGCCGCCGGCCAGGACGCCAGAGGCGCTTCCGGGGCCGGACGCAGCGAGCGCGCCGAAGGTGGAAGGGGCGCTGGCGGAAGCGAGGGGGGAGGCGCGGGGGGGGGGGGAGATGTGAGGGCGCGCACCCGCTCGGCGGGGGACCGAGCGGACCTCGAGGAGCTGCTGGCCGGACTTCGCCGAATAGAAGCCGGCGACTTCGCGGTCAGGATCGAGCCCAACGGCGATCCGCTCATGGCCGAGATCGCCGAAGCCTTCAATGCCTCGGCGAGGATGCGCGAGGACCTCACCACGGAGATGGTGCGCGTGGCCAACGCCGTTGGCCGCGAGGGGCGCATGGAGGAGAAGGCCAGCCTCGGCGCTGCGGGAGGCGGCTGGGAACAGATAGTCGACTCCGTCAACACGCTCATCACCGACCTCGTCCAGCCCACAACGGAAGTCGCCCGGGTACTCGACGCTGTCGCCGAAGGCGATCTGACACAGAAAATGGTGCTCGAGATCGATGGCAAGGCTGTCCAGGGCGAGTTTCTCCGGATCGCCACGACCGTGAACCGCATGGTCGATCAGCTCGTGGCGTTTTCGTCGGAGGTCACACGCGTTGCACGCGAGGTCGGCACGGACGGCATGCTTGGCGGGCAGGCGAACGTACCCGGCGCTTCCGGAACGTGGCGCGATCTGACCGACAGCGTGAACGCGATGGCCAGCAACCTGACCAATCAGGTGCGCAACATCGCCCTTGTGACCACTGCTGTGGCGAATGGCGATCTGAGTCAGAAGGTGACGGTCGACGTTCAGGGCGAGATCGCCGAGCTCAAGGATACCGTCAACATCATGGTGGACCAGCTCCGGTCCTTTGCGGCCGAAGTCACGCGCGTGGCCCGCGAGGTTGGAACGGAGGGCGTGCTCGGCGGACAGGCGGACGTTCCGGGTGTGGCCGGTACGTGGAAGGATCTCACGGACAACGTGAACGCCATGGCGAGCAACCTCACGGATCAGGTTCGCAACATTGGCCTCGTTACAACGGCCGTCGCCAACGGTGATCTGAGCCAGCAGATCACCGTGGACGCGAGCGGTGAGGTGCTCGAACTCAAGAACACGATGAACACGATGGTGGATCAGCTCAACGGCTTCGCATCGGAAGTCTCGCGCGTGGCCCGCGAGGTAGGAACCGAGGGGATACTGGGTGGTCAGGCCAACGTCACCGGAGTTGCCGGGACCTGGAAGGACCTGACCGACAACGTGAACGCCATGGCGACGAACCTGACGAACCAGGTTCGCAACATCGCGGACGTCACCACCGCAGTTGCGCAGGGTGACCTCAGCCAGCAGATCACCGTGGCCGCTAGCGGGGAGGTGCTGCAGCTCAAGAACACCATCAACACGATGGTGGACCAGCTCGGCGGGTTCGCAGACGAGGTGTCCCGCGTCGCGCGAGAGGTGGGAACGGAGGGGATTCTCGGCGGCCAGGCAACGGTCACGGACGTCGCGGGCAGGTGGAAGGATCTCACGGACAACGTGAACGCGATGGCGAGCAACCTCACTGATCAGGTGCGCAACATCGCGGATGTAACGACGGCGGTCGCCCGTGGCGATCTCTCCCGGAAGATCACCGTCGACGCGAGGGGTGAGATCGCCGAGCTCAAGACGACCGTCAACACGATGGTGGATCAGCTCAACGGGTTTGCCTCGGAAGTGTCACGCGTGGCCCGCGAAGTAGGTACCGAAGGGACACTTGGCGGGCAGGCGAGCGTCACGGGTGTCGCGGGCACGTGGAAGGATCTCACGGACAACGTCAACGCCATGGCGACGAACCTGACCGACCAGGTGCGAAACATCGCCGACGTGACGACGGCCGTGGCGCGCGGTGACCTCAGCCAGCAGATCACGGTCGACGCGAGCGGAGAAGTACTCGAGCTCAAGAACACGATCAACACGATGGTGGATCAGCTCGGCGCGTTCGCCTCCGAGGTGTCGCGCGTGGCGCGCGAGGTGGGAGCGGAGGGAATCCTTGGCGGCCAGGCCAACGTGTCGGGCGTGGCCGGCACGTGGAAGGATCTGACGGACAACGTGAACGCGATGGCCAGCAACCTCACCAACCAGGTGCGCAACATCGCCGACGTGACGACCGCGGTCGCCCGCGGTGATCTGGCTCGAAAGATCACGGTCGACGCGAAGGGCGAGATCGCGGAGCTGAAGGGTACCGTCAACACGATGGTGGACCAGCTCGGCGGCTTCGCTTCCGAAGTCTCGCGTGTCGCGCGCGAGGTGGGAACGGAGGGGATCCTCGGCGGCCAGGCGACGGTGGCCGGTGCCGCGGGAACGTGGAAGGATCTCACGGACAACGTGAACGCGATGGCGAGCAACCTCACCGATCAGGTGCGCAACATCGCCGATGTCACGACGGCTGTCGCGAGCGGCGACCTCACGCAGAAGATCACGGTCGATGTGAGCGGGGAGGTGCTCGAGCTCAAGAATACGATCAACAACATGGTGGACCGGCTGGGCATCTTCGCCGACGAGGTGACGCGGGTCGCGAGGGAGGTTGGCACGGAAGGTCGGCTGGGCGGCCAGGCGACGGTTCCGGGTGTCGCTGGCACGTGGAAGGACCTGACGGAGAACGTCAATTTCATGGCGAGCAACCTCACCGTACAGGTTCGCAACATTGCCGATGTCACGACGGCGGTCGCGCGGGGCGATCTCTCGCGCAGGATCACGGTGGACGTTCGGGGCGAGATCCTCGAACTCAAGGACACGGTCAACACCATGGTCGATCAGCTCGGCGCGTTCGCTGCCGAGGTCACGAGAGTGGCGCGCGAGGTGGGGACCGAGGGCAAGCTCGGTGGGCAGGCCCTGGTGCCCGGCGCTTCGGGTACCTGGCGCGACCTCACGGACAACGTCAACGCGATGGCCAGCAACCTTACCGATCAGGTGCGCAACATCGCCGATGTCACGACGGCGGTCGCGAACGGCGATCTGAGTCAGAAGATCACCGTCGATGTGAAGGGCGAGATTCTCGAGCTCAAGGTCACCATGAACAGCATGGTGGATCGCCTCCGCGTCTTCGCCGACGAGGTCACACGCGTGGCGAAGGAAGTGGGCACGGAGGGCGAGCTCGGCGGACAGGCGGAGGTACCGGATGTCGCCGGCACGTGGAAGGCGCTCACGGACAACGTCAACGCGATGGCAAACAGCCTCACGTTGCAGGTACGTGCGATCGCGGAGGTGGCGACGGCGGTGGCAAAGGGCGATCTCACGCGGCAGATCACCGTGGAGGCGCAGGGAGAGCTGGATGAGCTCAAGGGCTACCTCAACCAGATGATCGCCAACCTGCGGGAGACGACGAGCAAGAACGAGGAGCAGGACTGGCTCAAGACGAACCTCGCGAAGTTCACCCGCATGATGCAGGGACAGAAGGACCTGGAGACTGTGTCGAAGCAGATCATGTCCGAGCTCACGCCGCTCGTCTCGGCGCATCATGGTGCGTTCTTCGTGCGCGAGGAGGACGAAGGTGCGCCGCAGTTGCGCCTGATCGCGAGCTACGCATACAGGAAGCGCAAGCATCTCTCGAGCCGCTTCGGCTTTGGCGAGGGTCTCGTCGGGCAGGCGGCGATCGAGAAGGAATCGATTCTCCTCACGAACGTTCCCGATGATTACGTCCAGATAAACTCGGGGCTCGGCGAATCGCCACCACGCAACATCATCGTGCTTCCGATCCTCTTCGAGGGTCAGGTGATGGCTGTCATCGAGCTCGGGTCCTTTCTCCCGTTCAGCTCGATCCATCAGATATTCCTCGATCAGCTCGCCGAGAGCATCGGCATCGTACTGAACATGATCAGTGCCAACGTTCGCACCGAGGTCCTGCTCGAGCAGTCGCAGAAGCTCACCGGAGAGCTGCAGCAGCAGCAGAACGAGCTGCAGTCACAGCAGGAGGAGCTGCGCAAATCCAACCAGGATCTTGAGACGCAGACCAGGTCGCTTCAGGCTTCGGAAGAACTGCTCAAGGAGCAGCAGGAGGAGCTGCAGCAGGTCAACGAGGAACTCGAGGAGAAGGCGTCACTGCTGAGCGAGCAGAACAAGAAGGTGGAGCAGAAGAATCGGGAGGTGGAGGCATCGCGCGTCGCGCTGGAGGAGAAGGCGGAACAGCTCGCCGTCAGCTCCAAGTACAAGTCCGAGTTCCTGGCGAACATGTCGCACGAACTGCGCACTCCGCTCAACTCCCTGCTCATCCTCGCCAAGCTCCTTTCCGAGAACAAGGAGGGCAATCTCAGCGAGAAGCAGGCCGAGTTCGCCCGGACAATTCTCACGTCCGGCACAGATCTCCTCAACCTCATCAACGACGTGCTGGATCTGTCGAAGGTCGAGGCGGGCAAGATGGAGGTCGTACCTGTCGCCGTACCTCTGTCAGAGA
>JBOHTO010000110.1:0-12838 GCA_050733695.1 Gemmatimonadaceae bacterium | reverse complement strand
GGCTCTGCTCGTCCCGTCGGAGAGCCCTTCCGCGCTCGCGTCGGCGATTCGATCGATCCGGGAGAACCCTCGGGCCGCCCGCGAGCGAGCGAGCGCAGCGCTTTCCCTGGTCGCCGAGCGGTATGCCTCCGGTCCCTGGCTGGCTCGCTACGACGCGGTCTATGCGCAGCTTCTCGTTGCCCGCGCACTCGGGACCAGGAATCGTCCAGGCCGAAGCGCAGGGCACACTGCCTGAGTCACGTCAGAGCGATTTCGCATCCTGGAAGAGGGCTTCGACGAGACAGTGTACGCACCGGTCGATCCGGCCGTAGCTGGCGTCGAAAACGGCTTCAGCTCCGTCGTACGGGTCCTTGATTGCCCGCGACTCGATGGGGAACGGATCCAGATCCCCGAGCACGAGGAGCTCGTCCCGATGCTTGCCAAAGCGCTGCAGGAGCAGGCGACGCTGCATGTCGTCCATCACGATGACCAGCGTCGCGGCGTGCACCGCCTCGCCGGTGAGCACTCGCGAGCGGTGGTGCGAGATGTCGACTCCACGTCGGGCCGCACCCGAGATCGCCTCACCTGGCGAAGGTCGCCCTGGGTTGATCAGCCCCATCGAGTCGACGTGAACTGCATCCGCCCGCCGTTCGCGCAGCAGACGTCTCAACACCGCCTCTGCGTACGGACTCCGACAGATGTTACCGTGGCAAACGAAGAGCACCGAACGGCCCGGGCCTCGACGCGCCAGCGTCATCCACGCCCTTCTGCGACGCATCGGATGGCGCAGTCGGTCCGGGAGGTGCCGAAGCCTGCGGACGAGTGCGTGGATGCTGGCGATCACGATCCTTGCAAGCTACTGGTCCGTGGGTCCTGAAGGTTCATCGTGGCGCACGATGCGATGCGCGGGCCACGGCCGATCGCCGACACTCCCCCGCGCCGACCACCCCGCTCCGTTCGTGCTGCGTCATGCTGTGTCACCCGCCCCTTCGGACTGTTGCATCGAGCCAACGGTTCCCGGGTACAGGAGCGCGTGCCGGCTTCCGCGCTGAATATCCAACTCATTCAGGGGCCGCGCCTTACCGAGCGTCACCGACACTCCCTCCGCGAAAGCGTGCGTCTTGCGCACGCCTCGCTGTCGCGACAAACGTGCACTTCCCCAGACCACCCGGAGCAATGAAGCCGACGTACGTTCTCGGCATTTCCGCGTTCTACCACGATAGTGCGGCCTGCCTGCTGCGCAACGGCGAGATCGTGGCGGCGGCGCAGGAAGAGCGATTCACCCGGCTCAAGGGCGACGCATCGTTCCCGACGCACGCGGTCTCGTACTGTCTCGCGGAGGCGGGAATCTCCCTCGCGGATCTGGCATTCGTCGGATTCTATGACAAGCCGCTGCTGAAGTTCGAGCGCATTCTGGAGACGTACCTCGGGATCGCGCCAGGGGGATTTCTCTCCTTCCTGCGAGCAGGTCCGCTGTGGATCAAGGACAAGCTCTTCATCGACCACCAGATCCGCGAGGCACTCGGGGGCTATCAGGGCGCACTTCTCTACGCCGAGCATCACGAATCGCACGCTGCGAGCGCCTTCTTCCCGTCCCCGTTCGACGATGCGGCCATCCTTACGATAGATGGTGTCGGCGAGTGGGCAACGGCGTCGTTCGGTATCGGGCGCGGCAACGAGATCTCGCTGCTGGGCGAGCTGCGCTGGCCCGACTCGCTCGGTCTGCTTTACTCCGCGTTCACCTATTACACGGGCTTCAAGGTGAACTCCGGCGAGTACAAGGTGATGGGACTGGCTCCGTACGGCGAGCCGAAATACGTCGACCTCATCCTCCGCGAACTGGTCGATCTTCGCGAAGACGGCTCCTTCAGGCTGAATCAGCGCTACTTCGATTATCTCGGCGGCCTGACCATGACGAGTCCTGCGTTCGACACACTGTTCGGTGGACCGCCGCGAACGCCCGAATCGAGGCTGACGCAGCGGGAAATGGACCTTGCGCGATCGGTGCAGGTCGTGTGCGAGGAGATCATTCTGCGCATGGCCCGCCATGTCCATCGCACGACCGGGTTGAATCGACTGTGCCTCGCTGGTGGTGTCGCACTCAACTGCGTCGGCAACGGTCGGTTGCTGCGCGAAGGGGCCTTCTCGGAGCTGTGGATCCAGCCTGCTGCCGGCGATGCCGGCGGTGCGCTGGGCGTAGCGCAACTCATCTGGCACCGCCACTGCGGAGAACCTCGTCGCGCCCCGTCACAATCCGTCGCGGTCGATCAGGCATGGGGCGAGTCGGAATTCAGCGACCTGCGAACGGCATCTCGCGCTCGCGTGGTGGAGGAACACGTCGCCGTCGCTGAGCCGCTCGGCAATCGTACGCTCGCGATGCAGGATTCGATGCGCGGAGCCTACCTCGGTCCCCAGTTCTCGCCGGACAGAATCGAGCAGTTCCTTGTGCAGCAGGGCGCGGCGTACCGGCGCCTCGACCGGGAGGATCTGCTCGGCGAAGTGGCAGGTCTGCTCGCGCAGGAGCGCGTAGTTGGGTGGTTCAACGGCCGGATGGAGTTCGGCCCGCGCGCGTTGGGCGCTCGCAGCATCCTCGGCGATCCCCGCAGCGCACGAATGCAGGCTCAGATGAATCTCAAGATCAAGTTTCGTGAGGGATTCCGTCCCTTCGCCCCGAGTGTGCTGCGAGAGCGGGTTGCCGAGTGGTTCGAAATGGATTGCGATTCCCCGTACATGCTGCTGGTCGCGCCCGTGAAGGAGGAGCGACAGATCGCAATGACGGCGGCGCAACGCCGGTTGTGGGGAATCGATCAGCTCAACATCCCGCGCTCGGACATTCCGGCCGTTACGCACATCGACTACTCGGCGCGGATCCAGACCGTCGGGCGCGAAACCAGCACGGACTATTACGATCTGATTCGCGAGTTCGAACGGCAGACCGGATGTCCGGTCCTGGTGAACACGTCCTTCAACGTGCGCGGGGAACCGATCGTGTGTACACCGGAAGACGCGTATCGCTGCTTCATGCGCACCCACATCGACCACCTCGTGCTGTGGCCGTTCCTCCTTGACAAGAGTTTGCAGCCCACCTGGAAGGAGACCTCAAATTGGCGCACCGAGTTCCAGCTCGACTGACGGCGGCCGAGGGCCGCAGTTTCGCGTTCACCGTCGGCAGCGCCCTGCTGGTGCTTGGCGCGATTCTATGGTGGCGCGGCCATCTGCCGGTTGCTTTCGGGGTAATCCCCGTCGCCGTCGTGCTGTTTCTGGCGGGACTGATGCTTCCCGCACGCCTTGGGCCGGTGTACCGCGCCTGGATGCGCTTTGGACTGCTGCTATCGCGCGTCACCATGCCGATCTTCATGGCCTTCGTCTACTTCCTGGTCATAACGCCGATCGGCCTCCTGCGGCGAGCGCTCGGTGGAAACGCGCTACGCGGGCCCGTAGCGGAAGGCGAAAGCTACTGGCTCAGCCGCGACCGCGGCCGGTCGGCAAGCATGGAACGTCAATTCTGAGGTCGGAACCATGAGTCAGATGAGCCTGGCGCGGGAGTTATGGATGTACATGAGGGAAACGAAGAAGTGGTGGTTGTTGCCCATTCTTGTCGTGATGCTGCTCGTTGGCGGCCTTTTCGTGTTCGCGCAGGGATCAGCGCTCGCGCCATTCATCTATACGATCTTCTAGTCGCGTGCGATGGCGATGGAATAGCAGTCCGTCGGCGACCGGCCGCGGCAGGGCGCGCCGGAGAGTCCTGCTGGGTGCGATCACTTCGCTGCTGGCGCTGGCTGCCGTGGAGGCAAGTTCGGCCATCGGCATCGCGCTTGTCGAGTCGGTCGGCGGTATCGATGTCCCTCGCACCACCGAGATCTATCGCGACCAGTCGGACAGGATTCGCCACTACCTGCGCAGGCCTGCCGAGCGCCGGGATGTGCTCGACCCCGTGCTGGGCTGGAGATATCGCGCGGGCCATCGAAGCGAGCGGGACGAGCTCAACTCGCAGGGGCTCAGAAGCCGGCGCGAGTACGCCGCGGTGCCAGCCCCGGGAACGCTCCGGGTAGCGGCGTTCGGTGATTCGTTCGTGTATTGCAACGAGGTGGCGAACACCGATGCATGGCCCTCCCTCATCGAGGAAATGCACACGGGTGTGGAGATGCTGAACTACGGCGTCGGGGGCTACGGGACCGACCAGGCCTACCTCCGCTATCAGGCCGAAGGAAGGGCGCTCTCACCCCACATCGTGCTGATCGGCTTCGCACCGGTGGACCTCCCTCGGGTCGTGAACGTGTATCGGCGATTCCTGCACCACGAAGAATACGCCCTTGTCAAACCTCGCTTCGACTTCGCGCCTGACGGGAGTCTGGAGCTGCTCCCGAATCCATATACCACCGTGGCGCACTATGAGCGCGTTCTGGCACAGCCGCAGGCAGTCCTCGCGCTCGGGCTCCACGATCAGTGGTACGAGCGTGCAATGTACGAGAATCCCCTGTACGACTGGTCGGCGACGGTGCGGCTGCTCACGGTGTTCTGGAGCAAGGCGGCGAACAGGTACTTCTCGCACGACCGTCTGATTCGCGATGGCGTGTTCGACTCGTCTTCAACTGCTTTCCGGATCCAGGCGGCAATCGTTCAGCGCTTCGCGCGTGAGGTACGGGATGCCGGCGCTACGCCGATCGTCCTCATGCTTCCCGATGCAAGTTCGATCGAAAGGGCGAGCCATGGCGAGCCGCTCGTGTACGAGCCGCTCACCGCGCATCTCCGTGCCGGCGGTATCGAGGTGATCGATGTCATCAACGCGTTTACCACAGAGGAAGCGTTTCCCGGCGCCGCGCCCTGGTTCGCCAGCGGCGGCCACTACTCTCCCGAGGGAAACCGAGTCGTGTCGGCCTGGCTGGGTGGGATCCTGACAGACCGCGCGAGGGCGCACGGGAGGCTCGGATCTGCCTACCCGCCGGACGGCGCCTCAGGGACGTCACGATAGAATGGACTCGCTCGCGCATACCGCTCGCACTGCATCCCAGCTCGACTTTGCACCGGACACGACGCGGCCGGTGTCCGAGCGCGCGCATCACTTCACCGTGGATGTAGAAGAGTACTTCCAGGTGTCTGCATTCGAGCACATCGTGCCACGCGCGGCCTGGGGCAGCATGGAGTCGCGCGTCGACATCGGGATCGCGATGCTGCTCGAGATGCTGGCCGAACACCGTGCGCGCGCGACGTTCTTCGTGCTGGGTTGGCTCGCAGAACGGCAGCCGGCCATGGTGACCGCGATCGTCCGCGCCGGACACGAGATTGCCTCCCATGGGTGGGATCATCGCCGGGTTACGAACGACGCCCCTGAGACATTCCGCTCGTCCGTCAGACGGGCGAAGGATCTCCTGGAGCAGATTTCCGGGACCAGCGTGCAGGGCTTTCGAGCCCCGAGCTTCTCGATCACGCCGGGTGGCGAGTGGGCGCTCGATATCCTTCTCGAGGAGGGATACAAGTATGATTCGAGTCTCTTCCCGATCCGGCGTTCAGGGTATGGGTATCCGACAGGACGCCGCGACCCCTACTGGATCGTGCGGCGCGGCGGACGGCTCCTGGAAATCCCGCCCGCAACGTGGCGATGTGCCGGCGTCAATCTTCCCGCCGGGGGCGGCGCGTATTTCCGGCTTCTGCCCTACCGGCTGGTTCGCGCCGCCCTCGGGGATGCGGCGAGCCGTGGATCGCCAGGCACGTTCTACATCCACCCCTGGGAGCTGGACGCGGAGCAGCCGCGTCTCAGCTCATCGTGGCCGCTCCGCATCCGGCACTACGGCGGCGTCGCACGGACGCCGGCGCGCCTGCGGCGGCTTCTACGCGAGTTCCGCTTCACCACGATCGCCGAAACCCTCCGCGAGCCATGACGGTGCAGGCCGAGCACGCACGCACATCCGTCGAGATGGTGGAGGCGTTGCCCGCGGATGCAATCAACGACGCGCGATGGGACGCGTTCGTCGGCGCAATCGAGGGGGGGTCGTTCTGCCATCTTGCCGCATGGCGCGAGATCATGACGGATGTGCTGGGCCACGAGTGCCTCAACCTCGTGGCCATGGATCACAATGGCGCGTGGAACGGTGTTCTCCCGATCGTGCGCGTGAAGAGTGTCCTCGGTCACCAGCTCATATCCATGCCGTTTCTCAATTACGGAGGGCCGCTCGGCTCCGCCGCCGCGCAGCGTGCCCTGGTCGGGCACGCCGTCGCAGAGGCCGGACGCTCCGGCGCCGGCGCGGTGGAACTGCGCTCGCGCATGCTCATTCCTGTGGGAGCTCGGCCCGAGTACAGAAAGGTCGCGGTCCTCCTCCAACTGCCCGATTCGCCGGAGGTACTGTGGGAGAAACGCTTCGCGCCGAAATTGCGCAGCCAGATCCGCCGGGCTCGGAAAGAGGGAATGCAAGTCAGGTTCGGGCCCGGCGAACTGGAATCGTTCTACGAGGTGTTCTCCCGCAACATGCGCGACCTCGGCACGCCGGTGCTGTCGCACCGGTTCTTCGAGCGGATCCGCGACCGTCTGGGAGACACCGTGGTCTTCGCCGCCGTGATCCTGCGTGGCCGCCCCGTCGCAGCGGCGTGCGCCTTCCTGTGGAAGAACGAGGTCGAGGTCACCTGGGCATCCTCCCTGCGGGAGTTCAATAGCCGCGCGCCCAACATGTTGCTCTACCACGCGGTCATGCAGCACGCCATCGCGAATGGAATTGGCGTTTTCAATTTCGGACGGTGCACAGCGGGCGGCGGCACTCACCGATTCAAGCAACAATGGGGAGGGCAGGACTGTCCGCTTCCGTGGTATCGTTGGTGCCATGGCGCTGCACCCCCTGCGGCATCGGAACGGCCGATCCTGCGCTTCGCGTCCTGGGCATGGAAGCGCATACCCCTGCCGCTGGCCGCCCGCCTCGGTCCTGCCCTCGCACGATCGCTGCCATGAACACGAACGGAATCGTCTCCGGCCCCCGGCTCCCCGGCTGGCGTCACGGACCGGCATGGTCATCCCGGGATGCGCGGGATGCGCGGGGATTGCGACATGGTCTGCGTGGGCGCTTCCAGCTTCCGGTTTTCTCTCCGCTGCCGGCCTCCGCGATTCGGCACGGGCTCTACCGGGCACTCCGACCGTCGGTGGACTGCCGGCGCGACCTCGCCGTTCTGCTCCGGAGAAAGTACGATGCCGATGTCGCTATTCTGTGCGCGGGCGGGACGCAGGCTCTCGAGCTCGCGATTCGGGCGGCGCGGAGGTTGGTCGGTGAACGCGCGCCGGTCGCTCTACCTGCCTTCACGTGCTTCGATGTCGCAACAGCCGCCGTGGGCGCAGGCGCTGCGATCGCGCTCTATGATATCGATCCCGTCACTCTGGCTCCCGACGCGGACTCGCTCGAGCGTGTCCTCGCGGCCGGTGCCCGGATCGTGGTGGTCTCCCACCTCTATGGCGTGCCCGTCCCGTGGGATGCCGTCACTGCATGCGCTACGCGGCGCGGTGCCATCGTGATCGAGGATGCCGCACAGGGTCACGGCGGTGCCTGGCGATCGCGGCCGCTCGGCGCGCTCGGCGACATCACCGCGCTGAGCTTCGGACGGGGCAAGGGATGGACAGGCGTCAAGGGAGGCGCTCTGTTGCTTCGCTCCTCCGGGACCGCACTCGTGGAAGGCAACGACGAACCGTCTACGACCGGTCTCACCGAGGAGTGCCGCATTCTCGTGTCTGCCGTGGCGCAGCTCGCTCTGGGCCGACCTGGTGTCTACGCCATGCCGCGAGCCCTTCCCTGGCTCGGGCTCGGGGAGACACAATACCGCGATCCGACTCCGGCGCGCGGTATCGCCGCCCTGGCCGCCGCTCTCGTCGGCATCACCTTGCCCGATGCCGAAACTGAAGCCGGGATTCGGCGTTCGAACGCAAGTCACTACCAGTTGGCACTCGCGGGACGGCGGGCGCAACATTTTGCAGCGCCGGCCGGGTCGATCGCCGGCTATCTGCGTTATCCCGTTCGGATGAAGGGCGGGATCGACGGGCTTGGCCCGATTGAGCAGAGCCTGCGGCTCGGAATCGCGCCAGGTTATCCCGCACCGCTGGATTCACTCGCGAGCGTCAGAGCACGAATGCGGGCACCTGCGGTTGACATTGCCGGTGCCCGAATGCTCGCTCGCGATCTCATCACGCTGCCGACTCATTCCCTGCTCTCGATCACCGATCGCGAGCGAGTGTTGCAGGTGCTCGACACCCATGCGTGATGCGCGTGCGTTGCGGGTGACTTCACCGCGCCCGGCGAGCGGCACGGGCGTTGCCGACTCCGACGACCAAATGGCCGACCAGCCTGCTTTCTCCATCGTGGTTCCGCTCTTCAATGAGGAGGAGAACGTTCGGTTGCTTGTCGATCGCGTGCGGGAGTCACTGGCCGGCCAGTCCGCCTGGGAGCTTCTGCTCGTCGATGATGGGAGCACTGACGGAACCGCCCTCGTCGCCACCGAGATCGCGCGAATCGACGCGAGGGTGCGCGTGATCCGCCTGGCCAGAAACTTCGGGCAGACATCGGCGATGCAGGCGGGGTTCGACCACGCCGCGGGCCGGATCGTCGTGAGCATGGACGGAGATCTTCAGAACGACCCGCGCGACATTCCGCTTCTCATCCGGAAGGTGGAGGAAGGATTCGACCTGGTCGCGGCGTACCGCGTGCACCGCCAGGACAAACTGCTGACGCGCAAGGTTCCATCATGGATCGCCAATCGCCTGATTCGAGGCGTCACTGGCGTGCCGATTCGCGACAACGGGTGCTCACTCAAGGCGTATCGGCGGGAGCTGCTCGACCGGGTCCATCTGTACTCTGACATGCACCGGTTCATCCCCGCCGTTGCAGCCGCCACCGCCGGGGCCCGCATTGCGGAGATCCCCGTCAGGCACCACGCCCGGCGATTCGGCCGCAGCAAGTACGGGTTATCGAGGGTCGCGAAGGTATTCGCGGACCTGCTCGCGATCAAGATGATTCGCAGCTTTCGCGAGCGTCCGTTGACACTGTTCGGCATCGGCGCCGCGATGGCAATGCTGATCGCGTTCGCCTTCGCCGTTGCCGCGGCAACGGGAGCGGTGATGTTTCCCGCACCCATCGCAGATGCCATCGTCCTGCCGGGTGCGGCATTGCTATGGTTCGGACTGGCGTTCTACCTGCTGATGCTGGGCCTGATTGCAGAAGCCGCTCTGCGTCGATTGCACGACCGCGATCCGAGGCCACTGCCGCTGGTCAGGGAGGCCGCGTAGTGAGTCAGCTCGCGCAGTCGGCCACGGTACCGCACTCCCGACCATGGGAGGCGCCGCAGGCGGAGATCAGTATCTCTGTCATAGTGCCGGTTACGGAGCGACCGGAATCCCTCGTGCAGTTGTACCAGGAATTCGCCGAACCGCTGCGGAACGGGCCGTTCGACTTCGAGTTCATCTTCATCGCCGAACCGTGGCTGCGCGATCTCACAGCTCCACTCCGCGGGCTGACGCTCGCTGGCGAGCCGGTGCGAGTGCTCGACGCGGGCGTGGCGACGGGTGAGGGATTGCTGCTCCGTGCAGCTTCGGAGTTCTGCCGCGGCGAGATAATCGTCACGCTGCCATGCTACCGGCGGGTTCAGCCGGCTGCGCTGGTCGAGCTCATCCGCCAGGTGCAGGCGGGCGCTGATCTCGCCATAGCGAGACGCTGGCCGCGCCGCGACCCGTGGATCAACCGACTGCAGGCGCGTGTCCTGCATTCGCTCCTCGGGCGCATGTCGGGCGGCGGCATTCACGACGTTGCCTGCGGCGTGCGAGCCATGCGGCGCGACGTGCTCGCCCAGCTTCCGCTGTACGGAGACTTCTACCGATTCCTTCCGGTGATAGCGCTTCGCGAGGGATTCTCCGTGCTGGAGATCCCGGCCGCTCAGCACACCCAGGACCTCGGGCGCCGCGTGTACGGACCGGGCACCTATCTCCGGCGCATGCTCGATCTTCTCGGGTTGTTCTTTCTCGTGCAGTTTCGTGAGAAGCCGCTTCGCTTCTTCGGGTTGGCAGGCAGCGCACTGTCGTGCGGCGGCGCCGCCGTGCTGGCTGTCGTGTTCGTTCAACGACTGGGCGGACAGGGGCTGGCAAATCGACCCATCCTGCTCCTGGGCGTCTTGCTGGTCGTACTGGGCGTGCAGGCGATCGCGCTCGGGTTGATCGGCGAGATCATCGTGCACCTGCATGCGCCGATGCGATCTCCGTATCGCCTGCGGCGCGCCGGCGACGCGCGCGACGTCTCGAGCGGCTGAAGCATCAGCGCCTGAATCATCAGCGCCTGAATCAGCGTCATCGCCTCACCTGTGGGCTGCAGCACATCGGCTTCGCGACACACATCGCGTTCTTCGAGCGCCGTGCCCCACGTTGGTCCTTTCGAAACACGAGAGGGAGCTTGCAATGTGCGATGAATTCCGCAGATTGCGTCGTACGCGCGAGAGACATTCCCTCGACGTTCGTCGAGGTGCGGCTGTGTAAGCGTTGCTTCGCAACGGGATAGCAGATGAAGCGACGAATGCGGCGCACGCCTTGCTGCAACATGGCCACAACGGAGCCGTAAGCACGCACGCGGTTCCAGCACAGAGAGCTGCTCAGAGCAAAGCTGTCGAAAGGCAGCGACGCAGAGCCGCGGGGCTACAGCGGAGCCATTCCGCCACGCCAGCCGGGCCGCCAGCCGAATCGACTTCCTCGAGGCTGGCGGCCCGGCTTTCCTTTTGATTACTCGCACTTCGCCATGCCTCGTTCACCCGCGCAGGACACGCCGGCTGGTGTCCGCATCGGAGGAGCATGCAGCGCATTGACGAACTGCGGGTTCTGGCAGCCCTCGCGGCCGCACTGTCGTGCACGCCCGCGACCGGCGCCGTTCCGGAGGATCCCGACGATCCCGCTTATCCCGCTGATCCCGCTGATCCTGGCGCGCCGCCAGTGGCGAGCCTCGAGTGTGCGGCCGCGAAACCGGAGTGGATCTGGTGCGACGATTTCGAATCGGATCGCCTCGGGCGCTATTTCGAGTACGACAACGCCAGCGGCAACTTCACCAGAGCCGCCGATGTCGGCGTCGCGAATTCCACTGGCATGCTCGTGCGTTACCGTGCCGGCATCCCCGATGCCGGTTCACTGAAACTCGCGTTCGGGCGTACGCCCGATGCGTACTTCCGCGCTGTCGATGCCGGCACCGCGCACTACCGCGAGGTTTACTGGCGCGTGTTCGTGCGATACCCGCCGGCGTGGACGGGCGGCGGCGGATTCAAGATGTCACGCGCTCTCAGCTTCGCGTCGGGCAACTGGTCCGAGGCCATGGTCGCCCATGTCTGGAGCGGTGGCAGCGCCCACGAGTATCTGATCATCGATCCCGCATCCGGCACTGATGCTCAGGGATCCCTGCGCACCACAGGCTACAACGACTGGGCCAACATGCGCTGGCTCGGCAGCGCTCAGAGCTCGAGCGCGGTATTCGCGCCCCAGGCACTCGGTGCCTGGCGCTGCATCGAAGCAAGCGTGCGCCTCAACGATGCCAGTCAGTCGAACGGAGCATTCCGGCTGTGGATCGATGGAACGCTTGCCGCGGAGCGCACGGGCCTCAACTGGGTTGGGGCGTACGTCGACTACGGCATCAACGCGGTGTTCATCGAGAACTACTGGAATGGCGGCGCCCCGGCGAATCAGGAACGCTACTTCGACATGCTGGTGGTCAGCACACAGCGAGTGGGCTGCGCGATCTGACGCAGAACGCTTGCGTTCGGCCGAATCGGGGCCAATACTCTGGGGGAACTTCACATGCAACAATCACTGACGAATATGCTTGCCAGTACAGTCCTCGCAGTCATGGTCGCGACCCTGAACCTGGGGTGCGAGACGACGATCGCCGAACCGCCGGAGAACCCGCCTGGCCAGAATCCGCCGGGCCAGAACCCGCCTCCGCCGCCGGCGCAGCCACCTCCGCCGGCGCAGCCACCTCCGCCGACGCAACCTCCTCCACCGACGGGGAGCGTGTCACCGCTCGTGGAAGAGGACTTTGCGGCCTATACGAGCACTGCGCACATGCTCTCGGACCCGAAGGGTTGGTACCGCGACGACTACGATGCACTGATGCAGCAGAACGGGGCGGTACAACTCGATCAGGCCGTCGCGATGTCATCACTGGGTCTCTCGCAATCGATGCGGTACGACTGGGTGGGCCGCGCTTCCCCGTGCTGGGGAGAATCCGCCGAACGTGTTTTCCTGCCGCCGGCATGGAACAGTGCGAACTCCAACGAGGCATGGATAGAGCTCTACGTGCGCTTCAGTGCCAACTTCAAGACCGACTGGCGTCCAGAGCACGGCGGTGCATGCGACTCGCGCAGCTCCGGGATGAAGTTCCTCTTCTACTCGATCACTGGCACCTACGACCCGGCGCGCTGGGAACTCTTCCACGGATTGAACGCAAATGGGGAGGCCTGGTTCGGGAATCCGGGAAACGTGCAGGCCCACTGGTATGCGCTTGGCGCGAATCGCCTGTGGGACGGCAACTGGCATCAGCTCCGGATTCACGTCAAGGCAAGCGCGCCGACGGGCGGGATATATCGCCTGTGGCAGGACGGTCAGGTCATTTACGACGGCACCAACCTCGACGCACCGGGGGACTACTTCCGCGGTCTGGCGCTGGCCAGCACGTTCAACGTCGGCCCGCCGGCGGGGACGACGATCTCAATGTGGTGGGGACGCGTCCGGATCTGGGCGTCTGCTCCGGGCTGGTAATCGGAAGGAGCCTCCCGGTTTTGTCATGACGTTGCGGGCGTCACCCGCGATACGGTGGTGATGATCGGGAAGGCGAAACGGATGCAGGAACAGCGACTGCGGGCGCCGCAC
>JBOHTO010000109.1:0-31057 GCA_050733695.1 Gemmatimonadaceae bacterium | reverse complement strand
TTCCGATGCGTCAAAACAAGACCTGACCCCCGACCAGTGACACCAACCTCATCGTCTACATCGATGCACCGGTAAGGAACATCGATCTCGCGGATGGGCCCGATCGCATCGCGATAGACGGCTGACCTACGGCGGCGGATATCCCCAACGTCCGCGATGCTCACCCACCTGCCCGTGGTTCAGGAGCGCCACCAGAACCACGCCGCCCACGACATTGCCGAGTATCGCCGGGACGATGAACTCGCCGACCATCGAGCCCCATGTCGCGTAGCCGGCAGCGGCGCGGAAGAACGCCTCGACCGAACCGGCGATCGAATGGCGGAAGCCGAACGCCGCGATCGGCGCCGTGGTGAGCCAGACGAGGACGATCTGCGCGCCGGTCGCGCGCGTCGATGCCACAAGCCAGGCCATGAGCGCCACGAGCCAGCCGGCAAACACGCCGCGATACGCGACTGAAGCGAACCCACCGGTGGTGCCGTCGGTGGCGACGACCACCAACTCGCTCCGCAGTGGGTCGGCGAACAACGGCGTGTAGGCCAGCACCAGCGCAAGCACCAGCGCGCCAACGAGATTGCCCGCGAGCACAATCGCCCACAGCCGCATCACGTTGCCGAACGTCGCGAGATCGCGCTCGTTCAGCAGCGGAATCACTGGCTCGAGAGTGTTCTCGGTGAATAGCTGCGCCCGCGCCAACACGACGAAGATGAAGCCGAGTGGATAGCCGGCCGCGACGGCCGCGCCATGGTACTGATCCGGGACGAGCATCGCAAGATACGCGGCAGCGAGAAAGCTGAAGCCGATGGTGAGCCCAGCGCCGAGGGATGACCAGGCGAGCTCGCTGACCGGCCGGCGTAGCTCCTCCTCGGCGGCCGCGCTGACGTTGTCGTGGATCTCGGCCGCCGAGAGCCGCGTTCCGGCAGCGGGGCCGTCCCTGGATCCCGCGGGTCCCGCAGGGTCGTGCGTTCGCGGCTCCGCCGCGTCTGGTGCTGGCTTGCGTGATGAGATGAGGGGGCTCCGGCAGCGGCGTTGTTTGAACGGCTCAACTATGTGCTCCGCCGCCGACGCTTGGAAGAGTCGTACCGCGCCGCGCCCTACTGACTGCTGAGCAGCAGCTCCTCGAACAACGCGAGCGCCCGCTCGTCTCCTGACTGACCGAGCCAGAACAGCGCCTTCTTCTTCAGCTCGGGATCGGGGTTGGTTCGGACCACGCGGATGAGCGCCGGCACTCCCTCATCCTCCGGCCGCTGCGATAGCGCGAAGATCGCCTGCTCCTTGATCTCGCGTTCCACTTCGTCGAACCGCACGAGCGAGTCGAGTCCGGCGGTTGCTGCTTCGCCCGCGGCCTGGCCCACCCAGAACACCGCCGACTTGCGTGTCTCGCGCGGTCGGTTCTCGTCGCGTGCGATCTCGAGCAGCTTCGGCCACACGACAACGCTGTCGGCCAGCGTCGCTGGGAAAATCGCATCGCGGGCAGCTTCCCCCTTCACACGAGCGGCGATCGTCAGCAGATAGTCGGCCGCGGCCCGCGCCGGCACGAGGCCGATATCGGTAACGCTGCTCCGCCCGCCTTGTCCCGAGCGCCATTCGCCGCCGACGTACGCGCGCAACTCGGTCACGTCACCGTCGCGCACGTCGAGCGAGACGCGCACGGGACCGAACTCGCAGGCGTCCGAGCTCCATTCGTCGTTGTAGCTCCTGCTATTGCCATTCCACGAGATGCGCGAGCCGTGCCCCAAGCTTATCGAGTTGACGCCGTTGCCGCACACGCCGGGGCGCGCGGCGAAGCTCATATGCACAGTTCCGTCGGAAACCGCAGCCACACGCTCCGCGATCGACTGGCCGGCGAGCGGCCGTGGGAGCGCAAGGAACACCGCGACGGCAATCGCGCCACGGCTGCCCGTCATTGTCTTTGTCATTGGTCGATGATCTCCAGAAGAAAGGCGCCTACACGCGGATCGTCGGATTGCGAGAGCCAGAAGAGGGCCTTCTTGCGCAGCTCGACGTCCTCCTCCGTACGGGCGATGTCCATGAGCTTGTCCACGGCAGCGTCGTCATCGCGCTGCGAGTAGACGAAGATGAGCTGCTCGCGCATCTCCACTTCCTGCATCCCGGAGTAGAGTTCGATCAGCTCGTCGATCGCGACGCCGCTCTGTCCGGCCCAGAAGAGCGCCTTCTTGCGCAGATCGATCGGCCCGTCCGCATCGAGCGCGACATCCATGAGCCAGCGCTGGTTGCCGTGATCGTCGTCCTGCGCGATGGAGAAGAGCACTTTCTCCCTGAGCTCGGCGTCCTGCAACTGACCGTAGAGCCGCTTGAGGAACTCCGCGCTCTCCCGAGTGTCGGTCTGCCCGATCCAGAAGATCGCCTTCTCCCTCAGTTCCGCTGGCGCGTCCTCACGCTGCGCGAAGTCGCGCAGAACCTGCGCGCCGCCCCCACTCTCGTGCTGCGAGAGCGCGAACAACGCCTTCTCCTTGATCGAGCGATCGCTCGCTGAACGCAGAATGCTGTCGAGCATGGCCACCGCGCGATCGTCGTCCACCTGCGAGATCCAGAAGACCGCCTGCTCCCTGACCTCGGAGTCGGGATCCGAGCGTGCGACCTCGAACAGCACATCCGCGGCATCAGCGCGATCGGCCTGCGACACTATGAACACTGCCTTTCTCCGCAGCGTCGCGGAGCACTCATCGCGACGCGCCAGAACCTTCTCCAGAATGGGCATTGCGCGCTCGGCGTCCATCTGCAGCAATGCATTCAGCGCGGCCACGCGTACGTCGGCGTCCTCGTCGAGACACGACTCCGTAGCGACGGTGGCGCGCTCGGTCACCGCAATCGCGGCCTCCGAGTCGCCGCCGCGGGCCAGTTCACCCCTGATCCGGGTGGCGAGCACGGACGCCTCATCCCGTGTGGCGGCCTGCGGGTAGCGCTCACGCTGCACCTCCAGCAGGTCGATCGCGCGCCGCTGATCCGCGCTGCCTCCCAGGCGATAGAGCGCGAACGCCTCCCAGTAGTACGCGTCGGGGGCGTACGCCGAGTCCTCATGCCGCTCTCTGATCTCGCGGAAGAGCTGCACGGCGCGGCGATAGTCGCCGTCAGTCAACGCCGAGCGCGCCTCTCGGTAGAGAGAGTCAGCCGGATCCTGCGGCGCCCACGATTCCCGCGGCACTTCGCGCGGCGCGCCTGCAATCGTTCCGATCTCCGCGCGGGCAGCCAGTCCCGCCACGGGCATGAGCGCCATGACGGCGGCGGCAAGCATCACTCTTTGCATCGTTCTCTCCCGTATGTCAGATGTCGCCTGCAGGTGATCCTTGCGGGACCGCAATACGCAGGCGCGCGAGTAGTTGTCCCCGTTCCAGCGCACGATCGATCAGCCGGCGGTCGGCGTTCCCGTGGTCCGGAGAGATCTGTACGATCTGTGCGAGCACGAGCTCGAGGTCCTCGAGCAGCCGCCGCTGCGACACGTCCGTGCCCGCCGGCGAATCGATGAGGAGCCGCGTTGTCGACAGAAGATCACCCGCCCAGTCCGCGATCTGTGCGCTCAATTCCGGCGAGTCACCTGCCTCATCGGCGCGAAAGGAGGCGAGCAGCGCCTCGGTGCGCATGAGATGCCGTGCCGTCGCCACCTGGTACGGCGTGTTCGAGCCACGAGACGATGAGCGTTCCTGCTGCGCAGGCGGTACAGCGGGCGGCCGGGGCCGAGCGTAGACAGCGTGCGCATCTTCGCCCTCGACGGCGGCGATCGTCGCGGCTCCGGCAACCGGCTCAGCCCGCGCAACCACCGCGGGCACGACCGGCTCGACCGCACGCGGCGGTACGGCAGCCACCGGCGCGAGTGTCGCATCGCGCGTACCATCGCCCACCGTCAACCGCCCGATCCCCACGCCGACGAGCAGCGTCGCCGCCAACCCCGCCGCAACCATGGGCCACGGGCGCCGCGATACCATGCGGATCGGCACGACCGGACCTTCGTCGCGCCACGCAGGTGCGACGGCCTGCGCGAGGCGCTGCTCCTGGATGCGGGCCCACATCTGCTCTCGCGGCACCAGCGCGGGCGGACGGTTCACGTCGCCCGCATGCTGTCCGATGAACCCATCGAAGTCGTCGTCGTCGCGATTCATGATATCCATTCCCCCTCGAACTCCTTCAGCGCCTCGCGGAGCCTGCGGCGCGCCCGGAAGAGCTGCGCCTTCGATGTACCCGGCCGAACGCCGAGCGCAGAGCCGATTTCCTCGTGCGTGTAACCCTCCATGTCGTGCATCACGAACACCGTCCTGTAACCATCCGGGAGCGCCGCCACCGCCTGCCTGAGCCGCTCCCTGAGATCCGGCTCGGCCACCCCCACCGCAGGAGACACCGGATAGGCGTCGCCCAGTTCCACCTCGCGCATTGCCACTCGCTTCACCTTTCGCTGCGCATTCAGCGCGACCGATACGGCGATCGAATACAGCCACGTCGACAGCGCCGATTCAGCGCGGAACGCCGGAAGCCGATCGAACGCGCGGATGAAGGTTTCCTGCGTCCATTCCTGGGCAAGGTCATCGTCCCCCGAATACCGGTACATCAGCCGATAGATGCGGTCCACGTGCGCGTCGTACAGCTCACGCTCGGCCGCTGCATCTCCGCCGATTACGCGGTGCACGAGCTGGCGTTCGTCCATCAGGCGTCAGGGTCCGTATTGAAGGGCGGCACCGCTCTCATACCTGTGATGCGGGACTGTCGAAAAGGGTTGCGTGGCCTCTCTCCGCGGCTCCGCTGTGATGCCCGCCACAGCCGGGAGCGCTCGGCGGACGTTGCAGCGGGCGGATCGTGACAGGGAACACGAACGGGGCGTCTGAATTGTATGCCGATTCCCCCCCCTCCCCGAAAGCGCACGCGCCTGGGCTTCACGGTCCGGCTGCTGACCATGACCATTTCGACCGCCGCCGCCATCTTCTCGATCATGACCCTGGCCCGCGCGTGGGGTATGGCCGGAGACGGCTCGCCCTACCGCGTCACGCTCGGCAGCCTGGGTGCGCGCTGGGTAGGCGTCTCTCCTGCCGCGGATACGGCGTACGCGGTGGGCGACACCATGCATCTCGCGGCAACGGTGACCGGACGCAATGGCACGACGCTCGTCGGCGCCGATATCGGCTGGACCAGCGTCGATCCCGGCGTGGCCGTCGTGGACGAGAACGGCGCTGTGATCGCCCGCGGCGGCGGCGCCACGACGATAGTCGCGGCAGTCGGCAAGCTCGTGGCGCGCGCGCGCGTCGTCGTGCTGCAGCGCGTGACCGATGTCTCGATCTCGGGCGACAGCTCGCTCACACTCTCGGAGGGAGAATCGTGGCGGCTGCTCGCTCTCCCCCGGGACGGTCGCGGCAATCATGTACGCGGACGGAACGCGAACTGGATCAGCCGCGACACGAGCGTGCTCGTGATCGACAGCGCAGGTGTCGCGCGCGCACTGCTGCCGGGCCGGACGACGGTCAGCGTGACTGTCGACGGCGTCGCCGCGAGCGCGCCCCTGACGGTGGCGGCGCTCCCCGTCCAACTGCTCGCGATCGCAGGACTGGGCCAGAGCGCGGCCGCGGGCGCGGTTCTCCCGCAACAGATCGTCGTGCGGATCATGGACGCCCGCGGCAACCCCGTCCCCGCGATCCCCGTAAGCTTCCGCGCCGCCGAGGGCGATGGTGCACCGTCCAGCGCCGAGGTATTCACCGACGCCACGGGAACGGCGCGCACCGCGTGGGTGCTCGGCGACCTGCCCGGCAGCCAGGCGCTGTACGTGAGCGCGACGCGCATGGACAGTGCGCTCGTGGTGAGCGCCGAAGCAGAGCCGACGGCACGCAACACGATCGCTGCACCAACGCACGGCGCCCGTTCGGCACGCGTCGGCGAGCGGCTCGGCGAGCCGGTCGGCTTCCGCCTCACCGATTCACTGGGGCGCGCGCTCGCGGGGGTGCCGGTAGCGTGGACGGTGCTCGATGGCGGAAGCATCGCGGCCGCCGGTGCACGGACAGACTCGCTCGGAGTCGCGCACGCTACGTGGACTCTCGGGCTGAAGGCAGGGAGGCAGCGCGCGCAGCTCCGGATCGGGCAGGGCGGACTCGTGCCTCCCGCGGTGCTGACGGCACTCGCCCTCTCCGGCCCCCCGGCGGTAGCCGAAGTGGTGCATGGTGATGGCCAGAGAGCGGCCGCCGGCGAGGCGCCGCGTGAACCAGTTCGCGTGCGCGTGATGGACGTGCACGGGAACCCGGTCCCCGCGACGATTCTTCGCGTCGAAGCATCGGACGGGTCCCTGGCCGACAGCACTGCGCTTACCGACTCGCTCGGGGGTGCGACTCTCCGCTGGATGCTCTCCCGTTCGGCCGGGCCCCAGACTCTCACGGTTCGCGTCGATGGGATGCAACACGTCGTTACCGTGCGCGCGTCCGCTCATGCCGGCGCGCCGGCGAACATCACCTTCGGCCCGCTGCCGGCACACGGCGCGCGCGGACGAACGATCCCCGACTCGGTGATTGTCACGGTGACCGACATTCACGGGAACACCGTGGCGGGGGCCAAGGTAAAGTTCTCCGTACGGACGGGTTCGGTAAGCCCGACGCAAGTTGCAACCGATGCGACGGGGCGGGCGCGCGCGCGCTGGAAGCTCGGATCCGCGAGCGGTGAGCAGACACTCACTGCTTCCGTGCGAACCACGGACGTGACGTCCAGCGCATCGGTGCAGGCCGTGGAGCCGCCAGCGACGGCGGCGGAAACACGGCCCGCGAAAACCCGCAGGGGCACGATTCGACCGTCGGGCGGTCGATCATAGGGAGGTGAGCGGCGCATGGCCGGCAACAATGGCGCGACACCCCGCGTGCGACGCATCGCGCTCGTGCTCGGCGGCGGTGGACTCAAGGGGTTCGCGCACATCGGCGTGCTGCGCGCGCTCGCTGAACATGGCGTGCTTCCGAGCGTGTTCGCGGGAACGAGTATTGGAGCGCTGATCGCTGCAGCGCACGTGGGCGGGATGCACGTCGACGAGATGGAGCGGCGCGCGACATCGATGCGCAAGACGGACCTCTTCAGGATCAACCATCTCGGCGTGCTGCTCGAACGGATGCGAGCGAGCTCGTTGTACATGGAGGAGCCGCTGCGGCAGCTCGTATCGGACGCGGTTCTGCCTGGCGATTTCAGCGCGCTCGACGGCCGCCTGCTCGTGAACACGGTTGACATCGAGCGCGGTGTTCCAATTGTGTGGGGCCTCCCCGGGCTGCGCGATGTCGCGGTCGCGGATGCCGTGTATGCCTCGTGCGCGCTGCCGGGCTACTTCCCGCCCGGCATAGTGGACGATCGCACGTGCGTTGACGGTGGAGTGATCGACAATCTGCCGGCAGCGATCGCAGCGATTGGCGCGGACGCAGTGATCGCGGTAGACGTGGGCAGTTCCGATCTCTCGCACCGCTCCGACATCGCGTCGCACGGATTCGCGGCTGTGTACATGCGGGCGGCCACCGTGATGATGAGTGCGCTGCAGCAGACGCCGCTATCGAGCTGGCGCGGGCCTCCGATGGTCCTCATCCGGCCGCGCGTGTCGCACGTTGGCTGGCTCACCTTCACGCACACTGCCGAGCTCATCGCCGAAGGGTATCGCGCAGCCAGCGCGGCCCTCGCGACGCTGGACGAATGCCTCGCGGCACCGGGCGGGATCCACCCACGCCGCACCTATCATCTATCGGTGAACCGGAACACGTGCACCGGCTGCGGCCTCTGTGCAGCACAGGCTCCTACAATCATGGGGCTGGACGACACGGGGAAGGCCTTTCCACTGGCTACCGAGGTGGAGTGGTCGCCGGCGGACGGTCAGTTCGTGAGCCAGTGCCCCGTGGACGCGATCGCGGCCGAACCCGTTGCGGCCTCACGGGTCGCCGTCATACCGGCCAGTCCCGCCAGTCCCGCCAGTCCTGGCGCCGTCGCTCCCGCCAAAGCCCCTCAATAACGTCGTCATTCCCGCGAGAGCCGGAATCCATTCCCCCCTGCATCCGCCCCCGCTCACTGATCCGCGATGAGTTCCCGGACCGCGCTCACGACGTCCTTGGGATTGGCGGGCTTGGCCAGATAGCGATCTGCGCCCGCCGCGATGATGTTGCGCACTTCGTCGGCCAACGCGTGCGCACTCAGCGCAAGAACGGGAATGTCGTGAAGCTCCTCGTCCGCGCGCACGGCCTTGAGTACCGCGATCCCGTCCATCTGCGGCATCTGGATGTCCAGCACCACAGCGTCGGGCCTGTCGCCGCGCAGGCATTCCAGTGCTTCCGAGCCGTTGGATGCCTCGCACACCTCGAAGCCCATGGCCTCGAAGTAGTGGCGCAGGATCACACGCGTGTCCATGTGATCGTCCGCAATGAGGACGCGCGACATGACCTCGGTTTCGCCTTCGTTCTCGCTCACGGGCTATCGGACCTCGTCTTGTCGGCCTGATCGTACGCAACGGATATGCCACGTGCGGCGCCCGATCCGGCGTTCACGTCGCGCGCTCCAGCGCAAGCCGCACGATCCGCTCGTATGCGTCCACTGCGCGCACAAGCTCCCCGGTATCAATGAACTCGTCGGGCGTGTGAGCCACATCGATCGAACCGGGACCGAAGAGGTACGGTGTCCCCCATTCCGAAAGAGCCGGGATATCCGTCGCGAAGGCGACGATGGAGGTCTCGAAGCCGGGCAGAGTACCGAGACGCACCGGGGGAACCGTCGGTCCGATCTCGAGCGTGGCGCGGCCGAGCGCCCAACGCTCCAGGATCTCCAGCAACTCGGGCGCCGGCGCAACGAGCCGCGCCATCAAACGCGCCTCCGCCTCGGGCGCCGTCACATTATCGGCTACCCCACCATTGATCTTCCCGATGTTGATCGTCGCGTCGCCGAGCAGATCGTCGTGGGGGAGCTCGAGGCCATCGAGGTCGTGCAGTAGCTCGACGAGATCGCGCGTCGCCGAGTGGCCGAGCTCCGGATACGCGGAGTGCGCAGCGCGTCCGGTAGTCCGTACGGTGAAGCGCATCGCGCCCTTGGTGCCGATCGCCAGCCGGCACTCCGTCGGCTCGCCGTTCACGAGCACGCGACTCGTATTCGCGATCGCGTTGGCCGCGTGCGCTCCGTCGTGCGATTGCTCCTCGCCCACGACGAACAGCAGTGCGATCGGAACGCCGCCATCGCGCAGCCGGTCGGCGGCGCAGATCATCGCGGCCGCGATCCCCTTCGCGTCGCACGAGCCCCGACCGCAAAGACTCCTGCCGTCGAGTCGCGGCGGGATGTACGGCGGCACCGTATCGAGGTGAGTGGAGAGCGTCGCCGAGTGCGCCTTCCCCATGGCTGCGAACAGATCGTCGCGCCCTTCGCTCACCGGAATGCGTCGCACGACCCACCCGCGTTCGCTCAGCAGGCGTTCGGTGAAGGCGATCACCTCGCCTTCACTGCCGGTCGTCGAATCGACGCGCATGAGATCGAGTGCGATCCGAACCGGATCGAGTGGACCGTTGTGAGTGCTGCTCAACTGCCTGCGATCGGCATGACGGGTGTCTCCGGAGCGACTGGCGGTTCGTCAACGGAGGAGAACGAAGGCGATTCTGTATTCGCCACCAATATACCCCGTGCCCGCTAGATTATCGCCCATGGCACATCCCAACTCCTTCGACAGCCGCGCGACTCTCGACATGGACGGCCGCCACTACACGATCTACCGGCTCGATGCCGCACGATCCATCGCGGGCTCCACGGCAGACCGGCTCCCCTTCAGCCTCCGGATCCTGCTCGAGAACCTCCTCCGCAACGAGGACGGCGCCTTCGTCCGCCGCGCGGACATCGAAGCGCTCGCGACCTGGGACGTTGCGGGCATCGAGCGCAAGGAGATCGCATTCAGAACCAGCCGCGTGCTGCTCCAGGACTTCACGGGCGTCCCCGCCGTGGTCGACCTCGCCGCTATGCGCGACGCAATCGCGCGTCTCGGCGGCGATCCGGGACGCATCAACCCGCTGCAGCCGGTGGACCTCGTCATCGATCACTCGGTGCAGGTCGACGAATACGGCTCCGACGCAGCGCTCCTCATCAACGCCGGCCTCGAGTTCGATCGCAACCGCGAGCGCTACGCTTTTCTGCGCTGGGGTCAGAACGCCTTCGAGCGCTTCCGCGTGGTGCCGCCCGACACGGGCATCGTACACCAGATCAACCTGGAGTTTCTCGGGCGCGTGGTATTCACGTCCGACGACGCAGACGGAGTCACCGCCTACCCCGACTCGCTGGTGGGCACCGACTCGCACACAACCATGATCAATGGCCTGGGTGTGCTCGGCTGGGGCGTGGGCGGGATCGAAGCCGAAGCGGCAATGCTCGGACAGCCCGTATCGATGCTCATCCCGGAAGTGATCGGCTTCCGGCTGCACGGCAAGCTGCCGGCCGGAGCGACGGCGACTGATCTCGTGCTCACGGTGACCGAGATGCTGCGGAAGAAGAAGGTCGTCGGGAAGTTCGTCGAGTTCTTCGGCACCGGGCTGTCGAGCCTCTCGCTCGCGGACCGCGCGACAATCGGCAACATGGCCCCCGAGTACGGCGCGACGATGGGCTTCTTCCCGGTGGACGCGGAGACACTCAAGTACCTGCGCTTCAGCGGCCGCGAGGAACATCATGTGAAGCTCGTGGAAGCGTACTGTCGCGAACAGGGAATCTTCCGTGCGGACGACACGCCTGATCCCGCCTTCACGGACACTATCGAGCTCGACCTCGCGAGCGTCGAGCCGAGCCTGGCCGGACCGAGACGGCCGCAGGACCGCGTGCCGCTCGCGCGTGCGAAGACGATGTTTCGCGAAGCGCTTTCGGCGGATCTTGAGCGGGCAGGGACCGCGGGAGCGAAGGTCGCGATGCGCCGCGCGACGGCCGTGTCGGCGGAGCCGGAGCTCTCGGCGGCCGTCGTCGCAACGGAGCCCGGTGAGACATCGAGCGATGATGGCGTGGATGTGGAGATGAAGGGACAGCGCTTCCGGTTGCGCCACGGCTCGGTGGTCATCGCCGCGATCACGAGCTGCACGAATACGTCGAACCCATCGGTGATGCTCGCGGCCGGGATACTCGCTCGCAACGCCGTGGCGAAGGGGCTGCGTTCGAAGCCGTGGGTGAAGACGAGCCTCGCCCCCGGATCGAAGGTCGTTACGGACTACTTCGCGAAGGCGGGCGTCACCGAGCCGCTCGAGACGCTCGGTTTTCACACCGTGGGATACGGCTGCACGACGTGCATCGGGAACTCGGGACCGCTGCCGCAGGCGGTCGCAAACGCGATCGAGGAGGGCAAGCTCGTCGTCGCGTCGGTGCTGTCGGGAAATCGCAACTTCGAAGGGCGCATCAATCCGCTCACGCGCTTCAACTATCTGGCATCGCCGCCGCTCGTCGTCGCCTACGCGCTCGCCGGAAGGATGGACATCGACCTGGCGAGCGAGCCGCTCGGGATCGGCACCCATGGCCCCGTCTTCCTCCGCGACATCTGGCCGTCGCCGGCTTCCGTCGAAGAGGAGATACTGCGATCGGTGAAGAGCGAGATGTTCAGCACGCAGTACGCGAACGTGTTCGATGGCGACGACCGATGGCGCGCTCTCCCCACGCCGTCAGGCGATCGTTATGCGTGGGACGCCGAGTCGACGTACGTGAAGCATCCGCCCTTCTTTGATCGCATGACCAGGGAGACGCCGGCCATTCAGCCGATCACGGGCGCTCGCGTTCTCGCCCTGCTGGGTGATTCCATCACCACGGATCACATCTCGCCGGCCGGGTCCATTCCGGTAGAAAGTCCGGCCGGCAAGTGGCTCATCGCACACGACGTGCAGGCGGCGGACTTCAATTCGTACGGCTCGCGTCGCGGGAACCACGAGGTGATGATGCGCGGGACATTCGCCAACATCCGCCTGCGCAACGAGCTCGCGCCGGGCACGGAGGGCTGGTGGACAGCGACCGCATCCGGCGCGGAAGCGGTAACCGTCTTCGACGCCGCGATGGATTATCAGAGGCAGGACGTTGCGCTGCTAGTGATAGCCGGCAAGGAGTACGGTACCGGCTCCTCGCGCGACTGGGCGGCGAAGGGAACGCTCCTGCTGGGCGTGCGCGCGGTGATCGCAGAGTCGTACGAGCGAATCCACAGATCCAACCTGATCGGGATGGGCGTACTCCCGCTCGAGTTCATGGCTGGCGAGACGCGGCAGACAGTGGGGCTCACGGGATTCGAGATGTATGACATCGACGGACTGGATGACACCCTATCGCCGCGCGCCGAGCTCTCCGTGCGGGCACGCCGCATTGACGACAGCCAGGTCGTCTTCTCCGTACGTGTGGGAATCGACACGCCGGAGGAGATCCTGTACTACCGGAACGGCGGCATTCTGCAGTACGTGCTCAGGCAGATGGTGCAACGGTAGAGCGCGAAGGCCTCCCCCCAACAGCATCGTCATCCCCGCTCTCCCACAACACCACCCTCCAACACCGTCGTCGTTCCCGCGAAAGCGGGAACCCATTCTTCGCCTTTCCGCCGTCAACGCCTGGGCCGCCGCTTCCCCACGCTCCTGATCTGGTCAATCAGGTCCTGCTCGACGCGCGAGATGTCCAGCGGCTGAAGCATCTCGCGCAGCTCGGCGTCCTCACCCACCTTGTGGCCGAGCCGAGCATACAGGCCCGCCATGAGCTGGAGAAGCTTTGTCGTCTCGTCCTCGATGCGCAGCGTGATGTTGAGAGTCACCTCCTCACGCAACTCCGCGATCGCGGCTTCCCGGCGCTGGCCCATCAGCACGAAGATCGACAGGAAGATCGCCTCGAGCGATACGACCATCGTCAACAGGCCAAACGGGAAGGGGTCGAAGGGCTCGAGGGGCAGCAACCCTGTATTCCACGCGATCCAGGTGACAAACCAGACGATGTGGAAGATGAGAAAACCCGTCGAGCTCGCGAACAGTGTGAGGCGATCCGCGAGCCACTGGATCGTCGTCAGCTCGGCGGCGTGCTGCGCCTTGATGGCAAGGAATGCGCGGGTCAGCCCGACTCGCCTCAGCCGGCGATCACCTTCCAGCGCTTCATCCGCGAGCGGCGGGTTGGAATCGACCTCGTCGGGCGGTTCGTTCATGCGACCGTCACCATGCACGACCGGCGCCACGGGCTCCAGGCAGCTGCGGCTCTCAGGCAGGATTACGGCTGCTGGCGCCCGCTGGCGCCCGCTGGCGCGGGCGGATCGGCGCCGCTGTCCGGGGACACCGCGTGCGGCGCAATGCTCGGCACGGTGAACGTCACTGCTACGGTATCGCTCGCGCTCACGGTGACGGTGAACTGTGACGGCGTGAAGAGCACTCCTGCTCCGCGAACCGAGATGTAGTGTGTACCGGGCCCGGCTCGCACAGTCACCCCCAGTGGCCCGGCCGTCGCGTCCAGCTCCCGGCCGTCGACTATGATCGGCGCAGCGCCGCCCTGCACGGTCACATTCACGAAACCGAACTCGCGAGCGGCAGCGCTGCGGAATGGCGATGGCTGCGTGCCGTAGAGCACGGTGTCAAAGCCGATCGGACGGCGCTCGATCGGTGTGCGTTCGGCACCTTCGGTGGCGGCGGAGCGAACTCCCGCGACTGTTTCCAGGGGCTCGCTCCCGATGGCAGCGACCGGGGGAATCCCGGCGATCGAATCGCTTGCCTGGATATCACCGGCGCTGCTGCCGCCGCGCGGAGTGCGGGGCGTGAGACCGACCCGTGCAAGCAGTTCGCTTCCCTGCTCTCGCGCCACGATCCAGTACGGCTCCGCCATCCGCCGCGTCTGCGCACGCGTCCGGGGCAGAACGAAGGGGAGCGAGCCACCCGCACCAAGTAGCAGAAGGACGGCGAGCATCACCAGGAACGCGCGCGTCTTCGTTCGCCTGGGCGGAGGCGGGGGCGGCCGACGGCGCGCTTCATAGCGGGGCGTCTGCTGCGTCCGTGGACCCACGGCGGTCGTGCGCAGGCCGGCGAGCGCGTCCACGAAACCCGTGACAGTGGAGAATCGCTCTCCCGGGTGCTTCGCGAGAGCGCGCCGGATTGCGAAGTCGGCGTGCTCGGGGATGCCCGCGCGGCGCGAGCTCACCGCGGGCACAGGTGCTTCGAGATGGAGCGTGAGGAGATCCTGCACGCTCGGCGTCTCGAACGGACGGCGCCCTGCGAGCATCTCGAAGGCGACGATTCCCAGCGCGTACTGGTCGGCGCGTCCATCCACGACGTCACCGCGCCACTGTTCCGGTGACATGTAGCCCGGCGATCCGATGATCCCCGTTCCCGTTGCTCCGTCACCGGCCGTCGCGCCCAGCGCCTTGGCGATGCCGAAGTCGGCGACCAGAGCGTGACCTGCCTCGCCATTCAGGATGTTCGCCGGCTTCACATCGCGGTGAACAACGCCGCGACCGTGCGCGTAGTCCAGTGCCGCCGCCACATCGCGCAGCACCGCCATGACGTGGTCGTACTCGAGCTGACGCTGTCTCGCGAGCATGTCCTCGACGCTGCCGCCACGGACGAGGCGCATGGTGTAATAGGCAATCGCCTCGCGCTGCCCGACTGCGAAGATCGGAACGATGTTGGGGTGGTCCAGCCGGGCGGCAAGTTTCGCCTCGCGCTCGAAGCGCTCGAATGCCTCGTGGTTGAGAATGGGATCGAGCGCCAGAACCTTGAGCGCAACCTCGCGATCCAGTGAGACCTCGCGGGCGCGGAAGACGATCCCCATGCCACCGCGGCCGAGCAGTTCCAGGAGCTGATAGCTCTCTCCGACGGCCTCCTGTAGACGCAGGCGGATTCGCTCCGCGTGCTCATCGGCGGTTCGCGCTGCGCCTGAAGTCGGCGCGCCCGAGGTCGGCGCCGCCGAGGTCGGCGCCGCCGAGGTCGACGCCCCCGAGGTCTTCGCGCCGGACATCGCGCCCTCTGATGTGGCCGCCACACCACTACAACGCGCACAGCGCATGGCGCCGTCCAGCGTCGTCCCGCACGCGGAACACACACCTGCATTCGGGGCTGGAGTGGTCACGGCGTGGCGTGAATCGTGGTCGGACATTCCGGATGGCTGGAGATCACTGGGAGCGGCTCGGCGGCGGGGTCCCGCAGGAGAAGGACGGAAGGGCTGTGCTCAGGGTCACGGATACACGCGCGAAAAAGCGCCCGGCCGAGTATCCGGCCAGGCGCCTCCACGTCGCTCGGGATTCCTGCCCGGACGCCCACACGCCGATTGTCCGTCAGTAACGCGGTTCCACGTCCACCGTGTGGCCGATCACACCGCCGACCACGCCACCCAGCACCGCTCCGATGATCGCGCCCTTGACCTTGTCGCGGCTCGTGGCTGCACCGATTGCAGCGCCCGCAACGGCGCCGATAGCGGCGTCACGCTTGGTGTGGCGCTCCACCTGCGCCGGGGCTGGGCTCGGGGCACGCTGCACAACGGGCCGCGGTGCACGCGCCACCGGCGCCGGTGCCGCGTAGCCACCGTAGCTCACCGGCTGATAGCGCTGTGGATAGCCCGCGCTCGGCGCGTAGCCCATCTCGTAGGGCGATGTGAACTGCGGGGGATACGGCTGCATCTGCGCCGCCATCTGAAGGTCGCTCCTCAGCGCATCGTCAACCGCGATCACCGGTTCGTCGTCACCGCACGCCGCTGCGCCAACAACGAACAGCGGGGCCAGCAGCAATCTCGTCAGCACTCTCATCATCCCCTCCTCCCGAAGTCTGCCGGCGTTCCGCGCCGGCATGCACCCCATGGTAGAGGCACGGCTCGTTCCCGGCGTTGAGCCGCCGATGGACCGTACAACACCGGCAGTCGTCCCGCAGGCGCGACGACTGTTGTCCGCGCCACTGGACAAGGCACACCGCCGGCGGGCGTTGCATCGCACGCACAACCGTGCGCGAAGACGGATCACCACTTCCCGCACGCCGGGTTCGTTGTCACCTTTCGCGAGTGAGCCGCAGCACTCCGAGTCCCGCGAGGAAGCACGATGACGAACACACCCTTCACCATCGGTCTCGTCCAGGACGGCGCAGGCAGCGATGCCGCCGCCAATCTGGACGCGAGCGCACGGCGCATTCGCGAGGCGGCGAAGCGTGGCGCGCAGATCATCTGCCTCAAGGAGCTCTTCAACGCGCCCTACTTCTGCAAGTCGCAGCGCAGCGACCGGTTCGACCTCGCGGAGCCGATTCCGGGTCCTGCCGTGCAACGGATGCAGGCGCTCGCGAAGGAGCTCGCCGTCGTACTCATCGTGCCGATCTTCGAGCGGCAGGCGGCGGGCATCTACCGCAACTCCGCGGCGATCGTCGACGCCGACGGTTCGCTGCTCGGCGTCTATCGCAAGATGCACATCCCGGACGACCCGCTCTACTTCGAGAAGTATTACTTCACTCCCGGCGAGACCGCGCCCGCAGAACACGTCGACCCGATCGGCAATCTCGCGAATGAAGCGAGCGGATTCCGCGTGTGGAAGACGCGCTATGCCACGATAGGAGTACTGATCTGCTGGGATCAGTGGTATCCCGAAGCCGCGCGCATTACCAGCCTGCTGGGCGCGCAGGTTCTCTTCTATCCCACGGCAATCGGGTGGCACCCATCCGAGAAGAGCGAATGGGGTGACGCGCAGGCAGACGCGTGGCGCACTGCGCAGCGGGCGCACGCCATCGCCAACGGTGTCTACGTCGCGTCGCCGAACCGCGTTGGAGTCGAGGAGGAAGAAGGCACGCATGGCATTGAGTTCTTCGGTCATTCCTTCGTCGCTGATCCGTTTGGCCGCGTGATCGCAGAGGCCGGCACCGAGCCGGAGATTCTGATTGCGCGCTGCGATCCCGCAGCGATCGAGGAGACCAGGCGCAACTGGCCCTTCCTCCGCGATCGCCGCGTCGATGCCTACGCCCCCATCCTCAGCCGCTACCTTGGCGCAGCGTAACGTCACGCTGCAGAACCGGGTCGCACACCGCACGGAGTTCGACCCATGAGAAGGATGCCCGCCGAATGGGAACCGCACGACGCGACATGGCTGGCATGGCCGCACCATGCAGATGACTGGCCGGGGAAGCTCGACGCAGTACACTGGGTGTATGCGGAGATCGTGCGCGTACTGCACGGGCAGGAGCGCGTTGAAATCCTGTGCAATGATGCCGTCGTGAAGGACGCGGCGCGGCGCGCACTCGCTGCGCATGGAGTCGACTCGTCCGGCTATCGCCTGCACACGGTCCCGACAGACCGCGCATGGCTGCGCGACTCAGCTCCGACGGGGACCATTCTCGACGATGGCAGCATCGAGCTCGTGAACTGGCGCTTCAACGGCTGGGCGAAGTATGACAACTACGCGAATGACGCGTGCGTCGGAACCGCCGTCGAGCGGATCACGAGGCTTCGGCGTGTGGACGCCGAGCGTCCCGACGGAGTGGGTTCGCTGGTGCTGGAGGGCGGGGCCATCGACACGGATGGCGCCGGCACGCTCGTCACGACCGAGGAATGCCTCCTGTCGCCGGTGCAGCAGCGAAATCCGGGACTCGGCCGCGGAGGGTACGAGCGCGCGTTCGCGGAGTATCTCGGGGTCTCGCGAACCATATGGCTCGGGAACGGGTGCGCCGGTGATGACACTCATGGCCATGTCGATGACATCGCGCGATTCGTTGCACGCGACACAATCCTGCTCGCGTACGAGGATGACCCTGCCGATGCGAATCACGCGTCATCCGTCGACAACCTGCGGCGGCTCGAACTGGCGACTCATGCTGGCGGGGCCAGTCATGCCCCGGTTGCACTCCGGGTCATCCGGCTTCCGTATCCGCGGCCGGTCGAGATGAGTGGTACGCGGCTTCCCGCGAGCTACGCCAACTTCTACATTGGCAACGGCGTGGTCGTCGTGCCGACGTTCAACGATCCCGCCGACAGGGTCGCGCTCACGATCCTCGCCGAGCTCTTTCCCGGACGCACCGTTGTGGGCATCCACGCGGTGGACCTCGTGTGGGGACTCGGCGCTCTGCACTGTCTCACCCAGCAGCAGCCCGCCGCCGTCGACGGCCGGGGAGGTAGGGAGGGGTGGGGGGGGGACAGGCGATGAGAATCCGGCTCATTGGCAACCGGGCCATCCGGTTCCACGGCGGCGATTCCCGCGTCAGCATCGAGGAGCCGTCACCTGACGATCGATGCAACTCCTTTCATCTGCTCGCAGCCGGGCTTGCGAGTTGTACGCACTCGGTCCTGCAGTCGTGGGCGGATGCAGCATCGATTTCCACGGGAGACCTGGCGATCGACGTGCGCTGGACTTTCGCGCGAGAACCGCGCCGCATTGGCGTCATCGACGTGGACATCATCTGGCCCGGCTTGCCCGAGGATCGGCGCGTCGAGGTCCGGCGAACGGCTTTGCTCTGTACGGTTCACTCCACGCTGTCCCACCCTCCCGAGATCAGCATCGACGTTTCCGGCTGAGGCCACGCTGGTTTGATCTGTGACGCAGACTACATCAGTATCGTCGTTGGGCTGGCACCCAGATCTGGCAGCACCTGCAGCCCGGAGGCACGATATTGAAGTTGTTGCGCTGGATCGGCGCCGCCGCATTAGCGATCGGCTGCGGCGGCATTACCGGCGACGCCGTAACGTTCGGCGCGGCCGGGCCGTGGTCCGAGGGCTACGGCATGATGAATCAGCGGGGCATCACGCTCGCCGTCGAGCAGATCAACGCGCGCGGAGGGATCGAGGGCCGCCCCCTCGAGGTCGTCATGAAGGACGATCAGGGCGACGGCACGGCTGCCGCTGCCATCGCCGAGGAGTTCGTGGCGAACCCGAGCATCACCGCGGTTGTCGGCCACGTGAACTCGGGCGCCATGGTCGCGGCGGCGAAGGTCTATGACGGCCACCTTCCCGCAGTCGCCACGACGGCCACGTCCCCCGACCTCACGGGGATGTCGCCGTGGGTCTTCCGGGTGATCTCCAGCGATTCCGCGAACGGGATAGATCTCGCCCGCTTCGCCGCCTCACTCGGTCATCGCCGGGCGGCGATCCTGTATGAGAACAACAGCTACGGGCGGGGACTCGCGTCCGCATTCCGTTCCGCCTTCCGCGGGACCGTTACGGGCATGGATCCGATAGCGGACGACGACACCGATTTCGAACCCTATGTCTCGTACTTCGTACGTGAGCAGCCGGACATCGTCTTCGTCGCGGGAACCGAGAACTCCGGCATGGCATTCCTGCGCGAAGCGACGAGGCAGGGACTCGACGCCGACTTCCTTGGCGGGGACGGGTGGAGCGGTATCGTGGCCGCACCCGAGGCGGCGGAAGGAGCGTTCGTCGGTACGCCCTTCATCCACACCGATCCGCGTCCGGAAGCCAGGCGCTTCGTGAAGGCGTTCCGGGACAGATTCAGGATGGACCCGGATGGGAACGCCGCGCTCGCATACGACGCAACGATGCTGCTCGCGGAGGCAGTCGCGAAGCGCGGCACAGATCGCGAAGCAGTGCGCGATTATCTGACCGGGCTCGAAGAATCGGCCGGTTTCGCCGGGGTAACTGGAACCATCCGCTTTCTTCCCACCGGTGATCCCGTGGGCAAGAGCTTCGTCATGGCTCGTGTTCACGATGGCGGACTCGTACCGGCCACGCAGCCGTGAAACCCGACTCGTGGGGGCAGTGGGTAGGCCGTGCGACGGTGTTCGGGTCGATCCGTGACCGCCTTCGCTTCGGGCTTGGCGTGCTGGTCGCCCTGCTGCTCCTCGCCATCATCTTCGGCTATTATTCGCTCACGGACATGTCGAACGTCATCCGCACGACGATGAACGACGTGCGTCAGGACGCCCGGATCGCTTCCGCTCTATCAGCGAGCGTTGCCCAGGAGATGGAAGCGGCACGATACTACCTCGTCGCCGGAGACTCGAGCGCCCAGGTCGAGTTCCGGCAGCGAGGTATGCAGGCGCACGACCTTCAGCGCGAGATGAACCGGTTATCCGGGCAGACACCCGCCGAGATCGCCCTGATCGCGCAGATCGACAGCAGACTCTCCGATGTCGAGATACACTACGCGCGTGCACATCGCCTGGCAGACCTCGGCCGACGGGATGCCGCGCTCGCGGAGGCAGAGCTTGCACGCCCGATCACTGAGGATCTGCTGACGGATATGGGCCGTCTCGGACAGATGAAGGGGAACAAGGTAGAGGAGGCCACAGGCCGGCTGAGCAGTGATGCCAGGGAGCGATCACTTGTCCTTGTCGGCGTGATCATCGTCGCCCTGCTCTTCGGCGTGCTCGTGATTCACAGCGTGATCCGTTCGATAGGACGCAATCTCGATCTGCTCGTGCACCACGCCGGCCGCCTGAGCGAGGGTGACCTCACGGTCCGCACCACGGCGCGCATGCCCGACGAGTTCCAGGTGCTTGCAGGTGCGCTCAACAACACGGGGGAATCGCTTGCGACTGTCGTCACGGTTGTCGCGAAGACCTCCGACGATGTCGCGAGCTCGGCGACAGAACTTGCCTCGGTCTCCGAGCAGATCTCACAATCTGCGCATCAGATGGCGTCTGCAATGGGCGAGGTGACCGACGGTGCCGAGCGCCAGGTAGCAGACCTGCGCTCCATCGACGAGGCGCTGCAACAACTTCGCGAACGTGCGGCCGGAATCAGCGGTGGTGCAACGGAGGTGGACGCGCTCGCCGGCTCGATCGAACACTCGGCGCGCGAGAAACGGTCCGAGATAGAACGCGCGCTGGGCATCCTGACACAGGTTCGCACGTCTGTGCAGACTGCCGCGACCGAAGTCATCGCCCTCAACGACACCACGGCAGACATCAATCGCTTCGTGGGAACCGTGGCGCGCATCGCCGAGCAGACCAACCTTCTGGCGCTGAATGCGGCGATCGAGGCAGCTCGCGCAGGTCAGGCGGGCCGCGGCTTCGCGGTCGTGGCGGACGAGGTGCGCAAGCTCGCCGAGCAGGCGCAGCAGGCGGCCGACGAGATCGTCGTGATGACGGGCAGCGTGACCAGACGCGTGGCGCGAACATCGGCGGTGATGGAGAGCGGCGCAGTGCACGTCGGGGAGATCGAGCAGGTGTCGATGGACATCGACAGTGTGCTCAGTACCATCACCTGCGCAGCCGAACGCACGCGTCAGGCGGCAAACGGAGTGAGTCGCGCCGCCGAGGAGCATGAGTCGGTACTCGTCACGGCCGCCGGAGGGATCGCATCGATCGCGAAGACTGCCGAGGGGCACGCCGCGACCGCGGAACAGGTGAGCGCTTCCACGCAGGAGCAGAGCGCGGCCTGCGAGCAGATGAACTCCGCGTCCATGCACCTGACGGACGGCTCGACGCTTCTCAGGGAGCTCGTGAAGGGACTGCGGACCGGAAGCGGCTGAGAACACGGGTCGCGAGCCTGCCCATCCGTCATTCCCGCGAAACCGGGAATCCATTCTGCGGCTGCGAGCGGTGCGTCCATCGGCTACCGGGTCGCACTGGCGCTACAGCGTCGTCAGCACTCCGAAAACGATCTCGCCGTCGTTGTTCGTGCGCGCGCCGCGGGATCGCGCCTCGCTATCGTAGTTGTCCACAAACGACACGCGGATGTTGATCTGCTCGGTCAACTGGTATCCGAGCGAGTTCGATGTCGAAAAGGTGAAGTCGCCGAATGACGCCACCTCCGGGCGGTAGAAGGTTTCGCTCGTGAACGCAATCCTGTCCGCCAGCTCGTGCTCCGCCCGGAAGCGTGCAGACCAGCGCGCGAGCGTGCGTGTAACGGTGCCGAGGGCGCTGTCGGGAAGGATGCTGCGCTCTGCCAGCAGCGCGAGGCTCAGGTCGGTATTGGTCCGCTCGCTGCGCACGAGGTTGAACTTGCTCCCGGCGCCAGCGCTGTAACGCAGATCGATCCGCCGCTCGAGACTCGACTCGATCGTGCCGAGCAGGAACGGGCTCACATCGGCGAATGGACGGAAGTCCAGATTCGTGCTGCCGAGCCACGATCGCTTGCTCACGTAGTCGATTCCTTCGGGCGTCGTGGCTTCCCCGTAGTTGAAACGCGCGTCGGATATGAAGGCGTAGCTGCTGTCGATCCTCTCGAAGGCAGCACGCGTCGTCGCGAGCGCCTGGCGCGTGTTGCCGAAGAGGAGGCTCGCACTCACCTCGACCTCGACGTTGCGGCCGATATCCTGGGCATGTGCGAGCATGGGGATGGTAGTAACGATCACTGCGAGCATTACGCGCGGCACCGGGATTCTCTCCTGTCAGTGAGGGTCTGCGTTCAACCTAGCCCGTTCGCAGGGCGGAACCACGGGGGAACGTTTCCCGCCTCCATGGCGCGCGAACGAGCGGCGCTCCTATCTTTCTCGCGTGACATCCCGACTCTCGAGCTCCGCGCGATGACACCCGACTCGCCACCCGCGGAGCCCGCGGCCGCTGTCGAGCGCACGGCGATAGTGCTGCTCAGTGGCGGTCTCGATTCGACGACGATGCTCTCCGTCGCCCTGCGCGAAGGGTTTGCGGTGCACGCGCTCACATTCCGCTACGGGCAGCGTCACGCGCTCGAGATCGACGCCGCACGACGCGTTGCCGAGTACGCCGGTGTCACGCGCCACGTGGTGGTGGACGTCGACATAGGTGCCATGGGCGGCTCGGCGCTGACGACCGATATCGCGGTGCCGAGGGACAGGAGCGATGCCGAACGCGGGATTCCCGTCACCTACGTGCCCGCGCGCAACACGATCTTTCTTGCCTACGCCGTCGGGTGGGCGGAGGTCACGGGGGCGCTGGACATCTTCATCGGCGTCAACGCAGTGGACTATTCCGGATATCCCGACTGTCGTCCGGAATTCCTGGATGCGTTCGAGCGCATGGCAAATCTTGCCACGAAGGCAGCCGTGCAGAACGGGAGAAAGCTGCGCGTACGCGCACCACTGCTGCACCTTTCCAAGCGGCAGATCATACAGCTCGGGATGAAGCTCGGTGTCGATTATTCGATGACGGTGAGCTGCTACGATCCATCGGACGCGGGCGAGGCGTGCGGCCACTGTGATGCCTGCCGTCTGCGACTCGAGGGCTTTGGTGCAGTCGGCGAGCCCGATCCGGTACGCTACAAGAGCGCTCGGCCCTGGTGATGGCCTACTCGGTCAAGGAGGTGTTCTACACGCTTCAGGGCGAGGGCGCGCAGCAGGGTCGCGCCGCGGTGTTCCTCCGTTTCGCCGGGTGCAACCTGTGGACCGGGCGCGAGTCGGATCGCGAGGACGCGGTGTGCGGTTTCTGCGACACGGATTTCGTTGGCGTCGAGGGGCCGGATGGCGGGCGCTTCGCGACCCCTTCGGAACTCGCGCGCACCGTCGCCGAGCGTTGGCCGTGGACGCGGACGAAGGGGGCGCGTCCCTACGTGGTCTGTACCGGTGGCGAGCCGCTGCTTCAGCTCGATGAACCGCTCATCGAGGCATTGCACGACACCGGCTTCGAGATCGCCATCGAAACGAACGGGACGAAGCGGCCGCCGCCCGCCATCGACTGGATCTGCGTGAGCCCGAAGGCGAACGCCGAGCTCGTGCTTCGCAGCGGCGATGAGCTCAAGCTCGTCTTTCCGCAGGAGAATGCCGATCCCGAGCGGTACGCTACTCTCGACTTCCGGCACTTCTTTCTTCAGCCAATGGATGGTCCGGGTATCGACGAGAACACGCGCGCAGCGGTCGCCTACTGCCTCGAGCATCCCCGCTGGCGCCTCAGCGTGCAGACGCACAAGTGGCTGGGCCTCAGGTAGAGATCCCGCAAACGGTCGAGCCTCAGGCAGCCAGCCCCTCAGCGGCCCCGCCATCCCCGCGGCACATTTTGCACCGTCGTCATTCCCGCCACACATCCCCACCGTCGCCCTTCCCGCGAAGGCGGACGTCCATTTTCCGCCGTGGAGGTTCGACATGTCACGGCGCCCTCTGCAGAACGCCCTCGGCACCCACCACGACGCCCGTTCCTGGGAAATCGAGCCGGCTCAGCGAGTCCACGAGGAACGCCGCGCGCCCTGATGGATCGACATCCGCCACGCCCGGTGCGCGCTGCACCGTCGAACGCAATACCGCCTCGGTCACCGCACCTGATGCATCGAGCACCGCACACGCGATCGCGCCGCGATTCTTCGGTTCCGAGAGCGAGAACGGCCCATACGTGAGCAGATTGCCGAGCGAGTAGAGAATCAGCGCATCATCGCGCCATTCGCCCGCGCGCATGACGTGCGGACCGTGTCCCACGACGAGATCAGCGCCGGCATCGACCGCCGTGCGCGCGAACGCGACCGAGTTGCCGCGGTCGATGCTGCCGAGAAATATCTCCGTGGCATTGGGCGTCCGCTGCGCCGATGATCCCTCGGCGCCCATGTGCATTGTTACGACGACCCGGTCGTGCGCCGCCGCTGCTCGCGCGACGTGCCGCCGCACGGCATCGAGGTCGCGCGGATCGGGCCCGCCCCCCGATGTGCTGAAGCCGAGGACCGCGATCGTGTCGCCTTCCATGAGGGGAATCAGCGTTGCCAGCGTGTCGCTCCCTGTCACGTGGACGCCGGCGCTCTCGAGGTGCCGCACCGTCGCCCTCAGGCCCGCGTCACCCGCGTCGCGCGCGTGGTTGTTGGCCACGTTCCCGACGACTGCGGCGTCCGGCGCGATGCGGCGAATCGCATCGGCCACCGCTATCGGCTGCCGGAACGCATAGCAGTTGGTTGATCCTTCGCGGCATTTGCTCGGTGCTTCGCCTTCGCCGATCGCACCCTCGATGTTGAGCAGCACCATCTCCGCATCGTCCACCAGCGGTCGCAACGGCGCGAGCAGCTCGTCCGGATCGGGGAACGGATCAGCGCCCCGTCTCACCGCCCACGTGGTGTCGAGGTTCGTGCTCAGAAGGAGGTCTCCGCCCGCGCACACGCGCACGCGCGCAGCGGCACGTGCGATGGAGTCCGCCCGGGCTCGCGCGATGGAATCGGCCAGCGCGGCGCGAGTACTGTCGGCACGGATTGCTTCGCGGCGCTCACGCTCCGCGCGAATGCTGTCGGCTCGTGCACTGTCCACCCGTGCACGAGTGACGGCCGGGTCGGGCGCGGGCTGTGGCGGGTGCGGCGGGCGGACGCAGCCGCAGGCAGCCACGATCAGAAGCACTCGCGCGAGTGCACGGGGCATCGAGGTGACAATGCTCATTGCGTGTTGTGTGTGACCTGTCATCGCCTGTTGTGTGTGACCCCGTCATCGCGTGTCCGGGTGAGCCGCATCGTACGTGGACGCGCACGCATCGCGCAATGCGACGCCGGATGCGCCCCGTCCGGAAACAATACTCTGATGAGTTCGACCGCAGTCGCGATGCGTTGACGCCAACCGAAGCGAGGCGAGCAATAACCGATATTCCCATAGTGGCAGTGCATCTTCCGCGCAACCCCGCTGCACGCCGGCAACCTCACGACCGGCCTCGACCATTCGTGTGGAAAACAGATGCACTGGCCCGCATTCTGCGTTTGCTACCCGCTGCGACACCGACATGAGCGTTGTGTTCTGCGCCGGTGATCGTCTGCGTGCCCGAGTGGGCGCGCGAGTTGTACATGGATTCCTGGCGCGGCGAAACCGGGCGGAGGTCCGGCGCGTGCGGCCGCGGGACAGATGCGGAGCTAGCCGACTTCCCGCCAGATGAGCCTAGCAGCCTGAGGAGGAGAAGCACATGCCTGATGCTCGCGATCGGATCGTGATCAGCGACGTTGCCCAGCTCTTCGATGTGAGCACGCGGCGAAAGTTCCTGAAGGCGCTCGGAGCAGGAGGGTCCATCGTACTGCTGCCGTCGGTATTCGCGGCGTGCGATGACGACGACATCATCATCGACCCGCCATTCGAAGGTGTGACGCTCGACCTGAGCGATGATACCGGGATCCTGAACTATGCGTTCGCGCTGGAGCAGCTCGAAGCGGCGTTCTATACGGCCGTCATTGGTTCCGCCCCCTTCGCCAGCTTCACCGACGAGGAAAAGGAAGTCTTCACCGATCTCCGCAACCACGAGGTGATCCACCGCGAATTCTTCCGTGCGGTTCTCGGTGGCAACGCCATCCCCGATCTCGCGGTCGAGCAGTCGGAGGTGGCAACCGCGCTCGCCAGCCATGACAGCATACTTCTCACCTCCGAGACCTTCGAGGATCTCGGCGTCTCGGCGTACAACGGCGCCGGGAAGTATCTGACGAGCGCGACGAATCTCCTCGTAGCCGGCAAGATCGTTTCGGTCGAGGCGCGGCACGCAGCGGCGATCCGCGATCTGCGTGACACCGATGGCGAGAAGTTCGCCAACTCCGAGGTCGTGAATCCCATGGGGCTCGACGTCAAGCTGGAGCCGTCGCTCGTGCTCGCCGCGGCCGATCCGTTCATCGAAACCGAGATCGCAATCGACCCGGGCCCGACCGGAACAGCGACAGCAAATCAGGCACCCACCCACAGCAGCTAACCTCGATCCGTCAACAGGAGATCATTGAATCATGGAGAACAAGACGATCCTCGAGACGATCGATCCGGATATCACGGAACGTCTCGTTTCACGCCGCCAGGCGATCGCAAAGGGCGCGGGCGCGAGTTCCGCGCTCATGACCGCGCTCGCCTTCGGCTCGGTACCCATAGCGCTCGCGGCGCTCTCCCGCGACGCGCTCGGCCAGGGCGCCAACAACCAGATCAAGGACGTACTCGACTTCGCCTTCATCCTGGAACAGCTCGAGGCCGAGTTCTACAAGGCCGTGCTGGGCAACAGCGCGAGCACCGCGCAGAACACCGCGTTCGTCCCGGTCCGAACGGCGATCCTTGCGCTGCCGAACGCTGCTTCGGTGGTGAATACGTTCGAACTGATCGAGCAGCACGAGATCGCGCACGTCGCGTTCCTCAAGACGCAGCTCGACGCGATGGGTGGCCCGGCCGCGACTCTCGCCGCGGATGACTTCGATTTCACCGGCGGCAATGGTTCCGGAATGGGCCCGTTCGCCCCGGCCACCACGGACGTGGATTTCCTCCTGGCCGCAACACAGGGCTTCGAGGACACCGGCGTCCGTGCCTACAAGGGACAGGCCGGCCAGCTCATCAGCGACGATGTCGTACTCGAGGCGGCTCTGCGCATTCACTCGGTGGAGGCCCGCCACGCGTCACGGGTGCGGCGAATTCGTCGATCGCGTGCCACGTCCAGTACCGTTATCCGCTATAGCGGAACCATCCGCGGGGGCGGAGCAGAGGCAGCCGGTGCGCCGGGTAGTCTGGATCCCGCAGTTGTTGCCGCGTTCGCAAAGATCTACGGCGGAGCGACTCCCGAGAGCAACACGACGCATGCCGGTATCAACGCAGCCACACTGCCGGGCATTCAGGGCGGAGTGGACGCGGCCACCGAGGCGTTCGACGAACCCCTCACGGCCGCCGAAGTCGTCGATATCGTGGATTCGTTCATCATCCCTGATGTACCGGCCGAGATCCTGGACGGTCTCGCCTAGCACGCGTTCGGATCGCATCGATCAGTCAAGGAAAGGCGGACACCCTCGGGCGTCCGCCTTTCCTGTCTGTGCCGCGCAAGGTCTTCGCAGGAGTCTTTGCAACGGCAGGCGTGGCTCGTGATATGCAACCTGCGCCCGACGGTCGCTGCGCAGTGCATCATTGCCTTTCTGAAGTCAAATGATGTTGCAAAACAAGACCTGACCCCCCCCCACCCCGTTCATGAATGACTCCCTTCGCCGCGCGGCATTGCTGCTCGCCATCGTGCTCATCGCGGCGGCGTCGTGCCGCACCGTCCGCCGGCTTGCCGCGGATCCCACGCCAGTACGTGTGCTCGTCTACAACATCCACGCGGGCAAGGACGCATCCGGAGCCGACAATCTCGAGCGCGTGGCTGCGCTCATCGAGGCCACTCGCGCCGACATCGTCCTTCTTCAGGAGGTCGATCGCGGCACCGAACGCTCAGGCGGCGTCGATCAGATCGCGACGCTCGCCGGCCTCACCGACATGGACCTCTCCTTCGGTTGCACTCTCGACTACCAGGGCGGCGAGTACGGTATTGCAACGCTGTCGCGGTGGCCGATAGTCGGCGACTCGCTCATACCGCTCCCGGTCGATCCCGCGCAGGCACGCGCCGGTGGTTCGCACGAACCGCGCGGCGCCCTGCACACCGAGGTAAACGCGCCCGGTGGCACGCTGCACGTGCTCAACACGCACCTCGATGCCTCAGGGGACGATAGCTATCGCCGCCAGGAAGTCGCGCGGCTGCTGCTCGCCGCTGCCCGTCTCCGCGCAGGAGAGGACATCCTCATACTCGGCGGCGACTTCAACGCGACGCCGGAGAGCGAGGTGATCGCCCACGTCACCCGATCGGCGCTGCGCGACGGCTGGGCCGACTGCGGCGGGATGCGCCCGGGCAACACGTACCCGGCCGACGATCCGATCAAGCGCATCGACTATCTGTTCATCCCGCCCGCGGTCAACTGCGATTCAGCGATAGTGCTCGATACCGGCGCCTCCGATCACCGCCCAGTCTTCTTCCAACTCGACGTTCTCTTCACGGTCGAGGAGACCGTGGGGCTCCAGCGCAGGATCAGAATCGACAGCACCGGCGGTCGTCCCGACTGACATTTCGGCGAACCGCGCCGGCCCGACAGCATGGCGCCTAGGCAAACCATGCAGGGGATTCGAGTGTCCGATTGCGGGACAACCATTCCCGGAATCGGCCATGCCGCTCCAATAGCTCCTTCGACGGGATTCTCCAAGCTATTGACTGCCAACGCTTTGGCGCGGTGGAGCGTGGGCATGCTCCTTCCCATCAGAACTGACACAAATGCGCTCGTCGTTCCGTCGTGTCGCATGCGCGACGTGCGCCTACTCGCGTGAAGACAGCGCCTGAGCGTCGTCGCTCGGCTGGGAATACCAGGAAAGGGTCACTACGTCGTGCGCCGGCACGGCTTGCACAAAGAGGTCGGTCTTGGACATCGCTCGCGATCCACCAAAGAAGCGAAAGAAGTACATATATGCCGCGGTTGGAGTCGCTGCCGTCGCGCTCGTCACCGTCGCGCTCGGCCGCCTTGAACCCGCCGCGCCGAGCGTCGAGCGCGCGACGCTCTGGGTCGACACGGTCGAACGGGGGACGATGGTGCGCCAGGTTCGCGCACCGGGTACGCTCGTGCCCGAGCAGATCCGCTGGATACCGGCCGTGACGGGTGGGCGCATCGAGCAGATCCACGTACGTCCCGGCACAGCGGTCGAGCCGCAGACGGTCCTGCTCGAGATGACCAACCCCGACGTCCAGCTCGAAGCCCTGGCCGCGCAGCAGCAGCTAACGTCTGCCGAGGCGGCGCTCATCACGTTACGTACGGCGCTCGAGGCGCAGAGGCTCAATCAGAAGGCCACGGTCGCCACCGTGCGCGCGGACTACGAGGAGGCGAAGCGTCAGGCGGAGATGATGGAGTCGCTGGACGAGAAGGGACTGGCCACTGCAATGGAAGTTGGCAGGGCGCGCGGCAGTCTCGAGGAGCTTTCCACGCGCCTGGAGGTAGAGCAGGAACGGCTCGACATCATCTCCGGATCCATGGAGGAGCAGATCGCACTCCAGCAGGCGCAGGTTCAGCGACTGCGGGCGATCGCGCAGTTCCAGGCCGAGCGCATCGCGTCGATGAAGGTGACGGCCGGTGCTGCCGGCGTGGTGCAGGAGATGGAACTGGAGGTGGGTCAGTGGGTGAACCCGGGCGCGTTGCTCACCAAGGTCGCGCAACCGGGAAACCTCAAGGCCGAGCTGCGCGTTCCGGAGACGCAGGCCAAGGACGTCGTCGTCGGGCTGCCAGTCGACATCGACACTCGAAACGGAATCATCGCCGGACACGTTATCCGTATAGACCCCTCCGCGCAGAATGGCACGGTGGGCGTCGACGTGTCGCTCGATGGTGAGCTCCCGGCTGGTGCCAGGCCCGATCTCAGTGTCGATGGCACGATCGAGATCGAGCGTCTGGAGGATGTGCTCTACGTCGGACGACCTGCGTATGGTCAGGCCGAGAGCACGGTAGGGATCTTCCGGCTGGGCCCCGAAGGCGACAACGCCACGCGCGTGAACGTGAAGCTGGGGCGCGCGTCCGTGAACACGATCGAGGTGCAGCAGGGACTGGAGGCCGGCGATGCGGTGATCATTTCCGACATGTCGGCCTGGGACAACGTTGACCGCGTGAGGTTACGCTGATGATCGATTTCCGTTTTTCGAGCTACACAGGCGCTCCGCGGCAGCCGACCGCAGGCAGAGCGCTGTCGCCAACCGTCTATCGTCCGCATGGCTGGCGTCCGCCGGAATCCGGGCGTCGTGCGCCCGCCGGTACGCCGGCGTCCGCCGTTCGGGAGCTCGACCATCCCATAACCATCGAACAGCCTTCGACCGCCGCAGACCCCACCCCCGACAACCGCGCCGAGGACACGAAATGAGCCAGACGCCTTCCGCTTCACCCTCCCCGTCGTCCTCGTCCTCAGATTCATCGCCGGGAGGTCCGGCGCGGCAGGAGTCGCCGCGCGCTGGCAACGGGGCCGCCGGAGACGGGGCTCAATCGCTGATCCGACTGGAGGGTATCAGGAAGATATTCTTCACGGAGGACGTGGAGACGCACGCGCTGAGTGATATCCACCTCGACATCCGCGCAGGCGAATACATCGCGATCGCGGGTCCGTCGGGTTGTGGCAAGACGACGCTGCTCTCGCTGCTCGGGCTGCTCGACACTCCGACAGACGGTCAGTACCTGCTCGACGGTCAGCCGGTCGCCAAGCTGACCGCGTCCGAGCGCGCGCGTGTGCGCAACCGGCAGATCGGTTTCATCTTCCAGGCGTTCAACCTGATCGGTGATCTCACGGTCGCGGAGAACGTGGAACTGCCGCTCACGTACCGCGGCCTCGACTCGAGCGAGCGCAAGCGGCGTGTGCAGGAGGCGCTCGAGAAGGTGGGGATGTCGCATCGGATGAAGCACTATCCGTCGCAGCTCTCGGGCGGCCAGCAGCAGCGCGTGGCGGTCGCCCGCGCGGTGGTCGGCAAGCCCTCGATCCTGCTCGCCGACGAGCCGACCGGCAACCTCGACTCGAACAACAGCGAGGCGGTGATGGAGCTGCTCT
>JBOHTO010000108.1:0-1758 GCA_050733695.1 Gemmatimonadaceae bacterium | reverse complement strand
CTCTTCCCCAGCTCCCACCGATTCGCAGGAGGTCGACGCTGCCGGGCACCGACGGCATGGGGCGAACTGTCCCCAGTGTGGCGGCGAGCTCGTGCGCACGAGGAAGAGCAGGACGGGCTATGCGCGGTCGTGCGAATTTCAGCCGTATTGCGACGGGGGCGCCGACACCTGCCCGGAGTGCCGGGAGGGAGCGTTCACGCAGGAGGGTGGCAGATTCATATGCCGCTCTGCACTCTGTGGCCACTCGGTGGAGTTATCGTCAGAAGTTGTGGATCGGCAGTTGATGGGATGAAAAAGGCGGCGTATCCTTCCGCATGACGATCAATCATGCAAGCACCCGGTTTGGCGACCGGGGGAAAGGATACGCCACCGATGTTGAATGTAGTCAGAGACGGTGTGGACGGACAAGGCGAGGGGCTGTCTCTCGGGCTGGATGATCTCGCGCGTGAGGGCGCGCGCCGGATGCTGGTGGCCGCGCTCGATGCGGAAGTAGCGATGTACCTGGAGCGGCATCGTGATCAGCGCGACGATCGCGGACATTCCCTGGTGGTGCGCAACGGCAAGGCGCAGCCGCGGCAGGTGACCGTAGGATCGGGCACGGTCGAGATCACGGCGCCGCGCATCAACGATCGGAGAGTGGATACGGATGGGAATCGACAGCGTTTCACGAGCGCGATTCTGCCACCGTACATGAGGCGCTCTCCGAAGGTAGCCGAGGTGCTGCCGATCCTTTACCTGCGCGGCCTGTCGACGGGTGATTTCCAGGAGGCGCTGAAGGCGCTGCTCGGAGAGGAAGCGGCGGGTCTGTCGCCGAGCAACATCAGCAAGCTGCTGTCGGGGTGGGTGGATGAGTATCAGCGCTTCCGCGCGCGTGACCTGAGCGATCGTGACTACGTCTATATCTGGGCGGATGGCGTTCACTTCAATATCCGGCTGGAAGAGGATCGACTGTGCACGCTGGTGATCCTCGGTGCCCGTCCGGACGGCACGAAGGAGCTGATCGCGATCGAGGACGGATTCCGCGAATCGACGGAGAGCTGGGCCGGCGTGCTGCGCGACCTGAAGCAGCGCGGCATGCGCGCCCCGGAGGTGGCGATCGGCGATGGTGCACTCGGCTTCTGGTCAGCGGTGCGCGACGTGTGGCCTGAGACGCGCGAGCAGCGCGACTGGGTGCATCGCATTGGCAACGTGCTCGACAAGCTGCCGAAGCGTCTGCAGCCGAAGGCGAAGGCCGCGCTCCAGGAGATCATGAAGGCAGAATCGCGAGCATCGGCCGAGAAGGACATCGAGGCCTTTCGTGAGGAGTATGGCGCCAAGTACCCGAAGTCAGTCGCGACGCTGACGCGCGACCAGGACAAGCTGCTCACGTTCTTCGACTTCCCGGCGGAGCACTGGGTCCACATCCGTACGAGCAACCCGATCGAATCTGCGTTCGCGACCGTTCGGCTGCGACAGCGAGTGACGAAAGGCGCTGGTTCGCGGCAGCGCGGACTCACAATGGCGTTCAAGCTGCTCGAGATGGCCCAACTCCGCTGGCGGCGGCTGAATGGTGCCGCACTGCTTCCGCTCGTGCGGGCCGGTGTGCTGTTCAGAGATGGTGTGCAGCTGGAACGGGACGATCAAACAGAGGCCGAGCAGGTCGCGGAGGACGCCGCCTGATCATCCCCAATCCACAACATTTGACAAGATCTCTCAAGCGGTGGAACCCCAGTCGTCATGGTGAAGGCGTGACGACTGGGGATGATCCACCGCTGGACG
>JBOHTO010000107.1:0-6675 GCA_050733695.1 Gemmatimonadaceae bacterium | reverse complement strand
CCGTGCCGAAGCTGTGCACGCTCTGCTGCATCGTCCGGATCGTCTCGGCCGGATCCAGCTCCAACTGCATTCCCTCCGCGACTCCACTTGGTCTGTTCCCGGATCGGCTCGACTTCCTCTTCTGATCCCCTCTTCTCATGGCGGTTCTCCTTTCATACTCAGCCGAATCGTACGATCCGGCGAAAGGAACCGCCATCTCACTTTTCAACTAAACTCGGGACATCCTCGATACTCCGCCGGGCGGTCAACCTCTTCCACGTTTACGACTCTGATACGAACGGAGTCGCCAACGCCCAAATACTCAAACGGATTCGTCCAATGGACGTGTTCGTTGTTCGCTAGCCCTCCCACGCTAAGAAAAAGATCGTTGTTGCCGGGCTCGCGACCCGCAGAGCGACAGAAGCTGAGGATTGCGCTCAGCACACCGGCGTCCCCGACAGACGCTACGCATACGCGCCGTTCATTTACGAACACCTCAAAGGCGATCATCTGATGTCTCGGGGTCGGCCTAACGCATCTGCGGTTCAGCCGCGCAGCCCGCAAGCGAAATGGTAGCGCACTCGAGAGAACACCGGCGCGGGCTGTGCCGGCTGCAAGCGCAAGTTAGCCGACCTCACTCCGACGGGAGCGACGGCAGCGCTCGGAGGGCTTCCTCGTATCGTTCTTTATCGTGTTCCCGCTTGTACTTCATGATCTCGAACATTTCGGTCGCGAGGGCCGACGCGATGAACTCTATCGCTTCAGCATCGGAGTATCCGAGTCTCCGAAGACGATCGTACGTGCGTTTCGCTTCTGGCGGAGTAGCGTCGCTAACCTGCTTCCGCGCGACGTTTCTGATCATCGCGCCGACTTTCGCGCCGTCCTTCTTGGATTCAGCCATGGTCCAGCTAACGGACCGGCGCTTCAGCCGCGCAGCCCGCACGCGAAATGGTAACGCACTCGGGAGAACGCCGGCGCGGGCTGCGTCGGCAGCAAGCGCTAGTTAGCTGGCGCTGTTGCTTCCTCGACCGCTTTCTCCACAGCCGCAGGCAAGGGCGCGAGCACGAAAAAGGACGCGGGAAACAGATAGTCCTCGCCGGATTCATCGATGACACGCAGCATGCCGTCTTTCTCCGCGTCTGGATCGGAGATGATCTCGTAAAGTTTGCGGAGCTCAAGAGACGCCTCGTTTCCGGCGTTCTGTACACAGACGGCGAAGCGCGGATGCTGTGCCATGTTTAGTCCAAGTAACGCTTAACTTTGAAGTCCCTCTTCCCGATGCCGTGAGCCTCGTACCAGTGGATCTCTGCCTTGCGAATGCGCCCGCTGGGAAGCCGCACGAGTGCACGCCCTTTCAGCTTACGCCAGCGCCCCTCCCCATGCACGTCGTTGAGACGAGGCAGATCCCGAATTCCTCTGCCTGCAGCGATTAGCTCGACGTCCGTGACTTCCGAAACGATCTCGAACTTCACGGCGATCTCTCGTCCCGCCCTCGAAGTCCAGCTAACGGATCAGCGCTTCAGCCGCGCAGCCCGCACGCGAGATGGTAACCGCACCGGCGACGGCGGTGACGCGGGCTGCGTCGGCTGCAAGCGCTTGTTAGCCGGCCTCGCCCGATGGCGGCGCGCCGTGCTCTTCGAGGTACTTGCGAAGCGCTTTGTTGACGCTCTCCGAGTCGTGAAATACCTCCGCCACGTCCGGCGCGAGCAAGACCATGTTCGAGCCCTGTTTGTAGCGCTCGTAGTACTTCCCGCGGACCGCACCAGGAGCAGAGGTTTGCTCCCGGATCTCGTCTTCATCCTTCTTACCCTGACTCATAAAGCCGTCGCTCAGTCGCCGTTGCCCAGCGCGCCGAGATGATCCGAATACGATCGTCTCTCTCGGTATGCGCCACGATCACGAGCCGTTGCCGCTCAGTGTAACCGAGCGTGAGTGTCCGATCTTCGCCAATCGAGTGTTCCGAATCTTCCCAGCTCAGCGCCAGCCGATCACCAAAGACGGTAGCCGCTTCTTCGAACGAGAGCCCGTGCTTCGACTGATTCGCCGAGTCCTTTGCAGGATCCCACTCGAACTTCATCTCCGGCGAGTGTACCTCGGGTCCAGCTAACGAATCTGCGCTTCAGCCGCGCAGCCCGCACGCGAAATGGTAACGCACACGCGAGAACGTCGGGCGCGGGCTGCGGCGGCTGCAAGCGCTTGTCAGACGGCGGACGGCAGACTGAGTCATCTCAGTTGGTGATGAAGAGCCTGCAGCCGCTTACTTAGCTCGGGCAGGCGATTGTCGCGGGCGTAGTCCGCAGCACGCCGCGTCGCCTCAACGAGATGTGGGGTGTCTGGAGGCAGCCGGGTCCCACTTTTCACATATAGCTCCGCCTCTCCAACGGAACGATCAAGCTCGTGCTCCAACAGCGTCAACGCAGCCTCGGTGTCACCTCGGCGAATCAGTACGGACGCGGTACTAGTAAGAGACACGATCCCGAGCTCACGCGCAAGGCGTTCTTCAGCTGGATCGAAAGGCGTCTGACTCCGTGGCGCAGGGCCGCGGGTTGAGGCGCAAGATGCGAGCAAGACGAGAATTGCGAAAGTAGCCGTGATCCGCATGCCCTATGACTCCCGTCCGTCTAACGCCCTGCCGATAAGGTGCGGGCGCCGCAGGCGACCGGCAGCTTCATCGGCCGGTTAGGCATCCGACGCGGCGCTGCTTCATCGTCTTGACCGTGGTGCAGGTCAATCCTTGACAAGCCAAGACGTTCGGTCCAGTTTAGCGCCAACTCAAGCAGGGGAAGGAAAACCGTGTTGTCGTTTGTCGCCCGAATCCGTTCCGTTCTGCGCGCCGGCCGTCGGCGTGGCAGGCGACATGACAACACGGAGCCGGAGCTTCGCCTTCCTCAATCGGTCGGCGATCGTGGCGGTGAAGCGCGTGACCGGGGCGCATTCGGCGGTCTGCGCTTCTCGGTGCTCGACCTCAGGCTCGGCGGTCGCATGCTGGTCAAGCATCCTGCGCTCACCGCGATCGCAACGATTGCGGTGGCGTTCGCGATCGCCGTCGGCACCGTCGGTTTCGAGATCGCGCGACAGGCGCTCTGGCCGACGATTCCGCTTCCGGACGGTCACGCGATCGTGGCATTGCGGAACTGGAATGTCGCCGACCAGGCCGAGGTTCCCGCATCGCGCCGTGATTACGAGCTGTGGCGCGACGGTCTCAGCACGATCACCGATCTGAGCGCCATCGTTGTGCAAGACCGCAACGTCGCCGTCGGCACCGGCCCCGGGCAGCCGGAAACCGTCGCCAACGTGACCGCGTCGACCTTCGCGCTGACGCGCGTTCCGGCGTTGATGGGACGCACGCTGCTGGAAGCCGATGAACGGGGCGGCGCAGAAGAGGTCGTGGTGGTCGGATACGACTTCTGGCAAAACAAGCTGGATGGCGCGGCAGACGCCGTGGGCCGCGTCATTCGCATCAGCGGCACGCCTGTCACGATCGTCGGCGTGATGCCGCGCGGCTACGGATTTCCACAGCGGAACGGCGTCTGGCGACCGTTGCATCTCGAGCGGATTCCCGAGGCATCGCCGAGCCTGTCGTATGTCTTTGGGCGGCTGGCGCCGGGCCATCCACGCGAGGAAGCGACCGCCCAGGTGGCGACGATCGGGGCCCGAGCAGCGACGATGTTTCCGGAGACGCGCAAGAATGTGCGCCTGCAAGTCCTCTCTCTGCCAGACGCTGTCAGTGGATTGCCAGCCGCGGCGGCGTTGGTGCTGGCGTCGATCAACGTGTTCCTCGTGCTGTTGGCCGCGCTCTTGTGCGGCAACGTCGCAATGTTGTTGTTCGCCCGCGCCGTCAGTCGAGAGCGGGAGCTCCTAGTACGCACCGTACTCGGCGCCAGCCGTGGGCGCCTCATCATGCAACTTTTTGCCGAGGCGCTCCTGCTCTGCGCCGTCGGCGCGGGGGTTGGTCTCATGGTTGCGCGCTTCGTGCTCGCGCGGACCTGGACGATGATCGAAGGGCAAACGGGTCCGTTGCCGTTTTATATCGACACCTCGCTTTCGACGACGACGATTCTGTATGCGGTTGGGCTGACGCTGTTCGCGGCGGCGATCGCCGGCGTCGTTCCCGCGGTCAAAGTGACATCGAGTGGTGCTGGTGGCAGGCTCCGAGCCGCGTCGAGCGGCGGCGGCGGGTTGCAGTTCGGCGGCGTGTGGACCGTGGTCATCGTCGCGCAGATTGCGCTCACGACGCTGCTTCCGTGGCCGCTGATCGGCTTGGGAGGGGGCCTGCGAGAAGACACGCCCACAGGATTTCCGGCCGAAGCGTTTCTCACGGCCACTCTCGAAATGGATCGCCTTGACGGCGTCGCGGCGAGTGGAGACACGGTACCGGCGATGCGTGCGGTGCGACTCGAAGCACGCTACCGCGCGCTCGCCGACCGGCTCCGACAGGAGCCGGGCGTGCTGGACGTCACGTATGCCGATCAAATGCCGCAGCTGACCAGCGGGCGGCACTTCATCAAGATGGACCCGGGACCGGCCGCTGAGCACAGTGAACGCTGTGCGGATGGCTACTACTGCGTCGGGGTCATATCCGTCGATCCCCGATTCTTCGACGTGGTCGGCGCGCCCGTGATCCGCGGGCGGGCGTTGACGACCGCCGACGCGGAACAACGGACGCGTGTCGTGCTCGTGAACGAGACTTTCGCCGATGAGGTACTGGGCGGCCGAAATCCCATTGGCCGCCGGTTTCGCTTCTCATCAACTCGCGAACCCACCGCCGAGTCGTGGTATGACATCGTCGGTGTCGTGCCCGATCTCAGCGTAAGCGACAAGGGGACCTCTTACGGCCGTACCCGCATCTATCAGACGACGCTGCCGCGTGAGACCGAGCCGCTTCGAGTCGCCATTCACGTTCGCGGCGATCCGCAGCGATTTGCGGTGCGTCTCCGCGAACTCGCGCAGGCGACCGATCCCGCGCTCCGCGTGATCGATCCGAAACCGCTGCCCCTTCTGGTGGATCCCGACTCCGCAGGGATGTCGTACGCGTTCGAGCTCCTGCTCGCCCTGACGGGAGTGACGCTGATGTTGTCGCTCGCCGGCGTCTATGCGGTGACGGCCTTCGCCGTCGCCAGGCGGACGCGGGAGATCGGCGTGCGCGTCGCGCTCGGCGCGCGGCCGCTCGACGTCCTGACTATCGTCTTCAAGCGCCCATTCGTTCAGATGGCGCTGGGCATTGGCGTTGGTGCAATCCTGGGGTTCGGTCTCGCGAACGACGACCTGTCGGAGGTGCATCTCGATGTTTTGGGCAACACCGTCGTCTTCGTGCTGTCGACGATCCTGTGCTGTGCACTCGCATGCATCGTCCCGACGCGCCGGGCGCTTCGCATTCAGCCGACGGAGGCATTGAAGGACGAACGTTGAGCCGCCAACGCGCCATTTCTGTTCTTCGATCAAGCCGCGCGGCTCTGTCTCCTCCTCGTTCGCTGCGGCAGGCCATCGAATGCGACGAAGAGGGTTTCACGCAGCAGCGGTCATGGTCGCGCCAAAGACTCCGGCTGCGCGCAGCAACGTGCGGAGAGAAATCATGACGACGCGCTTTGTGGGTATGCCTAACGGATCTGCGCTTCAGCCGCGCAGCCCGCACGCGAAATAGTAGCGCACTCGGGAGAACCTCGGCGCGGGCTGCGTCGGCTGGAAGCGCAAGTTGGGCGGCGCTCAAGACGAAATGATCCGGTCGTACTCGGCGTGTGTGCCGATCCAGCCCCACAGGATGCCATCCTCTACATCCTTGCCGAGGGCGCGATAGTGCAGACCGATACGAGCGACCCAGTAGCCGCGGGCCTTCTTCAGACGGAGAGAGGGGTGGCGTGGATTCGCCTTGAGCAGTCGATAGTTCTCGCGAGCAAGCCGCTGGATCTGGATGCGCAGCCGATCGAACGATTCCCAGAAATCCGGGCTCGTGAGATGTCTCAAATCTCGCGGCTCTTCCCTGCTTTGTGATCGGCAAGCGACTTCTCGAACAGTTTGTCTAGCTTGCCGGAGGCGGCATCTCGCTCGATCTGCCGATCCCATTGTTCGGCGTCGAGCTCGAGCAGCCAATCTCGCAACTTCGAAAACTCTTCGGGTGCGAGCTTCCTGATCTCAGTTTCGATCTGTTCGAGCTTGGTCATGCCTGCTCCAACGGCTGTTCCGAAACGTTAATTGCGCCCGTCTAACGGACTGCGCTTCAGCCGCGAAGCCCGCGCGCGAAATGATAACGCACTCGGGAGAGCGGGGAGCGGGCTTCGTCGGCTGCAAGCGCAAGTTAGGCGGCGCCGCGAGAAGGAGACGTGCCACCAATTGCCTGATCCTGGGTGGCTCGGCTACGAACGAACTGCGTCACGCGCGACTCGAACTCCGGAAGATTATCGTGGCAGCGAACGCGAAGGCGCCCGCGCCCCACACGACATACACGTAGGGTGACAGACCCCAGTAGTGAATGCTCACGCCGGGTTCCAACACGACGTTTGCCACGCCAGCGTATGTCAAGATGAGAAGTCGGGCACCGACTGCGAGGGCCAGGAGCAGGCAGGTGAAGAACAGCGAGGATGTCCCGAGTTTAGTTGAAAAGTGAGATGGCGGTTCCTTTCGCCGGATCGTACGATTCGGCTGAGTATGAAAGGAGAACCGCCATGAGAAGAGGGTATCAGAAGAGGAAGTCGAGCCGAT
>JBOHTO010000106.1:0-23252 GCA_050733695.1 Gemmatimonadaceae bacterium | reverse complement strand
AGCGAGGGGGACGGGGCAAGGGTGACGTGCGCGGTGACGTGCGCGGTGACGTGCGCGGTGACGTGCGGGGTGACGGGCGCGGGGACGTGCTGGGGGACATGCGCGGTGACGTGCGCGGGGACGTGCGGGGGGAGGGGGAGGGGGAGGGGGAGGGGGAGGGAACATGAGCGGCGACGGCTCGACCTTCATCGACGGCGTCGTCGTCCGCGTCGAGGCAGGTACGGGCGGCTCGGGGTGCACTTCCTTTCGCCGAGAGTTCCGCGTGCCCATGGGCGGGCCCGATGGAGGCGACGGCGGGCGCGGTGGGGACGTCCTCGTTCGCGGGGACAGCAACATGTCGACCCTGCTCGACTATACCTATCGCGACCGCTGGACGGGCGAGCGCGGCGAGCACGGCATGGGCTCGAACAAGACCGGCCGGTCGGGGAGCGATGTGGTGCTTCCCGTCCCGCCGGGTACGGTGATTCGCGACACGGAGACGGGCGAGATGCTCGGGGAAGTACTCGAACACGAGCAGGTGATCCGTGTTGCGGCGGGCGGGCGAGGAGGGAAGGGGAACGCCTTCTTCGCGACTGCCACGCACCAGTCGCCGCGCGAGTGGCAGCCGGGCGAGGAGGGGGAGGCGCGGACCATCGAGCTCGAGCTCAAGCTGATAGCCGACATCGGTCTTGTCGGCCAGCCGAACGCCGGCAAGAGTACACTGCTCTCGGTGATCAGCGCCGCCCGGCCGAAGGTAGCTGACTATCCGTTCACGACGCTGTCGCCGAATCTCGGCGTCGTTCAGCTCAGCGACATGCGCACCTTTGTCGTGGCCGATCTGCCGGGCATCATCGAGGGCGCGAGCGAAGGGAAGGGACTCGGCCTCCGTTTCCTCCGGCACATCGAGCGGACGCGGGCGATCGCCATCCTCATCCCCATCGACGCCATGGATTGGCAGGCGGAGTACGACACGCTGCGGCGCGAACTCGAGTCCCATTCCCCGGCGCTCGCCGCGAAGCCGCACTGCGTTGTGTTCACGAAGATGGACCTCATGGGCGAGGAATACGTTCCGCCGATCGAGGCGCCCGGCGCGTTCGGGATGTTTGCCGTGAGCGCCCCGGCGCGCATCGGGCTCGACTCCCTGCTGGCGGCCTGGTGGTCGCAGCTCCTGGAACTGAGACAGTCGCGTGACCGCGCCGAGGCTCAGCTCAACTTCCCCTGACGCCGAACGGCGGGCCGCGCTGGCGCTCGCGATGGCGCCGGGCGTCGGGCTCGCCACGTATCACGACCTGGTTGCACGATTCGGGTCCGCGCTGCCCGCTTTCGATGCCACCGTTCGCGGGACCGCTCGCGCCGAGCTCCTGGCGGACGCAGAGAGTGCCCTGGTTAGCGCCGAGTGTTCCGGCGCCGCGGTGCTTGTCGCCGGGTCGGAGGGCTATCCCGCCAGTCTGCTCGACCTCGGCGACGCGCCCCCGATCCTGTTCGCGCTGGGTGATCTCGCGACGATCGCTGCACCCGTTGTCGCGATCGTCGGCACTCGCGATGCGACGCCCTATGGCGAGCGCGTCGCCCGCGATCTGGCCGGCGCGCTCGCGCGCGCTGGCGCCTGCGTCGTGAGCGGGATGGCGCGCGGGATCGACGGTGTTGCGCACCGATCGGCGCTCGCCGCATGCGGACGAACAGCAGCCGTGCTCGGCACCGGCATCGATGTGGCGTACCCCGCGCCACACCGTGCACTGCAGGATCAGATCGCGCGCAACGGCTTGCTCCTCGCCGAATCACTTCCCGGTGCGCGCGCTACACCGGGATCCTTCCCCATGCGCAACAGGATCATCGCCGCGCTGGCCGGCTCGACGATCGTGGTCGAGGCGGGCGTGCGGAGCGGTGCGCTCATCACCGCGGCGTACGCCGTTGAACTGGGCCGCACGGTGGCCGCCGTTCCGGGTCCCATCGATTCGGCGCGGAGCGCGGGGTCGAACGAACTGCTGCGCGATGGTGCCGTGGTGATCGCCAGCATCGACGACGCACTCGCGCTCGCGGGGTTTGCCCCGGCGCCGGTCGCGCCCGTGCGACTGCCCGACGGCGAGGACGCGCGGGCGATATGGGGTGCGCTGGCCTCCGGCTTCTCCACGCCCGACCTGCTGTCGCTGCGCACTGGGCTGCCGGCTCAGCGCTGCCTGGCTGCGATCACGGAACTCGAGCTGGCAGGCGCGATCGACTGCGCCATTCCGGGCGAGATCCGCCGCCGCTAGCGCGCCGCGACCTCGCGCCGCGTCGCCTTCATCCCCGCGACATCGCTCAACATCGTCATGCCCGCGACGCATGCTCCCGCGGGCTACGTCCTTCCCGCAACGCGGCTCCCCGCGGGCTACGTCCTTCCCGCAGCGCAGGCTCCCGGGGGGCATCGTCATTCCCAAGACGCGGCTCAACATCGTCATTCGCCCGAACGGGAATCCATTTTGCCGTTCCCCACCCCACCCTTGCGTGCGCCATATTCCACCGTATCGCCCGCGACCTCGCGCACCGCGATGTCGTCATTTCGCGACCTCGAACCCCCCAACGTCGTCATTCCCGCAACACCGCTGCTGCGACACCGCTCCTGCAACATCGTCAATCCCGCGAACGCGGGAATCCATTTGCGTCCTTGCAGACCCCAACCCACCACAAAGCCGCCGCCGTGAGAACCCCCAGCCAGCCACCCATGCGCCTGAGCGAACTCGCGCGCGTCATCGGCGCCTCCCTGCGAGGCGACGACGCCGAGATCACCGGCATCGCGCACGACTCGCGGGACGTCAGGCCGGGTTTCCTCTTCGTCGCGATCCCGGGCGCTACCGTGGACGGCGCCCGCTTCATCGACCACGCGATCGCGCACGGGGCGGCCGCTGTCTGCGCAACGCATCCTGTGGCCGCCTCCGCGACGATCGTCACTCGAGACCCGCGAGCCGCCCTCGCTCCCCTGGCGGCCGCATTCTTCCGGAATCCGGCCCGCGAACTGGCGCTTTTCGGGATCACCGGCTCGCTCGGCAAGACCTCCACGGCGCTGCTGGTCGAAGCCGCACTCGGTGGAGGAGGAATCCGCACGGGTGTAATAGGCTCGCTCGGAATACGCTTCCGCGGACGCGTCGTGCAGACCGGAATGACCACGCCCGAGGCGCCTGCCATACACGGCGCGCTGCGCAGCATGGTCTCGCACGGCGTTGGCGCAGCGGTCATGGAAGTCACGTCGCACAGTCTCCGCCTGGATCGGGTCGCGGGCCTCCGGTTCGATCTCGGCGCGCTCACCAACATCGTGCCGGACGAGCATCTCGAGTTCCACCCGACGCCCGAGCACTACGTCGCCACCAAACGGCGTTTCTTCGACCTCCTCGGGGCGCGGGCGCCGGTGATCGTCAACATGGACGACGCTGGTGCGCGAGCGATGGCGGCGGGCATCGGGCGGCCGATCGTTGGCGTCACGCTCGCCGATAGAGCGGACGCGCGCGTACGTGCGCGGCTCATGGGCACGGACGTGAAGGGGTCGGAGTTCCTCCTCACGATCGGTGACGAGCTCGCGTGCCTCGACGGCAGCGTGGTGGACCGCGGAGAGCTGCTGGTTCGCGTACCTCTGCTCGGTCGCCAGCAGATGCTGAACGCCACGCTCGCGATGACCATGGCGGTGATCGCCGGCGCCGAGCCGGCGTCCGCGGCGGCCGGGATAGCGTCGATGCCACCCATACGGCGGCGGATGGAGATCATCCGTACACGCGATCCGATGATACTCGACGACACCGTCGGCAACGCCGAGAGCGTGCGAGCCGTCTTCGATGCCGTGCGCGCGATCGCGCACACATCGCTGCACGTCGTGTACGCCATCCGCGGATCGCGCGACGCCGGAGTGAACGTGCGCAATGCCCGGGCGCTGGCCGAGGAGACGCGGGCGCTGCGGGCCACGCTGACCGTGACGGCCAGCGAGGATGCGAGCGGAGACCGCGACCGCGTGACCACGCGCGAGCGCGAGGCGACGCTGGATACGCTCCGCGAGTCGGGGACCGGGTTCCACTATGAGCCGCGCCTGGACGCTGCCGTCCGCCGGACGCTTGCGCGCGCGCGCGATGGCGACCTCGTTCTTCTGCTCGGGGCGCAGGGGATGAACGCGGGAGCGAAGATGGCACGCGCGGTGATAGCGGGCCGCAACGGCGCCCGGGGATGACGGTCGCGTGCACGCCCCGCTCTCCTCGCCTCCCCGCCACGTCTACGTGCACGTTCCGTTCTGCGCCCGGCGTTGTTCCTACTGCGACTTCGCGATCGCCGTGCGCTCCCGCGTTCCGGTGGAAGACTACATGCGTGCCCTCGCGGCCGAGCTCGCGCTCCGATTCCCGGCTTCGCCGTCTGGTGTGGGGGCGGGGCGTGGCGTTCGCGCCGCAGCGATCGACACGCTGTATTTGGGCGGTGGAACGCCATCGCTGCTCGGCGGCGATGGAGTGGCGCGTCTCCTCGATCTCCTGCTCGCTCACTTCGAGCTGCAACCCGGGGCCGAAGTCACGGTGGAGGCGAATCCCGACGATGTAGTTGTCGACTCCGTGCGCCGCTGGCACGCCGCCGGCGTGAATCGCCTGTCGATCGGTGCGCAGTCATTCAGCGCATCCGCGCTCGACTGGATGCACCGGACGCATTCGAGCGATCGCATAGCCGCGGCCGTCGCCGCCGCAAGGGAGGGCGGGATGGCGAACCTGTCGCTCGATCTCATCTTCGCCTTGCCGGATCAGATCGAGCGATCATGGCAGGGAGACATCGAGCTGGCTCTCGGACTGGAGCCGCCGCACCTGTCGCTGTACGGTCTCACCGTCGAGCAGGGCACGCCGCTGGCCCGCTGGCGCGAGCGCGGCGCGGCGGTGGAAGCGGAGGAAGACCGATACGCGTCGGAGTATCTCGCGGCGTGCGCGCTGCTGCGAGACGCGGGCTACGAGCATTACGAGGTGTCCAGCTTCGCCCGGCCGGGCGCGCGCTCGCGTCACAACAACAGCTACTGGTCGCTCGTCCCCTACGCGGGAATCGGCCCATCGGCGCACGGGTTCGATGGCGCACTCCGGCGCTGGAACATCCGCGAATACACGCAGTGGGCGGCGGCGCTCGCGTCGGGCAGCGATCCGCTGGCTGGCTCCGAGCGATTGACGACTCCCGAGCGCGAGGCGGAGGCGGTCTACCTCGCTCTCAGGACCGCGGAAGGGCTGTCGCTTCGCCCGACCGAGCGCGAACGGGTGCAGCCGTGGATCGCCGAAGGTTGGGGCGAGATCGGCCCTGACGGTCGCCTGCGGTTGACGGCCACCGGATGGCTCCGTCTCGACGCGCTGGCCGGCGACTTGACAGCATTCCGAAGTCGTTAGTAGCTTTGAACTTATGGCGCCACTTGAGCTTTCCGACCGGGAACGGCGGGTGCTCGAAGCGGTGATCCGCAGCTATGTGGAAACCGCCGAGCCCGCCGGGTCGCGCACGCTTTCGCGTCGCTCCGGGCTGGGTGTTTCGCCGGCGACGATCCGCAACACCATGAGCGATCTGGAGGAGAAGGGTTATCTCTTCCACCCGCACACGTCAGCGGGGCGAGTTCCCACCGACAAGGCGTACCGGCTCTATGTCGACACGCTCATCTTTCTCCCGCCGCTACCGGTACCCACGCCGGATCACGAGCGGCTGGCGGAGGAGATCACGGCCGGCGGGTCCGCGATCGAGGCGATACTGCGTCGTGCTGCCCAGAGCCTTGGCATTCTCACCCAGGAGCTGGGTGTTGCGCTCGGCCCGCGCCTCGACGAGACGATCCTTCAGCGGCTCGAGCTTCTGCGGCTTTCGAGCGACCGACTGCTCATGGTCATCACGCTCGCCGGTGGCGTGGTGAGGACGATCTTCGTCGAGGTGAAGGGAGAGGTGGCGGAGTCGGCGCTGGCCGAGGTTGCGCTCGTGCTCAATGAGCGTCTGAGCGGCCTCACGCTTCGCGACGTGCGGTCATCGCTGGGTGCCAGGCTGCGCGATACCGGCGCGGCCGCCGATACCAGCGAGCTGCTGAACATATTCATCCAGGAGGGCGATCAGCTCTTCGACGTGGGTCCTGGCCAGGGCAGCGGTGGAAGGGATGAGCACGTGCTGCTGGGTCAGCCCTCGCTTCTCGCCGAGCAGCCGGAGTTCGCGACCGGCGAGCGGATGCGCAAGCTCATGGAGCTCACGGAGACGCGCGAGCATCTGGGTGACCTGCTTCGCCGTCGCAGCGCGACATCGGGGCTCTCGATCACGATCGGCAACGAGCACGGCGACCCGCGGCTCGAGAACTTCACGGTGGTGACGGCGGAGTACCGGGCCGGATCGCTCACCGGCGTGATCGGCGTGATCGGACCCACTCGCATGCCGTACGAGAAGGTGATCTCCCTCGTGACGCACACGTCGCAGCTCGTGAGCGACCTGCTCGACTAGATTTCCGGGGTTGTCATTTCCGCGAGTGCTGTTTCGCAGGTCGCGCGGGCGCATCGTCTTGACCGTAGTCATTCCCGCGAGAGCTGTTACGCACACCCCGCGGGCGCGTCGCCTTCAGTGCAGTCATTTCCGCGAAAGCGGGAATCCATGTTCCACACCGCAATCGATTGGACGGCATGTCTGACTTCTACAGCACACTCGGCGTTCCCCGCGCCGCTTCCGACGACGAGATAAAGAAGGCGTATCGCAAGCTCGCGATGACCTGGCACCCGGATCGCAACAACGGTTCCGCGGAGTCGGGAGAGAAATTCAAGGCCATCACCGAGGCGTACGACGTGCTGCGCGATCCGCAGAAGCGGGCGGTCTACGATCGCTACGGCGAGGCCGGGTTGCGTGGCGGCGGTGGCGGCGGATTCCATCACGTCGACCTGTCCGAAGCGCTCAACATCTTCATGCGCGACTTCGGCGGCTTCAGCGGCCTCGAGGATCTCTTTGGTGGACGGCGCGGCCAGAGCGGTGGCACCGACCGTCGCTCCGGTGCCGACGTCCGTGTCACGCTTCGCCTCACACTCGCCGAGGTGGCAACGGGAGTCGAGCGGAAGCTCGAGATGAAACTGCTCGATCCGTGCGAACGCTGCGATGGCTCCGGCGCGGAACCGGGAACCAGGCCGGAGGTCTGCCCCACGTGCGGCGGCAGCGGCGACGTGCGCAGGGCGCAGCGATCCTTCTTCGGTCAGTTCGTGAGCGTCGCGCCCTGCCCATCGTGTCGTGGCGAAGGCGTGCTCATCAGCGAGCCATGCCGCAAGTGTCGCGGCGAGGGTCGCACGCGCGGTTCGCAGGAGGTGGCAGTGCGGATTCCGGCCGGAGTCGCGAGCGGGCAGTACATGACGCTGCGCGGCGTGGGCAACGCCGGTCCGCGCGGCGGCGCGCGGGGCGACGTCCTCGTTCTCTTCGAGGTGGACGACGATCCCCGCTTCGAGCGCGATGGCGAGGAGCTCTACACGGAGGCACTCGTTTCGTATCCGCAGCTCGTGTTTGGCGCGGACATCGAGATCCCGATGATCGAAGGAACCGTGTCGCTGCGGATTCCCCCCGCCACGCAGAGCGGCCAGGTCTTCCATCTGCGCGGTCGCGGTCTGCCGCGGGTGAATGCCAGCGGCATAGGTGACCTGCACGTTCGCGTTCAGCTCTGGACACCGTCCGACGTCGGAGCAGAAGAGGCAGAGCTGCTGCGGCAGCTCACCGGGTTCGCGCACAGCGCACCCGAGCACAGGGCCAAGGGATTCTGGGCGAAGATGAAGGAAGCGCTCGGCGCGTGACGCTGCTCGCGGTGCGCGTGCGCCCGGGGGTGGACCGCGCGGCTGTCATCGGCGCGCTCGTTGGCGCAGGATCGCCCGCGGTTCAGGAGGATGGCGATGATCTGGTCGCGTACTTCCCCGGCCATGGGGATCGCGAGAGGATGCGCGCCGCCATTCTCGCAGCCAGCCCGCGCGCGGATGTGAGCATCGAGGATACTCCCGACGTCGACTGGAGCAGCCGCTGGAAGGATGCTATGCGTGCGCGCAGCATCGGCGCACTGACCTTCGCCCCGCCCTGGCTCACGAGCGCAGCAGTCCCCGCCGAACGCCCGACTGCCGCGCGTCGCAATCGCACCATCAGCATGGACCCGGGGATGGCCTTCGGTACGGGCGAGCACGCTTCGACGCGCGGCGCGGTCCGCCTCATGCAACGCGTACTGCGACCCGGCGATCGCGTCGCCGACCTCGGCTGCGGCAGCGGCATTCTCGCGATCGCAGCGGCGCGCCTCGGCGCCGGCTGGGTGGTCGCGATCGATCTGGATGCTGACGCGATCCCGAACGCCGAGGCCAACGTCTCGTGCAATGGCGTCGAGGAAACGGTGACCATCTTGCAGGGAGATGCTTTCGTGCTGCTCCCGCTGATCGCGCCGGTGTGCGTGGTGCTTGCCAACATCATTTCGGGTGTGCTCACGGCGAACCTCCCGGTCATCCGTGACGCGCTCGCGCCGGACGGGCGCGCGATACTGGCCGGAATCATGCTCGATGAACGCGATGAGATGCTCGCGGTCATCGAGTCCGCCGGCTGCAAGGCCGCAGATGAAGACAGCGAGGAGGGCTGGTGGAGCGTCGTGATAGCGCGGGGCTCGTAACCCTCTTCGCGCCCGAAGAACCGGTCGCTGGCGAATCGATGACGCTGGGCGAGGGTACGGCGCACCACGCACGCGTGCGCCGGTTGCAGAAGGGGACGCCGGTGAGGCTGCTCGATGGCGCCGGTCACTCTGCGGCCGGATCGATCACGCGAATCGCCCGGCGCATGCTCGCCGTGAACGTGCAGACCGTGAGCATGGTCGAGCCGCCGCCTCCGGTTCACCTCATCGTACCGGTTGCCGACCGCGATCGGATGCTCTGGCTCGCAGAAAAGTCGGTCGAGCTTGGAGCGACGAGCTGGCGTCCTGTCGCATGGCAACGCTCGCGCAGCGTGTCACCGCGCGGTGAGGGGCCCAACTTCCGCTTCAGGATGCGCGCGCGCATGATTGCTGCGCTGGAGCAGAGCGGGAGCACGTGGCTGCCCGCCGTCTACCCCGAGTCGCGTCCGGAGAACGCCATCGCAGCGGCGCCCGAGGGTGTCCGCGTTCTGCTCGATGCCGGCGGCGATCCTGTCCTTGCTGCTGCGCTTTCGTCAGTGATATCACCGCCCATCACGCTCGCGATCGGGCCGGAGGGTGGGCTGGAGGCGGAGGAACGGGCGCTCTTCACCGCTGCCGGCTTCGTACCTGCAAGACTCGCGGACGGTGTGCTTCGCTTTGAAACGGCGGCAATCGCGGCGCTGGCGCTCGCGCGTGCGGTGCTCGACACAGGGAGGAATGGCTCGTGGGAGACGATTGCCTCTTCTGCCGGATAATCCGCAAGGAGATCCCGGCCACGATCGTGAAGGAGACGGCGCAATGCGTCGCGTTCCGCGACGTCAATCCCCAGGCACCCACGCACGTGCTCGTCATCCCGCGCGAGCACGTGCCCACGCTGGGTGCCGCAGGGGATCCGGCGATGGTGGGCCGGCTGGCGCTGCTCGCCGCGGAGATAGCGAAGGAGGAAGGCATCGCCGAGAGCGGCTACCGAATGGTGATCAACACGAACCGCGATGCCGGACAGACCGTCTTCCACATCCATCTGCACCTCCTGGGCGGTCGGAAGCTGGACTGGCCACCCGGCTAGCCGCGGTGGCAACTGTCGGTGGCAACTGTCGGTGGCAATTGTCGGTGGCAACTGTCGGTCGCGACTGTCGGTGGCAACTCCCGGTGGCAACTCTCGGTGGCAACTCCCGGTGGCAACTCCCGGTGGCAACTCCCGGTGGCGACTCTGGCCAGCGAGGGTCCGACACGGCCCGTGCGCGAACCGGTAACTCGATAGGCGGCGCGTGCTTGACTCGGCTCGCCGTGGGCACCTAACTTGACTGGCTTACATTCAACGGGCGTACAACTGGCGTACAAGCGCCGCGAGAAGGGGGGATACAGCTTTTGTCGGAAGTCATCATCCACGACGATGAGAACTTCGAGCGCGCACTGAAGCGCTTCAAGAAGAAGTGTGAGAAGGCGGGCATCCTCTCGGATCTGCGCAAGCATCGTCACTATGAGAAGCCGAGCGAGCGCCGCAAGCGCAAGCTCAACGCCGCCATCCGGAAGAATCGCCGCACCCGGCACGCATAGATGGCGGAACTGCTCGTGCGCCTGCAGCAGGACCTCAACGCCGCGCGCAAGTCGCAGGACAGGTCGCGGACGGTACTCCTCGGCACCGTCATCTCCGAGCTGAAGAATCGGAAGATCGAGCTGCGCCGCGAGCTGGAGGAACAGGAGATACAGGAAGTGTTGAGCAAGGGAATAAAGCGGCGCCGTGAATCCATCGAGATGTTCGAGAAGGGTGCGCGCGAAGATCTTGTAGCGAAGGAGCGCTCCGAGATCGGGGTCATCGAGGCCTACCTTCCCGAGCAGGCAACGGACGATGAGATTCGCGCGGCGGTGCGTGGTGTGATCTCGACGGGCAGTGGCAACCTGGGCGCGGTCATGGGTGCGGTGCGTCCGCGATTCGCGGGACGCGCGGACGGAAGCAGGATCAACGCCATCGCGCGAGAGGAGCTCGCCGGCAGGGGGTGACCGTGGCGATACCGACTGACGGCGACAACCCGGACGGGCGAGGACAATCGCACGTTCGGGTTCTTCCGTTCGTGGCCGCCCCCGGCTGCCATTCCCGCACGCTTCCGGCCATTTTTCCCGCGAAGGCTGGAACCCGTTCTGCGAAGGCCGCAACCCATTCCCGCCATCGACTTCATCCGCGGGAGCGCAGGTGATCTCCCACGCGCTCGAAGTTCTCGAGTTCCCGCGTGTGCTCGATCTCGTCGCCGCGCGCGCCGCCTCACCGCTCGGCGCGGCCCGGGTGCGCGCCCTCCACCCCCTGTTCGATCGTGAGTCGATAGCACGCGAACTGGCGCGCGTGACGGCGATGCGCGCGACCATGCAGTCCGATGCCGGCTGGGAATCGGAGCCGATTCCGGAGCTGGAATCACCGCTTGCCCGGCTCCGGGTGGCCGGAAGCGCCTGGTCCGGGCAGGAGCTGCGCGCGGGGCTCACGCTGCTCGCTTCCTCGCGCCGCACGCACGCGGCACTCGGCGACCCGCGCAGACCCGCGGCCGCTCTCGGCGTACTCGCTTCCTTCCGCGACCGGTTGCTCGTCGCCGAGCGCCAGGAAGCGTCCCTCGCCCGGGGGATCGACAACGCTGGCGATGTGCGCGACGACGCGTCGCCGGAGCTGCGCCGCCTCAGGCGCGAGTTGCGCGCATCTCAGGGCAGGCTCGTCGCGCTCCTCGAGCGAATCGTGTCGCGCCTCGACAGCCATCACGCCGTGCCCGACATGTCGGTCACGGTGAGGAACGGGCGCTACGTGATTCCCGTGCGGCGCGAAGGCCGCGGCGTTGTTGGCGGGATCGTGCACGATACCTCGTCCACCGGTGCGACGCTCTTCATCGAGCCGCCGGCCGCCGTCGAGTTCGGGAACCGCGTGCGCGAGCTCGAGGCCGACGAGGCGCGTGAAGTCGAGCGCGTCCTGCTCGAGCTCACCGCAGAGATCAGACCTCTGCACGGCGAGATGGCGCGCGCCCTCGATGCCCTCGTCGCGCTCGATTCGCTGCAGGCGCGTGCGCGCTTCGCCATCGACCTGGATTGTGCGCCCGTGGAGCTGTGCTCACCCGCCGAAGGATTCACGATCGTCCAGGGGCGGCATCCGCTGCTTCTCGTGCGCGGCGTGCCCGTCGTTGCGTTCGACCTCGCGCTGGTGAGCCCGGAACGAACGCTGCTCATATCGGGACCCAATACGGGGGGGAAGACAGTGCTGCTCAAGGCGGTCGGGCTGCTCGCTGCCATGACGCAGGCAGGCATCCCGGTTCCCGTGTCGCTGGGCAGCCGCATCGCCACGTTCGACTCGTTCTACGCGGACATCGGCGACGAGCAGTCGATCGATGCGAGTCTCTCCACCTTCAGCGCGCACCTCAGGAACCTGGCGGAGATACTGCGCTCGGCCACGCGAGAGTCGCTGGTGCTCGCCGACGAGCTGGGCTCGGGCACGGATCCGGACGAGGGCGCCGCGCTGGGCGGTGCCATTCTCGAGACGTTGACCGCGCGTGGCACTCTCACCCTCGCGACGACGCACCTCGGAGTGCTCAAGCAGCTCGCCGGCGAGGTCACCGGCGTAGTGAATGCGTCGCTGCAGTTCGATGCTGCGCGCCTCGCGCCGACATATCGGCTGATCAAGGGAATTCCGGGACGCTCCTACGGACTGGGTATAGCCCGGCGCCTGCAGTTGCCGGACGCCGTGCTGGCCCGCGCGGAGGAACGGCTGCCACAGGGTGAGCGCGATGTCGCGGTGCTGCTGGCGGAGCTCGAGGTGCGCGAGGCGGCGCTCGCCGATCGCGAACGCGAGGCGCAGGAGATGGCAGGCGAGGCGCGCAGCCGCGCGCACACGCTTGCGCAGCGCGAGCGCACGATTGCCGATCGTGAACGCGCGGCCGAGCGTGCATCGCGCAGCGATGCCCGCCGCCACCTGCTCGAAGCCCGCGGAGAGATCGAACGCACGATTCGCGAGCTGAGAGCGCGCGGGGCAGCACAGCTCGATGAAGCCGCGCGCGCTGCGCGCAGGGCTGCAGAGCTGCTCATCGCGCAGCAGACCGACGCCCTGGCCGAGCTCGACCCGGCCGAGCCCAACCACACCGGCGGCGCAGTCGGCGCTGGCGTCGACCCTCGCGCCGACGCTGGCGCCCACGCCGAGGATGCGAGTGCGGACGCCGCCCTGGCTCCCGGCGACATGGTTGAGGTCGACACACTCGGCGGCCGCGCCGGACTCCTCGTGGGTGTGAGGGACGGCGACGGACTCGTGGCCGTCGGAGCCATGAAGCTGACCGTCCCCCTCGCATCGCTGCGCCGCAGCGCGACCAGCGCCCGCGAGCCCGAGCGCTCTACGCCCCTGTTCGGTGATATCCCCGACGTTCAGGCGTCCAGCGAGATCGACGTGCGCGGCATGCGCGCAGATGAAGTCGATGCGCCCGTTGTCCAGGCCATCGATGCCGCGGTTCGCGCCGACCTTCGCTCGCTGCGCATCATACACGGCAAGGGCACGGGCTCGCTTCGCGAACGCGTGGCCGAGATGCTGCGAAAGGATGTCCGTGTGAAGGAGTTTCGCCTGGGCGCATGGAACGAGGGGGGGGCGGGTGTGACCATCGCTGATCTCGGGTGAGCGCCGTCGCATGAGCGGCCGATGATACCCGACGAGATCGTCGACCGCGTGCGCGAGGCCTCCGATATCGTGCAGATCATCGGCGAGCACGTGGCGCTCCGGCGCGTGGGCGCGGACTATCGCGGCCCATGCCCATTCCATCAGGGCACTCACCGCAATTTCTCGGTCTCGCCGAAGAAGGGCATCTACTACTGTTTTGTCTGCCACGAAGGCGGTGATGTCTTCGCCTTTCTGCAGAAGCGCCTGGGTCTCGACTGGCCGGCCGCCGTGCGCCTCGCCGGCGGGAAAGCCGGCATCGAGGTTCCGGAAACGATGCGTCGCCGCGAAGGTCCTGATCCGCGCGAGCCCATGTGGGAAGTGAACGCGGCAGTCGCGGAGTTCTTTCAACGATCATTGTGGGAGGAGGATAGCGCGCGCGATGCGCGCGAGTATCTCGCCGGCAGGATGATCACGCGGACCGTGGCGGAGCGCTTCGGACTGGGCTTCGCTCCGCGCGAGATCGGCCTCATGCGCACGTATCTCAACACGCTCGGCTTCGACGACGAGCGCCTGCTGGCCACCGGATTGCTCGTACGCAGGGAAGAGGGCGACGAGCCGCGCCCCCGGTTCCGCGCGCGGGTGATCTTCCCCATCTTCGATGTGCCGGGACGTACCGTCGGATTCGGCGGCCGATTGCTGGGTCCCGGCGAGCCGAAGTATCTCAACTCCGGCGACTCGGATGTCTTCTCCAAGGGGAAGCTGCTGTACGGTCTGAACTGGGCCAGACATGCCATGCGGCGCGAGGAGCGAGCGATCGTGGTCGAGGGGTATTTCGACCTCGTCAGGCTCGCTTCATCGGGAATCGAGCCCGTCGTGGCCCCGCTCGGCACCGCTCTCACCGATGCCCAGGCGACACTGCTCCGGCGCTACACCACGAACGTCTTCCTGCTCTACGACAGCGACGCGGCGGGGCTGCGCGCGACTTTCCGATCCGGCGACGCGCTCCTCGCGCAGGGGATGGCCGTGCGCGTCGTGACGCTTCCCGAGGGCGATGATCCGGACAGCTTCGTCCGCAGGCACGGACGCGCCGCGCTGGAGGAGCAGCTCGCGGGTGCGGGTGCGATCGACATTCTCGAGCGCAAGCTGCAACTGCTCGATCGCGCCGGATGGTTTGCCGACCTTCAGCGCAAGCGACGGGCGATCGATCGTCTGCTCCCGACGCTGCGGGCGACCGCAGATCCGCTCATGCGCGAGCTGTACGTGGGCCGTGTGAGTGAAGTGGCGGGCGTGAGTCGCGACCGCCTGCTGGACGAGCTGACGTCACGGGTCGTGCGCGGCGCCACGCCCGCTGCCCGCACGGTGAAAAGGGAATCCCGTGAGAGCGGATCGGACCCGCGAACCGGGACTGGTTCGACGGGGCAGGACCCATCCCGGCAGAATCAGCGCGGCCGCGCGAAGGTGAGCGCTCACCGCGGCGGCAACCGCGGAGCCGGAGCGGAGCGCGAGCTCGTCCGCGTCATGCTGCACCGTCGCGCCGAGATCGAGTCTCTCGCCGAACGCGTGGGAACAGAGGCGTTCCGCGATCCGCGCTATCGATCGATCTTCGCCGCACTGCTGGAGCAGGGGCCCGACGCCACGGTGGAGGAACTGGCATCCGTGCTCGGCGAGGAGGCGATCGACGTGATGCAGGAGCTGCTCGCCGAGCCCGGGGCGATCATCGATGTGATTCGGACGATCGAGGGCAGTCTTGCGGCGCTCAGGCGGCACGAGGTGGAGGCGAAGCTGGCGGAGCTCGACGCGCTCATTCCGCTGGCCGAAGGTGCCGAGAAGGATGAGCGCATTCTCGAGAAGCGGGAACTGGCGCGCGAGATGCGCTCTCTCGGCGGAATGGGACAGCATTTCGGCAAATCACGATCCTGAAACCAGGGGGACAGTGTGCACGCTGATGTCGAGGCATTGCTGGCAGTGCAGGCAGACGACGTGGTCATCTACGGAATGGAGGACCGGCTCGATGCGATCGAGCCGCGATTGCGCGAGCTCGACCGTGAACGCGATGAGCTCGATGCGAAGCTCGCTGGTGCGCGCGGCGCGGTAGCCGAAGAAGAGAAGCGGCACCGGGCCATCCAGTCGCGCGTCACCGAACACCGGCAACTCAGGGATCGCAACACACTGCAGATGAATACGGTCCGGACGGCGCGCGAGGCGACGGCTGCCACGACGCAGCTCGAGCAGGTGTCGCGATTTCTCGCGGCGGATGAGACCGAGCTGGAGCGGTCGAGTGCACGGCTCGCGGAACTGCGCGAGACCGTGGCCCGCCAGGAGCAGGCGCACGTCGATCTGACCGAGCGGCAGGAGGCTGAGAGAGCCGCGGTCGCGTTCGAGCGCGAGGCGCTGGAACGCGAACTCGCCGAGGCGCGCAAGCAGCGCGACGGCAGCGCGCGTCACGTGTCCCGCTCGGTGCTGGCGCGATACGACCGCATACGCGGGCGGAACAGATCGGAGGCGGTGATGGCGTTGCGGGGGATATCCTGCTCGAACTGTGACACGATGATCCCGATGCAGCGCCGCAGCGCGCTCGCGGCCAATGGCGGCATCGAGCCGTGCGAAGCGTGCGGCGTGCTGCTGTACGCGGGGGAATGATGCTTGTCGGGGTTCATGCCCATCCGTAACTTTGGTTCGTGACAGCGTATCCGTCCTCCACGGTCGCGGCTTCCGCGCCGCGCGACGCCGAGCGGGTGCCGCAGCCAGCGCTCGCGTCTCCCCGCTGGGTACTCCCGGTCGCCCCCGACCCGAACGCAGTCGCGGCGCTTGTCGCCGCCCTCCGTCTGCCCGAAACGCTGTGCGGTCTGCTGTGCATGCGCGGGTTCGGCGAGCCCGCCAGCGCGATGCGGTTCCTCCGTCCCAGGCTCGATCAGCTCCACGATCCCATGCTCATGCACGGGATGCAGCGCGCCGTCGACCGCCTGGTGCGCGCCGCGCGCGACGGCGAGACGGTGCTGGTGCACGGCGACTACGATGTCGATGGAATCTGCTCCACCACGCTGCTCACGAACACCCTGCGTTCGGTCGGCGCCAACGCGGTTCCCTTCATCCCGCGCCGGCTCGTGGACGGCTACGATCTCTCGATGGCAGGCGTCCGCGCGGCCATCGCGGCGAAGGCCGGCGTGGTCGTGACGTGCGATTGCGGCACCACCGCGCGTGAGCCGGTCGCTGCGCTGTGCGCGGCCGGTATCGGCGTCATTGTGACGGATCACCATCTGCCCGGCGGACCACTTCCGGATTGTCTGGCGGTGCTGAATCCCCGGCAGGAAGGGTGCGATTATCCTGATCGTGACCTCGCGGCCGTCGGAGTCGCGTTCAAGCTGTCGCTGGCGATCGTGCGTGCGCTCGGCGCGAGCGAGGCGCCAGTGCTTCGCATGCTCGACCTCGTTGCGCTCGCGACGGTTGCCGACATCGCGCCGCTGCGAGGCGAGAACCGCGTGCTCGTTCGCTACGGACTTCGGATGCTGGCGGCGAGCGACAACGTGGGGATACGCGCGCTGATTCGCGCTGCGGGGCTCGATGGCAAGCCGGTGACGGCGGGCCGGGTCGGCTTCGTACTCGGCCCCAGGCTCAACGCCGTGGGGCGGCTGGGCCACGCGATGCGCGGCGTCGAACTGTTGCTGGCGGAGAGCGAGCACGAGGCCAATGCGATCGCGCGCGAGCTGGAGGAGCTCAACCGGAAGCGGCAGGAGATCGACCGCGCCACGCTCGCGGAAGCGCGAACGCTCGTGAGCGCCCTCGACCTCGACGCCACGTTCGGCATCGTCCTCGCGAAGGAAGGGTGGCATCCGGGTGTGATCGGAATAGTCGCATCGCGGATCGTGGAGGAGTTCGGCAGGCCGACGGTCCTCATCGCGCTCGACGGTCCGGAAGGGAAGGGGTCCGGTCGCTCCATAACGCGCTTCGATCTGCATTCCGGTCTGTCGGAATGTGGCGATCTGCTGCTCCGCTTCGGTGGTCACCGCGCGGCCGCCGGCATCACGATCGCCGCCGACCGCGTCGCGGACTTTGCCGGGCGGTTCAACCAGGTCGCGGCGGCCCGTCTCACACCCGATGATCTCGTGCCCGAGCTGCGCGTGGACATGGAGATCGCGCTCGGTGAAGCGGGGTCCGGGCTGGAGACGCTGTTGCGGCATCTCGAGCCCTTTGGCATCGGCAACCCCGGACCGACGTTCATCGTGCGTGGCGTTCGCATAGCGAGGCGCCCCCGCCCGCTGGCGGAGAACGGCGTGCGACTGTGCCTCTCCGACTCGAACGGGGCCCGCCTCGAGGCGATTGCATGGACGCCCGGTATTCGCGATGCCGCACTGTCTCTGGGCGAGGGAGCAGTGGTCGACGTCGCCTTCCGCCTGGAGCGCGACGAATACAGGGGTCAGAGCCGGTTGCAGGCGCGGGTGGTCGACATCCGGGGCTGATCGCGTGCGCATCGTGGCGGGGCGGTGGCGGGGGAGACGCATTGCCGCACCACCCGGGCGGCAGGTCCGTCCAACGAGCGACCGCGTGCGCGAGGCGTGGATGAGCATCGTGCACGGCGACCTGCCGGGCGCGAGAGTGCTCGACCTTTTCGCCGGCTCGGGCGCTCTGGGGCTCGAGGCCCTCTCGCGCGGTGCCGCTTTGGCCGACTTCGTCGAGAGCGTCGCGCCCTCGTTGCGGACGTTGCGCGCGAACATCGAGCTCCTCGGCACCGGCGACATCGCTGTGGTTCGCCGGGCCGACGCGCTGCGTTTTGCCGCCGCTCTGGACAGTGGCGCGTACGACGTGGCGTTCGCGGACCCACCCTACCGTGCGGGGCTGGCCACACGCATCGCGGAGATCTGGATCGCTTCGCCGTTCGCGCGCGTGCTCGGCGTGGAGCATGACGCTTCCGAGGAGCTGCCGGGCGCGCACGACGTGCGGCGTTACGGCGACACGGCTGTGAGTTTCTACAGAAGCGCGGCGGAAGGCGAACGTGGATTCCCGCTTATGCGGGAATGACGGTTGAGGGGGGAGCGAGAATGGATTCCCGCCTGTGCGGCAGTGACTGCCGGGGCCGAGCGTGCGAGGACCTTGCAACGCGAGGGCGCAGGCGTGACATTCACCGCCGCGCCCGCTGTCGAGCCGCCGCGGCGCTACCTGCCTGACCATCACCGGCACCGAAAAAAATGCAGAAAGTCGCCGTCTACGCGGGCAGCTTCGATCCAATCACGCGCGGCCATGAGGACCTGATCGCGCGCAGTCTCGAGTTCGTCGACCGTCTCGTCGTTGCCGTCACGAGCAATGTCGCGAAGCAGCCACTGTTCCCCGTTGCGGAGCGGGTTCGGATGATCCGTACCGCCGTTGGCGACGACCCGCGCATCGACGTGCGCCAGTTCCACGGCCTGCTCGTGAACTTCGCACGCGAGGTGGGAGCCAGCATGCTGATACGCGGCCTCCGCGCCGTGAGCGACTTCGAATACGAGTTCCAGATGGCGCTGATGAACCGGCACCTGTCGCCCAGGCTGGAGACGGTTTTCATGGTGCCGTCGCTGGATACGACGTACATCAGCTCCAGTCTCGTGCGGGAGATCGCCCGCTTTCATGGTGACGTGGCCGACATGGTGCATCCCTCGGTGGCGGAATCGCTGAGCACGCGCTTCGCCGGCAATGGCGGCTAGCGCGCGCGGGGAGTTCATCGAGCGTGTGCGCGATCGCGCGCGCTCGGTTGGCGCCAGCATCGTGTTCCCCGAGAGTGCCGACGCGCGCGTGCTGCAGGCGGTGGACGCCATCGCGGCCGCGGCGATCGCGCACCCGGTGCTAGTCCTCGATCCCGAGCGGCCGGACTCGCACGCGGCGGCGCGCGGTGTGGGAGTCGAAGTTCTGGATCCGGTCACGGATCACCGCCGCAGCGAGATTGCCGGACACATCGAAGCCCGGCGAAAACGCGATATCTCGCCGCAGGAAGCCGAACGGCTGGCGAGCGATCCGCTGTACTTCGCGGCCGCGCTGGTAGCCGGCGGCCACGCGGATGGCTGCGTTGCCGGTGCGACACACACAACCGCGGATGTGCTCCGTGCCGCGCTCCGGGTCATCGGGCCGGCGCACGACATCCGCACCGTGTCGAGTGCGTTCTACATCCTTCCGCCGCCCTTCCGCGCCGGTCGCAACGGGATGCAGGGGCATGAGGTTCTCACCTTTGCCGATTGCGCTGTTGTTCCCGCCCCGACGGCCAGCCAGATCGCGGACATCGCGGTCGCAGCCGCGGCGGACCGGCGGCGCATAGTGGGCGACGAGCCACGCGTCGCCCTGCTCTCCTGGAGCACGATGGGGAGCGGAAGGGGCGAATCGGTCCGGCGAGTTCAGAAAGCACTCGCGATGCTGCGTGCCCGCAGTGTAGACTTCGCCGTGGACGGAGAATTGCAAGCCGATGCTGCGCTCATCGCGGATGTAGCGGCTCGCAAGGCGCATGGCGGAGTTCTGTCGGGGGATGCCAACGTTCTGGTATTCCCTTCGCTCGATGCAGGCAACATCGCCTACAAGCTGGTTCAACGGCTGGCCGGAGCCCCGGCCGTCGGTCCCATCATGCAGGGTCTTGCCCGTCCGTGCAGCGACCTTTCGCGCGGCGCCGTGCAGGACGACATTATAACCGTGGCCGCGATCACCGTCCTGCAGACCGTGGGCGCGGAGTCACCCCGATCGCTCGAATACCGAAGGGAGAGAATGTCATGAGCTTCTCGATCAAGAAGCAGGGAGAGATCGTCGTCGTGGATGTGGAAGGTCAGCTCATCGTGGGCAACAGGCAGGAGCTCAAGCAGAAGGTCCTCGATGAGCTCGAAAAGGGCGAGCGGAAGTTCCTCATCGACTTCAGCCAGACAGGCTACATCGACAGCTCCGGACTCGGCGTGCTGGTGTCGCTGTCCAAGAAGATACGGGAGCAGGGCGGGGAGCTCCGCCTGGCCAACCTGAACGATGACCTCAAGACGCTGTTCGAGCTGACCAAGCTCGACACGCTCTTCCAGATCGCGGACACGCGGGAGCGCGCGCTCGAGAGTTTCTGATCCGGCGCGGAGCGCAGTCGCAGTCAACGCACCACGCCCCCGAACGCCGAAACATGTTCCCACAGCTCTCCGGTCACAACAGCGCTCACATTCCCCTCGAGCACGTCAGAGTTGCACTTGAGGTCGAGATCCCGAGCGATGTCCGCTACATCGAGAGCATCGTCGAACTCGTAGCGGGGCAGTGCGCCGCGCTCGCGTATGCGCCGCGGCACATCGCTCTCAACGTCCCTGTCGCGCTCACCGAGGCGCTGTCCAACGCGATTCTGCGCGGCAACGCGGAGAATCACACCAAGCAGGTACGCGTAAGGGCATCGCTCGATCCCGATCGGCTCATCCTGGAGGTGTCGGACGAGGGACGCGGCTTCGACCTCGGCGACTGCATGCGCGATCCCACGACGCCCGAGAACGTGCGCCGCGAGGATGGGCGCGGCCTCTTTCTCATGCAGCAGCTCATGGATCGCGTCGAACAATATGACGATCATGGAAACGTCGTCAGGCTGACTCTGCGCCGGGTATGACGGAGCTGGCCGCCGTTCTGGCCGCGTTCCACGAGGCGACAGGGTGCGAGGTCGCCGTGTGGACACAACCGCCGGGTGGGGGCGGGGGGGCACCGGTCATGGAGGCCATTGCCCCGCCGGGCGGCGAACCCGGCTGGTTCGTGGCACCGCCGCTGGACGACACGCTGATCGACGTCGCCACCGCGGGCGGACCGGTGCTCGTCGCCGCGCTGGTCGGATCGCGGCGCGCATGGCTCACGCTCGGGCCCTGTCCCGATTCAACGCTGCCCCTGCGCTCGCTGCTCAAGTTTCTCCTCCCGGTCGTCTCGCAGTACCTGCAGTCCTCGCTCGAGGTGGAACACGCAGCCGCGGAGCTCGCCGAGCGCTACGAGGAGATCAATCTCCTCTACACGACGAGCGAGATCCTCGGCCGCGCCGTCACCATCGAGGAGACGGCGGCCACCATCCTGGAGGAGATATCCGAGACCGTCGGCGCACAGCGCGCCTCGATTCTGGTGCACGACCGCGTCACCGACACGCTCCAGGTGGTCGCCGCCCTCGAAGTCGACCCGCACGATGCACCTCCCATTGCCGTGGATGATCCGCGCAGCGTTTCGGCGAAAGTCTACCGCCAGCGCCATCCGATGATTGTGGAGCGCGATGACATGCCGTGCGAAGCGGAGCAACTGTACCGCCGTGGCTCGATGCTGTCCGTGCCCATCATGTGGACGGCGCGCGATGGAGCGCAGCCGCTTGGCGTGGTGAACCTTTCCGGGCGCGGCCACGACCAGCCATTCACCGCCGGCGACCAGAAACTGATAGCCGCCATCGCCACCCAGATCGGTACGGCGATCCAGAATGCGCGTCTCGTGCGCGCATCGCTCAACCAGCAGCGGCTCGTGCAGGAGATGCAGCTCGCCCACGATCTGCAGATGCGACTGCTTCCCGACACCGGCCTCGTCGCGCCCGATGCGACCGTGGCCGCGCGCGTGATGCCGGCCGAGAGCGTCGGCGGTGACTTCTATCATCTCTTCCGTCTGGAAGGCGGGCGCATCGGCGTCATGGTCGGCGACGTATCGAGCCACGGCTATCGCGCGGCGCTCATAATGGCGCTCGTCATGAGCGCGTCGACGATCCATGCCCAGCGTACGAGCGACCCGCACGCCGTACTGAATGCACTGCTCGCCTCGCTGCGTGAGGAGCTCGTGAGCACCGAGATGTTCATCTCGCTCTTCTATGGTGTCATCGACAGGAAGCATCGCACGCTCGCATACGCCAACACTGGCCATCCGCACGCGTTCGTTCTCGACAGGGACGGCTCGGCTGAACGTCTCCCGGCGTCAGCCCCGCCGCTCGGCCTCGACATGGAAGCGCCGGTTCCGCCCGCGGTGACAAGGGTATGGAAGCCGGACAGCGACCTCCTCGTCCTGTTCACCGACGGTCTGAGCGATGCGCGCGACCGCGCAGGTCGGCGTCTCGGTGAAGACGCGGTGCTTGCGATCGTGCGTGATTCCCTGCTTGAAACACCGCAGGTTATCGTCGACCGCATCTTCGAGCGGGTCGCGCGGCACAAGGGCGACACGCCCAGGCGCGATGACCTGACAATGCTCGTGCTGCGCAGCTAGCGCTGCACGGATGCGGGCACGGCGCGCATGACCGCGATGAAGTCCCGGGGTCCGGGCCACCCCCGCCAGCGCAAGCGGTTCGGGCAGCACTTCCTCACAGACCCGTCCGCACTGGGCCGGATCGCGGGTGCGCTCGAGCTCACCGGAAGCGAAACTGTCATCGAGATCGGCCCGGGCCGCGGCGCGCTCACCGAGCTGCTGGCCGCGCGGGCAGGCCGGCTCGTGGCCATCGAGATCGACAGGGATCTCGCGCGCGTGCTGGCCGATCGATATGCAGGCGACGCACGGATTGAGATCGTGCAGGGCGACGTGCTGCAGGCCGATCTGCACGCGCTCGCCGCCGGGGAGCCCTTTCTTCTGGTGGGCAATGTTCCGTATTACATCACGACGCCGATCATCTTCCTTGGGCTGCGCCGGCCGCGCCCGACTCGCACCGTCTACCTCGTCCAGCGCGAAGTCGCCGAGCGGATCACAGCGTCGCCGGGATCACGCACGTACGGCGCGCTGTCGGTGAACGTTCAGGCGGTCGCCCACGCAGAACTCCTCGCTCACGTTTCGCGCCGCGCATTCCGCCCGGCGCCAGCGGTCGACTCGGCCGTCCTCTGTCTGGTTCCGCGAGCGCAACCGGCCGTCGCCCCCGAGATGGAAGATCAGTTCCGCGCACTCGTGCAGGGCGCGTTCGCGCTGCGTCGCAAGCAGATGCGCCGCGTTCTGCGCACGCTCGGCGGCATGGGCGCCGGCGAGGCCGAAACGATCCTGCGAGAGGTCACGATCGACCCCGAAGCGCGCCCGGAAACCCTCGCACCGGAGGACTTCGCGCGCCTGCTCGTGGCGGCTGTGGCGGCTGGGGTCAGGTCTTGTTTTGCAACATCATTGCCTTGCGGA
>JBOHTO010000105.1:0-3597 GCA_050733695.1 Gemmatimonadaceae bacterium | reverse complement strand
GTGTGCATGGTTGGGGGGGGGCCGACGAACAGCGGGAAACATAGCGCCGCGCGTGCCGGGCGGGCTTGCTGCGAGAGTGTCGCGGCAAATGGCGTCGACCAAGACGAAGGTGAATTCCCGCGCTGGCGGGAATGACTGCGGCAACGCTCTACCTGCGGAAAGCGTGCTCCACGCTCAGGTACAGAAACAGCAGCGTTGCGCTCTCACCGTCACTCCACTCGATGGGCATGGCGATCCCGGGGACGATCTGCATGCCCGACTCGAGATTGATCGCTCCGCGAACACCCGGCGACAGTGTGAAGCTCGTCACCCACTCCGTGCTCACAGGAGTGGTCGCCTCTGCCCTCTCCCACGCGCTCTCGAGCATGACGTTGAACAGCGGGTGCGCGAGCCACACGAGCCCCTGACCCAGCCGTACGGTCGAGATGCTCTCGCGCCGACCGAGATCATCGCGCGCGGATGGAGAGTGCCCGCCGCCCACGTTCCAGTGCGCGACAAGGGGCGCCGCCAGCACGACACTCATCGCAAGGTTGCCTTCGAACCCCGTCCCCCCATCTCCGCGCCCCGCGCGCTCGTCGCCGGTGGGTACTATCACGCTCAACCGCGGCGCCACCGCGACACGACGCGTCTCCGCGAACGGAAGCTGGTAGCGATAGTGGAGCGCTATGTCTCCGAGGCCGCTCCCGCCCCCGGCCGTGCTCACGGGGATCGTGTACGCAAACTGGTGACGGATGCCGCCGAGCGGCCACTCCTGGGTGAACTCATAGCTCCACACGTCACCGTCGTCTGCATTGCGCCCGACGATGACATGCTGCACGACCCCGCGCTCCTGGTTGTATGCCTCCTCGATGAGAAAGCTGTTGTCCGCGATCGCCTGTGCGTGCGCCGTCGCCGCCGCCGCCGCCGCGATACAGCTCGCTACAAGAATGGAGGCGACGCGAATGCCGCCGGGCGCGACGTTCGCGCGCGCATCACGCCGGAACAAGCAGCCCCGTCGCATACATTATAAGCATCCCGGCCAGCACGCCCGCCGCGTTCAATGGCGTCGCCAGGCCGCGCCTCCCGTCCCCGCCGGATGCCCGCCGCCGGAACAGCCGCCAGAGCTCGTACACCACCTGCACGATCGCGCCCGCGCCGATCGCAAGAAAGAGCGTCGTCCAGAACGGCGAGTAGCTGAACCCGCCGATCCACGCGCCGAACACAGTGGGCACGCCGGCGATCGCGCCCAGCAGCAGCAGATCCCGAATGCGCGGGCGCATCGTCGCTATCGGTGCGAGAATGCCGAGCCCTTCCGTGCTGTTGTGGATGAGAAACCCGACCACGAGAAAAGTGCCGAGCGCAATCTCGCCGGTGGCATACGACGCACCGATCGCGAGTCCCTCGCCCAGGTTGTGCAACCCGATCCCGACCGCGACCAGCGTCGCGACGTACATCGGCGAGTTTCCACGCCAGCCGTCCTCGGCAGCACGCACACTGTCGCCACCGGCGCGCCCCCTCAGCCACGCACCGATGCCTACCAGCAGCAGCGGTGCCCCCACGAGTCCCAGCAGCACGACAGCCGTCCCCTGGAACGCCGCGGAGACACGACCCGCCGTCTCGAGCGCCTCGCCCAGCGCGTCGACACCGAGAAAGACGAGCAGACCGATGGTCAGACTCAGGAAGAAATCGAGCCACCGCTGTCCGACGTTGCGCAGGAAGGGGAACCAGAGCAGGCCGAGGAAGACGGGAATCACGCCGGCGTACAGCCCGAGCAGCGCGAACGTCGAGATGTATTGCGCGTCCGGCCTGGGGCTGACGGTGGCGACGGCGACGTCGTGCGTGAACGTTACCCCGGTGCTCGTCATCAGCGTGATCGCGAGCGGCTCCCCCTCTACCCAGGGATATGGTGCGGTGATCGTACGGCTCTCGAGCCGGCCGATCGTACGGTCGCCGTCAATCGTGTGCACCCACGATGCGTCATCGATCAGGAGCTGCGCGACGGTGACTGCCTCGGGCCCGCCGTTGACGACGTCGATGCGGAGCGCCCCCTCGCGGGGGAAGCTGACTCGCTCGATCGTGAGCTCCTCAACCGGCGGGAACCCACGCCGCAGCACACCTGCCGGCCCCACCCGCAGGAAGGCAAACACCAGCAGCGCGAGCAGCACCAGGGGGACAACGCCGAGCAGCCACCGGGGCAGGCGGCGACGACCATCACCCTCGCCGGGTTCAGCGCGATCGGCGCCCGATACCCGTTCGGAACCCTTGCGCGATAGCGGCCGCAGTGCGGCGCGCGGCGGAACTTCGCGCCTTGTTCCCGTGCCGCCCGTATCAGACATGGAGATCATCCCGCACGTTGAATACACCAGTCCAGCCAAGCTCCGCGAACTCGCTCTGATGCGCGTGGAACATGAACGGTCCGCGATGCTTGTAGGTGAATTCCAGGATGGATCGCTCCCCCTGACAGAGCATTACCGTGTCGGTCCAGTCGAACCTGTCCAGCGCCGTACCGGTACGATACGAGCGGAAGAAGTTCCCGTGCAGGTGAAACGAGTTGAGCAGATCGAACTCGGTGATGTTCACCAGAAACACACGTACGAGTTCGTCGGGCCGAACGGATATCGGATGCTTCTGATAGTGGAAGGCAACGGTGTTGATCGCGTAGATCTCGTTCTCACCATCGAAGTTCGTATCGAAGCCGTTCATCACCATGACCATCTCGCGCGCCGGCGGTCTGCCTTCCTTCGGGTCGATCAGGAAGACGCCGTACAGACCCTTGTGAATGTGCCGCTTGAGCGGAATGGTGTGGCAGTGGTAGAGCTGCAGCCCGAACGGTTCGGCGTCGAACTCGTACGTGAACGCAGAGCCGGGCGCGACCATCTCGAACGACCCGTCCATGTTCGCAGCATGTATTCCATGGAAGTGGATCGAATGCGGATGGCTCCCCCGGTTCACGAAGTTCACGCGCACGCGGTCCCCTTCGGTGCAGCGTATTGTGGGCCCGGGCACCTGCCCGTTGTACGTCCAGGCCGGAAAGAAGACACCCGGCGCTACCTCGATCTCGCGATCGACCGCCTCGATGTCGTACTCCCGCAGCGTCTGACCCGAGGAGAGTTGAGAGACCCGACCCGTGTCGAACTCGGTCAGATATCGCGTGGGGTCGAAACCGCCGGGCCGAAGGTCGCCCACAGCGGCCATGTTGGCGTGCGCACCATGGTGCAGCGCGGCCTCCACCGAATCACCATCGAGCATCCGCGAGCCGGTCGAGTCCGGTCGCGCCTGGGCAATCGCGCCCGCCGCGGAAGCCCCAGCCGCCAGCCCGGCCGCACCCAGCGCGCCCGCCTTCAGCAGTCCTCGGCGACTGATCAGGGGCTCTTCGTAGTTCCTACCCCCCTGGTCGTTCCCGCCATCTTCGTCACTCCCGCCGACTTCGTCATTCGCGCGGAAGCGGGAATCAATTTTCCACATTTCGGTCTCGCCGTATTTATAGTCGATAGCAACTGTGAACTTAGTGTAACCTAACTTTATCTGGCCGTCAAGATCGCCGCCGTGATCCTGGACACAAACCGCTTGACGTGGAGCGGGGGCGGACGATAGCTATCGGGTCTTCTCCTGCCTGCG
>JBOHTO010000104.1:0-1594 GCA_050733695.1 Gemmatimonadaceae bacterium | reverse complement strand
GAGATCGAGCTGTTCTTCCATCCCGGGCGGCAGATCCCGCACCGGCGCGGGTCGCGGTTCACTCATGGTCGCTCCTCCTCGTCCTCGGTACCGGAGACGATCCTGCCGCGGGCATCGGCCAGTTCGTCCAGCCGCTCCCTGATCGCGGACCGGGATCATGAACCCACGTGCCCGGTGGCAACAAGGTCATTTCCGTTCCTGTGCCCCGTGATGAAGCCCGAGGAAGGAACCGCGACGCTGACCGCGAAACCACCGTTCGAGGCTGCCTCCGCTTCGGACGTCGGCACCCATACCGCCTGCGGCCATCGGGTACGACGATCAGGACGAAGGTGCGTACCTACGTCCCGAGTGGGGTGATGATGGAGGTGATGGGATTCGAACCCACGACTTCTTCGATGCGACCGAAGCGCCCGGAACGGAGCGCTAGAGCTGTGACTTGGGATTTCGCGTCGATGCCGCCCGTCATGTCGGGCGTCGTGCCCTCCGCGTGCCCTTATCCGGGCGCGCTCTTCGTCCGAAAGGCGCCCATCGTCGAGCAGCTGGCCCAACCGATCCGCGGCGGCACGATCGACGTCGTCGGGGTCGTGCGCGTAGAGCCCGATCGTGAGCACGGGATTGCTGTGCCCGAGACGACCCTGCATGACCCGGGATGCTCACCGCTGGCGACCATGAGCGAGGTCGCGACGTGGCGGAGGCCGTGAAAGTCGAGGCCCGCCCTGACGCCGACGGCGAGCCCGACTCTGGTCGCGGCCGGCTTGAGGACCCGGTGATAGGGGGTCAGTTTTCAGCCGGTGGCGACACCGCGGACGCGACAGCCGCGCCGCTCGCGGTGAAGCAGGGCGCCCAAGGCGACCGCGGTTGCGAGGCCGGTGGCGCAGCATCGCGCCGTTTGTCGCCATGTTCGTACTGGGAGCGGCATCGGGCATTGGGCTTACGTCATCACCGACTCCATGTCGCCCGGATCCTCCTACTGCGTCGTGTCACCTGGTACCTCCGACCTTCACAACCGACCACCCGGTGACCTTGTCGAGGCGGATTCAGGATGCTCACCCGGTGAGGTCGGTCCTATTGTGGGCGGGCTAAACGCGACGCCAGCAGGCGCGTGGGTCTCGTTCGAGTCACAGAGGTGCTACGACGTGCTCTCCTGATGCGCTGTCAGTCGTAGAGGGTCCGAGATCGGCAGCTATCGGTTGCCTCGGAACTCGGCCCGCCGCCAGGCTCCGACGCCGATCCAATACCAGAACACCAGGGCAACGGGCAGTGTGACGAGTCCGATGAAGTCGCTGTGAGCCAGGCGCCACAGAGCGTTGAAGGCAGCGCCAGCCGCCATCAACGAGGCGATCGCTGAGACCCACAACCAAGCCGCCCGCTTCCTTCGACGAACCTCAGCCATCGACGCATAATGCCCGCTAGGCGCTCACCTCGCCTGTCGGACCGCTAGCACAGAACGACGCGGCGCGAGATCGGCCGTTCTGGCGCGGTGGTTCGTCCCCAATCGGTACTCCCGACAGGGTTTCAGCCGAGCCCTGTGGTGAAGCCCAGCCGCCAGCTCGGATACTGGAGCTGCCAGCCGAGCTCGCGCTTGGCCTTGGCG
>JBOHTO010000103.1:0-7794 GCA_050733695.1 Gemmatimonadaceae bacterium | reverse complement strand
CGCTCGACATCACTCGTGTCGATCGCGAATCCGCGGGCGCTGTCGAGCCGGTAGCCCACGGGGTTCGCACCCAGAGAGCGCGTAACGGAAGCGTAGGCCGGAAAGCCGGGGTCGGGGATGAGCACGTCGCTTCCCTCTTCCACGAGCGCCGTCATCGCAGCATACAACGCGGCCTTGGCACCCGGCGCAACGACGACGCGCTCCGGAGGCGCCTTCACACCGCGTGCGAGCAGATGGCTCGCGATCGCTTCGCGCAGTTCGGGGATACCCGCCGGTGGCGTGTATCCGAAGCGTCTGTCGCGCAGGGCCTGGTGTGCGGCCTCGACGATGTGCGGCGGCGTGTCGAAATCGGGCTGCCCGATCTCGAGGTGCAGCACGTGTTCACCTGCCGCCTCAAGACGGGCGGCCTCGGCCGAGACAGCGAATGCGCTCTCGCCCGCGAGTCGGTACGTGCGTCGTGCCAGGTGCATCCGCTCTGTCCCCCCCCCCCACCCACCCCGGTGCCAGCTCTCGTACAGTGAACCCTTCAAGCAGAAAGGTCGTCTGAATCGAGCATCCGGGTGAATCGCCGCGGAGGGGCCGAGCGTAAGACAGTGCTGCCAAGCGTCTCTGAAAAACAGAATGCCCGCGAGGGAGTGCGCCGCGGGCTTCGCTTTTTAGCAGTTGTTTTACGTGGCTGCAATACGCGGCAAATCACCACGAACGTTCTATTGTCGGGAATTGATACAACGGGATGCGTCGCCTGTCAAGCGTCGCTTCCGCCGACCACGGCGGTCAGGCCAGCGGGGTCGGGCTACGACCAGCGCGCCAGCATCTGCCGCAGCTCGTCCCGATGCCGGGTCTCGTCGGAGATGATCGTGTCGAACTCTGCCGCAAGTCCGTGTTCCTCGGCGTCCTCCGCCTGCTTGCGCCGCTTGACGTACCTCGCCAGTGTCCCGACTTCGGCCTCGAGCGCCGCCTCGAGCATCTCCCTGGCATCAAAGACGACTGTTACAGGCGCCGCCTCGGCCGCCGGCGTTCCGCCGAGGGCGGAGATCTTGTCGGCAAGGATCTGCGCGTGCGCCAGTTCCTCGGGAATCTCGTTCGCAAAAAAGGCGCGCAGCTCCTGGCGATACGGCCCCTGTACCATGCTCGCGTACAGGCGGTACATGATGACCGCCTGGAACTCTCCCTTGAGGTCTTCGTTCAGGCCGCGAATAAGTGTGTCCGTTCGCTTTTCGGCCATGACATTCTCCTGGTCTCGTCGTTGTCGTCGGGACGAACGACGTTGCACGAAGCGAGCCGGTGGCCGTTTCCGGTGGCCGTTTCCGGTGGCCGTTTCCGGTGGCCGTTTCCGGTGGCCGTTTCCGGAATCTCGCGGCACTGTCCCTGCACGAGTCGCTGCCGAACAGGGCGACCTCGGCCACCAATCCGAACGGAGACTGACACCCCATGACCCGATCATGCATCGCGCTCGTTGGAGCGCTCGCCCTGGCTGCGGGCTGCGCCGTGGGCGGCAACTCCGAACGCGACCCAGGCAGTGACACCGCAGGCGATCCGGGCGGCGGCGCTCCGATCACGACGGACGCCGACTCGTACACGCTGGCACCGCCCTCCGGACCGGCGACACTCAGCATCGTCGCGACGTACACGAATGACACCGACCAGGTGGTGTTCATCGAGCCGTGCGGCGGCGGCGCACCGTTCAGTCTGCAGAAGCAGGTGGATGGCCAGTGGCAGCTCGCGTACAGCCCCATCTGCCCCATGATCCTTGTTCCGCCGCTGGAGATCGCGGCCGGCGAGAGCTACACGGACACGCTGGAGATCCGGGAGCCGCGTGAGGCGAACGTGGCACCGAGTTTCAGCGTGGCGCCGATCGCGGGCACGTATCGCCTGGTCTACTCGATCTACGGGACGTGGACGGGTGACACGCCAGGGGCCGGGCTTGGCGAACAGCTTTCGGAGGAGCGCCGCGTTTCCAATGAGTTCGAGGTCCGCGAATAGCGGCGATCAGGTCGCCGCTGCATGCCGGGCCGCTTCCCGCTTCCGCTGCGCCTCCGCCGTCGATACGTAGGCGGCTGGTGCGGCAGGTGCCGCAGATTCAGTCGCGAATGTCGCGAGTCCCAGCCCGAGCCCCTTCATCGTGTTGTGCCAGAGCTGCGCGCCGGTCTCCGCATCGAGGCAGAATACCTCGCCGCGGTTGGCGGCGAAGACGCGATCGCCGTTCCGGTGCACCGCAACGAAATCGCCTCCCTTCAGCTTGACGCGCCAGACTTCGGCGCCGGTTGTCTCATCGAGGGCGAGTACTGTGTGCTTGATGCCGACGTGAATAAGGCGGGATCGTCGCCGTGCCATGACGCCTCGGATGCGAGTGGTGTTCGGGCAATAATGGCTCTACGACAGACCGCCCAGGAGCACGATCGCCCCGATTGGCGCCAGCAGAGTCGCGAGCAGTTCGCCCGCACCGTCCGCCAGCCACAGCATCCGGCGCAACGCTTCGACTTCCTCCGGCGTCAACGCGCGGCCGCCCTCTCCCCTGACCTCCGGATTCGCGTGATCGCCCGTGATCGTCGCGAAGATCCTGTTGTTCACGAAGACCGTGAGGTTCACGGTCGCGAGGTCGGCCGCACCGGCGAACCTGATGGCCGTCTCGCCTGAGTGCACGACGAGTTCGACATCCTGCGTGAGTTCTGTGTCGCTGATCGCGATCTCCGTGTCACCCTCGACCAGGAAGTCGCGCGCTGGAACGTCGAACCGGAAGTCGATCGCGACGCTCGGCCCGCGCGCCAGCATTGCAATCGTCGACCCGATGTCGAAGTCGAGACGTGTAACGCCATCGGTGAGGTATCCCGCAACGCCGAACGAGACAGCGTCCTCCGTACCGTCCAGCGTCAGGGTGTAGTCGAGGTGCGTGACGCCCGCCGATACCACGAGCAGTTGCAGTTCGGCCGCTGACGAGAGCGGCGATCCAGCGTCGATCAGATCAGCGTATCCGATCTCGCTCTCGACAACCGGTTGATGCGTCACCGGATTGATCGCATAGAGAATGAAGCGTATGCCGTCCTCGGGTGCATCCGTGCGGTCGGGCGCCGGCACGTAACGCCCCTCACCGGTGTCGAACACGTAGGTCGTCCCGAGTATTCCCGGATCGATCGTCCGCACCTGGCTCACGGCCGGGACATCGGCCATGGTCATCACTCGCGTCACGACTGCGCGCGCGACCTCACCCCCGATGATGGGTGAGCCCCCCCCGCCGGTTCCGCGTGCGACAAGCTCCTCCGCACCTGCCAGCGATGCGCTCACACCGGGGCCGAGCGCGAGCCCGCCGCTGCCGATCAGCGAAAAGCTCTCCCAGATCGGGGAGCCGAGCATGACCTCCATCGCCTGGACATCCGCCTGAACGCGCTCGGCGTCGAGCGAGATCGTCGGTGGCTCGGTGCTGCCGTCGCGATCGCAGGCGCCAACGCCGAGCAGGAGCGCGAGCGCGAGAACGCGCTGGCGATCGATTGGTGGAAGCGACATCATTCCTCCTCAGTTGATACCAACTCTCCCCTTCACCGCCTCAATCAGCTTCGCGGAGTCGTATCCAACGCCGTCCTTGAAGACGACTTGTACTTCCCGGATGATCGAGGGATCCGCACTCAGGTCGCCGTCCAGAACCACGAGATCCGCGACCTTGCCCTCCTCCACCGTCCCCAGTCGGTCGTCGACGCCGAGTATCTTCGCGCCGTTGGCGCTCATGATCTGCACGGCCTTCGCGGGCGCGAAGCCGGCCTCGATGAACAGTTCATAGTTGCGCTGGTCGCCGAAGCCCGGCAGCGCGCCGCCGATGCCCGTGGGATCCACGCCGGCCGCGAGCAGCCCGCCCGCTTCGACGAATGCGCGCTCGAACGCCATCGCGTTCGCCAGGACCTGCGCCGAGTAGGGGCTGGTGCCGGCGGAATCGATCCGGTGGCGAATCAGCATGTACGACTCGCGAACTTCCGGCGCCATCGCTTCGAGTATGCGTGCGTCCGCCGTCGGCCGGTTGGGCACGAACGGCTCGAACACCGCCAGCGTCGACGTCATGGACACGTCGTTGTCGATCATGTGCTGCATGACCGCGCGCGCCTCCGTGCCACGCGCATCCGTCTGCGCGACGCTTACCAGATTGTTGGCCGGGCAGACATCGGCCTCCTTGGTGTCGGCGAAGTCGCTCGCGACGAGCATCCCGTGCTCCAGATTGTCGATCCCCAGATCGACGGCCTCCTGGAAGCTCACGGAGCAGAGGTGACCCGTGGCCTTGATCCCGAGCTTGTGCGCTTCGTCGATCGCCGCGCCCAGGTCCTCGCGGCTGATGTCGGTGTACGCCTTGATCCACGTGGCACCTTCCGCCGCCCAGTAGGCGACGAACCTTCGCGCGGCCTCCGGTGAGTTCACCGTCGCCATGCTCCCGCCTCCGCTGCTGCCGGTGATGTAGGGTGCGGTGAGATGCACGCGCGGGCCGGGAATCTCGCCCTCGTCGATCGCTTCCTTCGTGTTGATCTCGGCGTAGGGAGCGCGACCACCTGTCGTACGGATCGTCGTCACGCCGGAGCCGAGGTAGAGCCGGGGCCCGGTGTAGGAGAGCTGCGACGCGCGACCACCGGCCGCCGTGTAGAAGAGATGGTCGTGCATCCCGATGATCCCGGGGATCACGGTGTGGCCTCGCAGCTCCATCACGTGGGCACCGTCCGGAACGGTGATGCTCGCCGCCGGACCGACTTCCGCGATCATGTTGCCGCGGATGATGACCGTCTGGTCCTCGCGCGGTGCGGCACCGGTACCGTCGATGATCTTCACGTGCGTGAGCGCGATGACCGGCGCATCGACGCTGACATAGCTCCGCGTCTCCTCGGACAGCACGTCGGGCCGCTGCGCTGCGAGCCCCGCCATGGGCAGCAGCACGGCGGCGAGAACGAGCGTGATCAGACTGCGCATCGGGTTCTCCTCAAGGTAGGTGTGTCAGCTCCAGCAGAATATCGACCATGGCACCAGCGAGAAGCAACCGTGTCATTCCAGTCGATCGCGGCCGCCCAGGAAACGCTGAATTCGCGCCGCTTCGTCGCGCATGTCTCGAAGGAAGAGAACCCAGCTACGCGACGCGAACGGCCGCTTCGTCCACGAACGGGCGTGCATCGGGCCGCAGCGCATCCTCCATGACGAGGTCTACCCGCGCGCCGAGAAGGTCCTCGAGAAAGAACTTCAGATCCATATATCCGTCGAACCCCGGCGGTCGCGTAAAGCCGACGAGGAGATCGATATCGCTCTCCCGACCTTCCTCGCCTCGTGCGACTGAGCCGAACGGCGAGAGCGAACGCACATGAAGCGTTGCGTGAGCTGCGGCATCATCGGTCGCACGCGATCGAGGACCTGTTCGCGTGTCATCGACCGGTCAGCGAAGCGAGTTGATCGACCAGGGGTTCCACACGACCATTCCCTGTCATGAGGTTGCACAGGACAACTGGCACAACGTTGTCCAGGACAACGCGTGCATCATTCGACCGTGAACGCCAGCATCATGTCCGCGGACAGATGTTCGGCGATGTGACAGTGCAGCATCCAGCGCCCCGGATTCGACAGCTCCAGGAGAATATCCACCGTGGACCCCGCGGGAAGCAACACCGTGTCCTTCCAGACGAGGTTGTCGTTCGCAACGCCGTTGACAGCGAGGACCAGGAACCGCTGGCCGTGGATATGAATCGGGTGCTGCATGGCGTGAAAGCTGAGGCGCTCGTTGGAGAGCCGGAGCCTGACGACATCGCCCGTGCGGAAGCGCCAGTCGATGTCCATGTTCTCCTTCCCCGTCGCCGGGTCGCGCAGGACCCATGTCACCTGTTCGCCCGTGGACGCCCAGTTCATCATCGGCATCGTCCCGCTCCACTCCACTGGCGCGAAGTAGCTCGAGTCGAGCTGCATGAGCCGCTGCGTGATGAATGGAAGACCGTGGGTTCGCAGGGTGAGCACCAGCGCGCGATCGACCGGGCGCTCGAAGTAGTTGCGGTAACGGTCGATGTCGGCTATCACGCTGGTTTCCGCTCGCAGGGTACGAAAGCTCGCCGCCAGATCCGGTTTGGCCGCCGCACTGGACACGCTGACGATTCCCAGCGTATCCGTCTCCTGGAAGAAGCGACCGAACAGATGGTCCAGCCCCTGAACGCGGTTCACGAGAGCGACATCGCCCGGCTTGTCGAAGCGGACATGTACCACGTAACGCTCGGCAGGTGCGATGACCACACTCTCCACCCACACCTCGCGCTCGTAGTTGCCGACGTCGGACGCGACGACCTTCATGCGCGCGCCGCCAAACGAGAGATTGAAGGTGCGCGTGTTCGACACGTTGGTGAAGAAGAAGCGAACGACCGCGCCCCGCTGCGCCGCCCCCCGCCAGCCCGGTTCGCCGTTGACGAGGAAGACGTTGCCGAAGCGCCCCATCAGCGCGTGCGTCGGAGTGTCACGCCCGAGCGGAACGAGTCCGGCGTCGTTCACGAGGAGATCGTCGAGGATCAGCACCTCTTCCCGATTGGCCGGGCTGAAGTAGCCGGGCGATGGTGAACGCACCATCAGATTCCCGTACAGTCCCAGTTCCTGCTGGATGTCCTCCCGCACGTGCGGGTGGTACCAGTATATCCCTGCATCGGGAAAGCGCAGTCGATAGGTGAACCGCTCGCCGGGAAGAACCGGTTCCTGCGTGAGCCCGGGCACGCCGTCGAACCGGTTGTCGAGGCGGATCCCGTGCCAGTGCACAGTCGTCGGCTGGTCGATGCTGTTCGTGAAGTCGACCATGACTTCGGCGCTCTGCGGCACACGGATCAGCGGCCCCGGGTACTGGCCGTTGAAGCCGTACATGGTGTAGTCGCTACCCTTGAAGCTGCGGCGAACGAAGCCGGCGTCGAGCGCCAGCGTATCACCGTCCCCAAGCGTAATTATCTCGCGCGGGCGCGCGAACGGCACGGCGGCGCGATCCGGTGGCCGCGGGAGATATGGGGCGACGGTTGGCCGAAGGGCCATCTCGGCGGCCAGCATCTGCAGGCCGGGCGGCATGGGGACGGTCGTCCACTGCACCGGGCCTGCCGCGACCGAATCCTGAGCGGCCGGGCGCTGCGCGGGAGCAGCGTGCGCGCCCGCGTGCTCGTGTCGAGCACCCGGCACGGCCGCATCGTGCATCGCGGCGCTCTCTGTCCCTGCGCCCTGGCGAATGTCGGCCCCCATCGTGGCGCCGAGCGCGAACTCGAGCAGGTCCGGCGGCTGCATGCGCGTGCTCGGGGAACGGCCGCGCAGGACGATGCGGCCTGTGGGCGTGTCGACGTTCGCGGAAGCTTCCGCCGTTATGAGGATGACGAACTTCGGCAGCCCGATTGTGGGCAATGTCGCGGTACCATTGCTGACCTCGCCGAGCTTCTCGACCGGATACATCACCGGTGTTGCAACCCAGGCGATGTAGGTCGTGAACTCGCCGAGCGATGCCGGCGACGGAAGGCCATCGAGGGTGATTGCCGGTGCGTAGAGGGGATGACCGTCCTCTGACACCGCGATCGTGAACGGGCCCGGTACCCAGCCCAGCTCGACGCGCCCGGAGGCATTCTCGAACCCGGGCGCGGCTACCAGTTCCAGGCAATACAGGTCGCGGCTCGGTGCGAGCGCGGCGGCGGGCTCGTCACAGGGGCGATTCTGGGCGGCGACCGGCCTTGTCGCAACTCCAAGCGCCAAGGCTACGGCGACTGCGGTGGGCTTCATGGGGGGGGGTCAGGTCTTGTTTTGCAACATCCCTATGCTGCACCATACGGTGCAGCATAG
>JBOHTO010000102.1:0-5014 GCA_050733695.1 Gemmatimonadaceae bacterium | reverse complement strand
CCATGGCTGCACTCGTCGCCGGCTTCGTGCTCGGCATGGGACGGCTGCTGGCCGAGCTGGGCAAGGCCTCACTCGATGGGTGGCTGTTCGCATACGCCGACATCAACTTCCTCCACTTCGCCGTGCTGCTGTTCGTTGTATGCACGGTGGTGCTCGTGGTCGCGAGCCTCAGCGCGCCGGCGCCGACCAACGAGCAGTTGGCGGGTATCACCTTCGCAACGACGGAGGACGTCGAACCGAGCGTGCGTGGCGCGAGCTGGCGGCGCGTCGATATCGTTCTGAGTATCGTCGTCGCGATGCTCGTCGGACTCGAGTGGCTGTATTTCCGTTGATGATCATCCCGGATTCGTACGGGGTGTTGCCGACGAGAGAACAGGAAAACGGATTCTGCTTTCGCGGGATTGACGACAGGGGGCGGGAGTTGACGACGCGCGGGGGCGGGCCTGGACGGGAGGCAGGGATGAAGAATGGATCCCCGGTTTCGAGGGAATGACGTTGCGGGTGGCAGGGTCGCGGGAATGACAGCGGAGAATGTGTCGCGGGAATCATGACAAGGGAGGCGGTATAATGCATCCGACGCGTCCGCGCGCACGAACGGTCGTCGCCCTGGCCGCGCTCGCCACACTCCCGGCGTTGGGCAGCTCCTGCGGCGGCGGCGGTTCCGGCGCTGTCACGGTCGAGCTCTGGGCGATGGGACGCGAGGGCGAGGTCGTGCAGCAACTGATGCCCGAATTCGAGCGATTGCATCCCGGTATCCGCGTCGACGTGCAGCAGATACCGTGGACAGCAGCTCACGAGAAGCTGCTTACGGCACACGTTGGCGATGCGAGTCCCGACGTTGCCCAGCTCGGGAATACGTGGATCGCCGAGCTCGTAACGCTCGATGCACTCGAGCCGCTGGATTCTCTCATCGCAGCGTCCGCAGTGGTCGATTCAGCCGATTTCTTTCCGGGCATCTGGGCCACCAACGTTCTCGATAGCACGCTGTATGGAATCCCATGGTACGTGGACACACGCGTGCTCTTCTATCGATCGGATATCCTGGCCGAGGCAGGGTATGCCACGCCCCCGACGACATGGGGAGGTTGGCTCGATGCGATGCGCCGAATCAAGGCGGGAATGGGGGCCGGCGAGTATCCGATCTTCATCCCGCTCAATGAATGGCAGCCGCCGGTGATACTCGGCTTGCAGACGGGTTCCGGGATCCTTCGCGACGGCGGTCGCTACGGCGACTTCCGCTCGCCCGAGTATCGCCGCGCGCTCGAGTTCTTCGAGCGGCTCTTCGACGAGGGACTTGCACCGCGAGTGAGCCACACCCAGGTAGCGAATGTGTATCAGGAATTCGCACGCGGTCGATTCGCGATGTACATCACCGGTCCATGGAACATCGGCGAGTTCAGTCGCCGTCTGCCGGAGGAGGTCGAGGACCACTGGATGACAGCACCCCTTCCCGGACCCGATGGCCTGGGCGCATCGGTCGCCGGCGGATCGAGCCTCGTGCTCTTCTCCTCGTCGGAGCACATGGCGGAGGCGTGGGCTCTCATCGAATGGCTCTCGGCGCCCGAGCAGCAGATCGAATTCTATCGGCTCACGGGTGACCTTCCAACACGCGAGTCGGCGTGGAACAGGCCGGTTCTCGACACCAACGTGTATGCGCGGGCGTTCCGCCAACAGCTCGAGCGCGTAGTCCCCACGCCGGAGGTGCCGGAATGGGAGCAGATCGCGACGCGGATCATGGAGTACGCCGAACGCGTTGCGTACGGCGCTGCCTCCGTCGACGAAGCGCTGCAGGGGCTCGATCGGGATGTGGACCGCATGCTCGAGAAACGCCGCTGGATGCTGGCGCGCGAGGATCGCGATGACGAGCGCTGACGTCATGCGTGTGGGTGCAGCGGCGAGTGCCACTCCGCGAAAGCCCCGCACGCCGGGTCGCGTGGCGCACTGGTTGAACGTGCCCGCCGCGTGGCTCTTTCTGGCGCCGGCGCTGACCGTCCTCGCTGTCTTCTTCTTCCTCCCGGTCGGCGCTGCGCTCATTCTGAGCTTCACGGACTTCGACATCTACGCCGTGGGGAACTACGAGAACGCACGCTTCATCGGGCTGGACAACTACATCCGCCTCGTGCGAACTCCGATCTTCTGGACGGCGCTGCAGAACACGTTCTACTTCGTGCTGGTAGGGGGCCCGCTCTCGGTGGCCGTCTCGCTGGGCGCGGCTCTGCTGGTCAACTCGAAGCTGGTTCGTTTCAGGGGAACGTTCCGTGTCATCTACTTCGCGCCGGTCGTGACGACTCTCGTCGCCGTGGCGGTCGTGTGGCGCTATATCTATCACTCGCGCTACGGCCTGCTCAACTACGGGCTCGACCTGATCGGGCTCGCGCCGATCGACTGGCTCGGCGATCCGCGCTGGGCGATGCCCGCGATCATCGTCCTCGCGGTGTGGAAGAACTTCGGCTACAACATGATCATCTTCGTCGCGGGGCTGCAGAGCATTCCCGACGACCTTTACGAGGCTGCCCGGATCGATGGCGCAACGGCCCTGCAGCGGTTCATCCACGTCACGCTGCCGATGCTCGCACCCACCTTCCTGTTCGTGGCAGTGATCACGATGATCGGCTACTTCCAGTTGTTCGCCGAGCCGTACGTGATGACGCAGGGCGGCCCTCTCAAGAGTACGCTGAGTGTGGTTCTGCTGATGTACGAGGAGGGGTTCCGCTGGTGGCGCATGGGGTACGCCGCCGCGATCGCGTTCGTGCTCTTCCTCATCATCTTCACCGGAACCCTGATACAGCTTCGTCTGCAGCGGGCGGGGATCGGTGCCGAGTGACCGGGCACGCGACGAAGGAACGCGCGACGAAGGTGCTGCTCTATTCGGCCATGGGCGCGCTGGCCGTGCTCACGCTCGCACCGCTCGCCTGGATGGTGTCGGCTTCGTTCATGCCGGCCGGGCAGGCGAACACGTATCCGCCAAGGCTGCTGCCGGAGCCGGTGACGCTGGAGCACTACCGCGTGCTGTTCACGCGGCTCGACCTCGGGCGATTCCTGCTGAACAGCGCTCTCGTGGCGACGGCGGTCACCGGCGTCTCGCTCCTTTTCAACTCGATGGCGGGGTACGCCTTCGCCAAGTTCCGGTTCCGCGGACGGCGCCGGCTCTTTCGCTTTCTGCTCGCAGCCATGGTCATACCGGCACAGGTCGCAATGCTCCCGCTCTTTCTGCTGCTCAGGGAGATGGGCCTGGTGAACACGTACTGGGGGGTGATCGTGCCGGCCATGGCGACGGTGTTCGGAATCTTCCTCATACGCCAGTACGCGCTCTCCATTCCCGACGAGTTGCTGGACGCGGCGCGCATCGACGGCGCGGGTGAGTTCCGCATGTACTGGTCGATCGTCATGCCGCTGCTCAAGCCGATTCTCATCACGCTCGCGATCTTCACCTTCATGGCGACGTGGAACGACTTCATGTGGCCGCTCATAGTCCTGAGCGACGAGTCGAAGTACACGCTCCCCGTGGCGCTGGCGAATCTGAGCGGCGAGCACGTGCAGGATACCGAACTCATGATGGCCGGGTCGGTGCTCACTATTCTCCCCGTGATGCTGCTGTTCATCTTCCTGCAGCGCTATTACATCGAAGGGATCATGCTGGGAAGCGTGAAGGGGTGACGTCAGCCGTGGAGCGCTTCGCCATTGGTCCGGATCACGTCGCTGTAGAAGCGGCCGCTGGACTTGATCGTGCGCTGCTGCGTCTCGTAATCCACGTGCACGATCCCGAAGCGCCTGGCGTAGCCAAGACTCCATTCGAAGTTGTCGAGCAACGACCACGCAAAGTAGCCGCGCAGAGGGACGCCGGCCGCGATCGCGCTCCGGGCCGCGAGCAGGTGGGAGCGATAGTAATCGACGCGAAGCGGATCCTCGAGCACGCCGTTCGTCTTTGGCGGGTCGTAGAAGGCGGCGCCGTTCTCCGTGATGTAGAGCGGGATGCCGGGGTAGCGCGACGCCACCCAGGCCAGCGTGTCGGCGAGTCCATCCGGGAAGACTTCCCAGCCCGTCCCGGTGTACGTGCGGTACGGTTGAGGAACGCCGGACGCGCGCACCGGGACGGCTTCGCCGTCGTTCCGCGTCACACTGCGCGTGTAGTAGTTGATACCCAGAAAGTCGATGGGCTGCCTGATCTCGCGCATGTCGCTCTCGGCGAACTCCGGCCACGCCTCGCCGAATATCTCGCGCATCTCCCGGGGGTAGGATCCGTGAACGACCGGGTCGAGATACTGCCGGTTCATGTACGCCTCGGCGCGCCGGACCGCCGCCCTGTCGTCGTCGCTGTCCGTCGCGGCATACTTGGGCTCGATGTTGACCACGATTCCTATGCGATCCCCTTCGGCTCTCCTCTCTGCGCGAAACGTCTGCACTGCAGCCGCATGCGCTCGCAGGAGATTGTGCGACGCGATCGGCGCTTCGAACAGGTTGCTGTGCCCCGGAGCGAGCACGCCTCGCAGATAGCCGCCGTCGGTCACCACCCACGGCTCGTTGAGCGTGGACCACATCTGCACGCGATCACCCATTGCACGGAACATCACGCCGGCGTAGTCGGCGAACCAGCCGGCGATGTCGCGGTTGAGCCAGCCGCCCATGTCGTCGAGGGCGGCCGGAAGATCCCAGTGGTACAGCGTCGGTACGGGCCGGATGTCGTGAGTGAGCAGACAGTCCACCAGACGCTCGTAGAACGCGAGCCCCTTCGGATTGACGGCGCCCCGCCCGGATGGGAGGACGCGGCTCCAGGAGATGCTGAAGCGATACGCATTGAGCCCGAGCTCCCGCATGAGCGCCACGTCGCTCTCGTAGCGGCCGTAGTGATCGCAGGCCACATCGCCCGTGTCACCGGCCTCGGTCCGCCCCGGCGTGTGCGTGAACCGCTGCCAGATGCTCGGACCGGCGCCATCGGCGAGGGGCGAGCCCTCGATCTGATACGCGGATGTCGCCGCGCCCCAGAGAAAGTCGTCGGGGAAACGACGCGGGTTCG
>JBOHTO010000101.1:0-2579 GCA_050733695.1 Gemmatimonadaceae bacterium | reverse complement strand
GATAGTTATGGTTAGAGCCTGACGGGCCCGACGAAACGGCGAGCACCTAGGGGTGCTCGGCGCCTGGTTGTCACCCGGGCGGTCCGAAAGGTCGACTCGGGAGCGAAGGCGCAGCTGGCGGCCGACGAGATCTGGGCTGCGCGGTAACCCACGCCGATCGGTAGATCTGGCGCGAGCGCGAGCGTGCACAGGTCCGTCCAATGTGCGCTCGAGTCCTCCTTGGGTGCGTTGATCGAGCGGCCGTCACGGGCGCCCGATCGCTGGTGGCTTCGCAGCCTCGGGTCCGGCGTCGAACGTCCGGCGAAGCGTCTTGACCAATTGCGGCGACGATGGCGCAAGATTGTGTGTCTCCATTGGATCGCGCGTCAGGTCGTACAGCTCGATCTCGCCCGATTGACCGTGAATGATCAAATCGTAACGGTCGGTTTTCATGGCGCTGACGCGTCCGTAGGGCGCGCTGACGTTGAAGGCGGCGGTCTTCCAAGTCCGTTGAGGCTCGCCGAAGAGCGGGACGAACGAGATGCCATCAATGTTCTGTCGCGGGCGCGGCAATCCGCAAAGTTCAACGAGTGTGGGATACATGTCGACGGCTTCGACGAGCGCACGTGTCCGCTGCCCGGCGGCACGCATACCCGGCACCTTCATGAGAAGGGGAATCCTGGTCACGACATCGTAGTCGGTCCACTTACCCCACACGCCGTTCTCGCCGAGCGAGTAGCCATGGTCACCAGACCAGAAGATCACGATGGTGTCCCGCAGAAGCCCAAGCTCTTCGGCTTTGCGCATTACGTCACCGAAGATTGTGTCGACATCGCTGATACTGGCGTAGTGCAATTCGGTGAAGTATTGCGCGCGTGTCGCCGTAAGCGTCTTGTCTGGGTAATCGCACGAGGTATCCATCTGTCGGCCCGGCGCCTCGACGGGAACGGGATCGTTCTCATAGGCGGCGAGAGACTGCGCAGTCGGTGTCCAAGGACAGTGGGGCTGTCTCGTGCCTATCGCTAAGAAGAATGGCGCAGCCCTGTCTTGCGCGACGCGTCGCAGCATGCCGAGTGGCTCCTCAGAGCTTCGTACTCCACCCAGGGTGGTCTCGTCGACAGTCCATGCGTCGTCCAACGGACCGTTCCTTGGATCGTTGATCTTCCCGACGCCGTAGGTGTTATATCCCGCGTTGCGGAAGTGACGTACAAGCGAGACTGCGTCGGGAAGCCGCTGCCGCCACTGTTCCGTCAATCCGAAGATGTGACTCTTCTCAGGACGAATGCCGGTGAGGATGCTGATCCGCGACGCTCCGCATATTGCAACCTGGCAATAACAGCGTTCGAACAGAAGGGACTCATTGGCGAACGCGTCGATGTAAGGCGTGTGCGCGTGCGGATTGCCGTACACCCCCAAGCGTGCGCCGAGATCGTCGGCGGTGAAGTACAGCACGTTGGGACGACTCGACCTGGAGCTCGGGCGGCTACCAGAGGAACATCCCACGAACGCAAGCGCGGCCCACCTGCCTGCACCGGCGACAAAAGCTCGCCTTGAAAGCAATCGCACACGCCCCTGCTCAAGTTGTCGATGGCGCGGTACTCGACGTGGCGCTTGGCACCAGCGCATAATGCCCGAACCGGGCGCACAGCGCCCGCCGGATGACTAGCACAGAACGCCGTAGCGCCTAGTGGCAGATCTGGCGGGACGGCGGTCCAGTCCAGCGGGTTCGCGTCAGAGCGTCAACGAGCCGGCTTGGGCAGGCACTCTGAGGTACGTGGCTCTTCGACCGCTGACCCGCCTTGTCGCCGCGGGCGCCGGAGCACTGTTCTTCGTTGGATGCAGCGACTCCTCAGAAGCGCCCGACACCGCTCCGCCTGAGACGCGGGCGCCGGTCTCCTCGGAGATGCGTGAGCTGCTTCCGTCCGACACGCCAGAGGCCAACATCGAACTCCACCTCGACGCTGGTTCGTCGGCCGCCCAAGGGCACTTCAACGCGCCCGACCCTCGGACGCACACGCCGACGATCGAGGTGACCGTCGATCCGGGGGAGTCGGCCATCGTGATCGACTTCACGACCACGACGGGCTCGACGCTGCACGTTCTCGGGCTGGAACGCTACGACTGCACGCCGGAGGACGACCGGATTATGTGGATCGTCCGCTTCCCAATCCTCGAAGCCCAACGGTCCGGGCGCTGGACCGTCACCGCGTCAAAGTCCGATGGGCCACCCACTGCCGTGGGGGTCCGTGTTTGATGGGAGGCGGTCGGCAACCTGTGACTGACGACGTCTCAGCTCCCGCGCGAGCGCACCGCATGCCCGCTGCGGGCGGCCGTTGCCCATCCGATCCGCGCACAGAACGCTGAGGCGCGATATCGGCAGATCTGCTCGGGTGTCGAGCTGGATCAGCTGCGCTGGTCGACTCCGACCCGGAGGCGCTCGACGAGCTTGCTCACGGCGTGCTCGTCGCCCCGTGGCGCATCCGGCCATTCGTCGACCCGGTTCCACCAGTACTCACGAGGCGTACCCACATATCGAGGCAGCAGATGCAGGTGGACGTGTGGAACCTCATCGCCGACGACCATGGCGTAGATGTGCTCGA
>JBOHTO010000100.1:0-30266 GCA_050733695.1 Gemmatimonadaceae bacterium | reverse complement strand
GACACAGTGAGAGGCGGCGCGAAGTGCGCTGCACAGGCGTGCAGTTGCTGCGCTGTGGTTGCAGGCGGCAGTCGCAACGATGCCCGGGGCGGGGATCGAACCCGCATGGGGTTGCCCCCAGGGGATTTTAAGTCCCCCGCGTCTACCATTGCGCCACCCGGGCAGGGACAGCAAGCGGGAGCTGGCGTCGCCGCCGCTCCCGCCTGTCGATGTGCGAAGAGCGGGAAACGGGACTCGAACCCGCGACCCCAACCTTGGCAAGGTTGTGCTCTACCAACTGAGCTATTCCCGCGTGCGAGGCAATTTACGCGGAGCGGCGGCTGACGACAAGAAGTGGATGATTGAACGGGCAAGAAGATGGACTGCGATCCGCGAAGAATGCCGGCCGAACCGCAATTGCGAATGCAGAAGCGGAAAGTCCATGTACAAGGCCGGTACTCACGCCTATTATTGTCGTCGCTTCGCCTTTGGGCGCGAACGGCTACGTAACGATACGGATGCCGCAACAGTCGATCGCGCGGCAGGATCATGCATCTCCGCGATGGCCGCCCGGTCATCGCGATCCTCGAATCGTTCACGCTCAGGAGAGGTCCATGGGTTCTCACCGTGTCATGCGGCGGATCGCACTTCTCTCGGCCTGGCTCGTCCCGGCCGCGGTCCAGGCGCAGGGGTTCGGCCTCAACGAGATCGGGTCGTGCGCGGTGGCGCGCGGCTACGCGCTCACGGGCCTCCCGTGCGATGATGCGTCCGTCATCTACTGGAATCCCGCGGCGGCGACCCGCCTCACGGGGCTCTCCGTCTACGCCGGCGTCGCTGCGATCATGGTGAACGGCGACTTCACGGCGGACACGACCGGTGCGCTGTTCGAGGGAGATGTACCTGTCGAGTACCCACCGCACCTCTTCGTGAACTACGAGACGAAGTGGGGTTTCGCCGCGGGGCTGGGCGTGTACGTGCCCTACGGACTGACGTCGCAGTGGCGGGAGGACTTTCCCGGTCGCTTCTCGGCGCTCAAGGCATCGCTGGCGACCATCTACGTGCAGCCCAACATCGCCTTCGAGCTCGTGCCGGGCCGCGTGTCGATAGGCGGCGGTCCCGTGTTCGGGCACTCGGACGTCGAGCTCATCCAGTCGCTCGACATCGCCGACGTCGAGACCCAGGCGGGTGGGCCGACGTTCGGGCAACTCGGAATAGCGGCGAACACGGAGTTCGCGCGTGCGTCGCTCGAGGGCGGCGCGACGGCGTGGGGCTTCCACGTGGGCGTGCACACGCGCATCACGCCGGAGTTCGAGTTCGGTGCGCGCTATCTCTCCGAGCTCGAGTTCAAGTACGACGATGCAGATGCGAGCTTCCGGCAGATCTCGACCGGGCTGGTCTTCGCGGCCAACAACCCGCTGGGTCTGCCCGCCGGCACCGAGTTCGATGACGTGCTGGCGGCGCAGTTCGCCGCGGGCGGCGCTCTCGTCGATCAGAAGGTCTCCACCACGATCAGACACCCGGCGCAGTTCCAGGCAGGGATAGGCTACAGCGGACTGGCTTCCACGAAGCTCTCCCTCGATTACGAGTGGATCGACTGGTCGGCATTCGACGAACTCCCGGTGGACTTCCAGGGGCCGGCGGCGGGTAACAATCGGCTGCTCATCGAGGACTACGAAGATTCGTGGTCGGTGCGCACCGGAATAGAGTACACGCTCGGAAGCGGTGGTGCCGCAGGAATGGCACTTCGCGGCGGCTTCAGCTACGTGAGCACTCCGGCGCCCGACGTCACCGTGACTCCGCTGCTCCCCGACATGAACCGCTACAACATCGGCCTCGGGATCGGGATACCATTCGGCGGACGCTACGCGCTGGACGCGAGCTATCTGCGGGTGGAGACGGAGGGACGCCGCGGTCGGATAGCCGAGCGCGACGATCGCTCGCAGACGGCGGCCGATCTGAACAGCGGATTCTACACGCTGGACGCGAACGTTTTCTCCGTGAGCCTCAAGGCGCAGTTCTGACGCCAAACATCATTCGGGAGACTTCCTGATGCAGCTCAAGACCAATCTGCTCCGCAGCGGCGCGGTTCTGCTTCTTCTCGGAGCGGCGACCGCGTGCGATGACTCTCCGGACGTGTTCATTCCCGACGAACCGATCGGCGGCGACCTGTTCGATTCGTACGTCGCGCTCGGGAACAGCATCACGGCCGGCTTCCAGTCGGGCGGGATAAACGACTCCACGCAGCGTGAGAGCTACGCGTTCCTGCTCGCGGACCAGGTCAATACCCGGTTCGCGTATCCGTCGCTGGTATTCCCCGGCTGTCCGCCGCCGATCGAGAACTTCGTCACGCAGGCTCGGGTTGGCGGTCCGGGTGCGCCGCCATGTTCGCTGAGGGATCCGGTTTCAGTGACGGACATTCTCAACAATGTCGCGGTGCCGGGCGCGACAGCGCTGGATCCGACGAGCGGGTCGACGGCGGCCTCCAATGCGCTCACGACGTTCGTGCTCGGCGGGCTGACGCAGGTGGAGCGTGCGCTCCTGGCGGATCCCACGTTCGCGACGGTGTGGATCGGCAACAACGACGTGCTCCCGGCGGGTGTTACAGGGCTATTGACACCGACACCCGGAGTGAGCCCGGGGTTCACGCCACTGGCGACGTTCACCGCGAACTACCAGGCGATTGTCGACGGTCTCGAGACGGCGCCGCGGCTGCAGGGCGGCGTTCTGATCGGGGTCGTGGACGTGTCCAACGCGCCGATTCTCTTCCCTGCCATCGCGCTTTCGATCCCGCAGTTCAAGGCTGGGTTGGACCAGGCGACGGGGCAGACGATCACGGTGCATCCGAACTGCAACGGGTCCACTTCTCTCATATCGTTGCTCATCGTCGGGGCGATTCGCAGCAGGGCGCACCCGGCGTTCATCGGCTGCGAGAAGAACTCACTGCCCGGAATGCCGGGCGCTGAACTCGTCGGGGACATATTCGTGCTCGACGACGCGGAGAAAGCGACACTCGCCAGTGTCGTCGACGAGTACAACACGTTCATCGCGCTGAAGGCGGCGGAGCTCGGGTTCGTGTATTACGATCCGAACCCGGCGCTGGCGGAGTTGCGGCTGACGGGATGCGTGAGCGTGATTCCCAACATCGGAAGTCCCACCAATCCGTTCGGGGAGTGCATCTCACTCGACGGCATCCATCCGAGACTCAAGGCGCACGAGCGCGTCGCGAACGATCTCATCGATCTGATCAATGCCGAGTACGAGATTGCGATCCCGGGCATCCCGTAGGCGAGTGGGCGTTACGACGCATGGATGGAATACGGATTCCCGCTCGCGGGAATGACGGCCCTGCTGGGGCGTGGCGACGCTCGCGCGAAGTCTACGGCCGCACGCCCAGAGCGTGGATGGCGTACCATGTGCACCAAGCGAGCAACCCGGCCAGCGACGCGTCGCCGCCGTTCGCGATCGCCTTGCCCCCGGATGTCACGAGCTCGGCTGCGAGGCCGCCATCGAGCGGGGCGCGGCGGACCCACTCGAGCACGGCCGCAGCATCAGGGCCGAGCAGGCGCGCGCATTGCTGGGCGAGATAGCGCGGCTCGGCTCCCAGACCCTTGACCGTTCGCCGATAGAGTGAATCGTGCCGCGCTACCGCCTCATACAATGGGAGCCAGAGCGCGGATGCCGCCGGGTCGTCGTCGGTAGCGAGTGCGCCGGCAAGATCGATGCTCGACGCGAGAGCAGTCTTCCCGTTTCGCTCCACCGAGAAGTGGCGAGCGAGGGCGGCGCGCACTGCCTCCGGATCCTCCACTTCGCGCGAGCTCTCCTCGTCGAGCGTCCGGCGCAGCACCTCCAGCGCCTGCGCGACCACAGCGTTGCCGTGCAGCGTGAACGGGTGCGGCACCGGCTGTCCCGCCGGATTCACCTCCGTGGAATACAGCGGGAAACCCTCATTGCGGCGACCCGCCAGGTCGTCGGCCGAAAGGTACAGTGTATCCGCGAGCACGGGCTCGTCGACAACCTGATCGTCACCCGTCTCGCGGATGTACCTGTCAACCGCAATCGCGTACGACGCAGCTCCTTCGAGAGAGAACCCCGGCTCGAACAGTGTACCGTCCATGTAGTGTGCGCCGCGGCCGGGGGCGTACCCGTGCAGCTCGCAGGCGCGGAGCAGGAGCTCACGCGCGAGCGGCGCATCGGCGAGCTGCACCGCCGGCACGACCCACGTGAGCGCTTCCCAGTCACGCACCGTCACACCACGCGAGTGCCACGGAATCCGCGAGCGCACGAGATAGTAGTGCGCGTCGTCCAGCGCCCGGCCAACGGCGCAGAAATAGGCGAAGAGCAGGTTGCGGTTGATGAGCATGTCGATGCCAGCATGTCCCGTCGTCTGCTCCAGCGCCTGCAGCGCATCGCGAGTCGCGCCTAGCAGCGCGCGCCAGCCGCGGCGCTGCATTATCGCCACGGTCGCGCGCGCCCCATCCTGCTCCGGACCCGCGGCCAGGTAGAACGCGGCATGCTCGCGCGCACCAGGCTCGATTGTCAACTCACGGCGGATGGCGAATATCGCCGCGCTCTGCTCGACGCCGGGCGCGGCATCTGCCGCGCCGGCATCGGGCGTATCGATCTCGACCGGGCCGTCCGCGGCGAGCGCGAGCGAGACGACTCCGGGCAGCGCGGACCCCTCGATCACAATGACATCGGCGCCGGCACGCGCGACGCGATGCGCGTCATCGAACGTACGCGGCGTACGCACGCGCTGCTGCCGGTGGCCGAGCACTCCCTCGAGCGAGACGGTGATCCTTACGAGCTTCTCGCCCCGGTTCTCCACGACGATCGCGTACACCGCGCCCGCCATGTCGGCATCACGTCCGTGCGGCGCGAAGATCGTCCCGCGGACCATGAGCGTTCCGACGTTGCAGGTGAACGCCGGGATCCATCCGAGCGCACGCTCCCACGCCATCGGCTCGCCCGCGAGCTCGAGGGCCGCGCCATCGACGCGGAGCGCCGGGCGCAGGAACGCGGGACCAGCGCCCTCGAGAAAACCATCATGCCCGGCGAACTCGATCGCGGAACGCGCACCGCGGTGGAGGATGCCTATCGCGTGGATCGATCCGTCCACCGGATGGATGCACGGCAGCGTGAGCCAGTGATTTCCGGTGATGTGCCACGGCACGGCGGGAAGTGGTAAGGGAAGCGTCGACACTGTGCCCTGGTCTATGTTTGACAGCGTGCGGAAGATCGTTAATCTAGCGCCGTCTGACGGACCCGGGCGTGTGAGGCGGCGGCATCGCTCGACACCAAATGGAGAACGCATGCGATCCAGCCCGGCCACACGCCGGACTTCACCTCAGGCTCGTCCGCCGTTCGTTCGTGCACGCGCGGCGCTGACGGCCGCGGGAATGCTCGCGGCGGTCGCCGTCGCTGTCCAGAATGCAGGCGCGCAGAGCGCGGTGGGCCCGCTCGAGAACGCGAGCGTTCCCTCACAGTGGGAGCTGCGCTTCGGGATCGCCACCGAGTTTGTGACGTTCGATGAGCGGTTCGGCGACAGCGGCGAGAGGGAGCCGCTGCTCGCGCGCCTCGCGTTCGACGCGCTTGGCTCCGGCCAGCTTCCCGCGCTCGGCGCGGTCGAGGGCGCACTTCGCTCGCTCACGGGGCTGACCGACTTCCGGCTCTCCCTCGGGCGAACCACGACCAGTGCGAGCGCGCGTGTGACGGTCGTACCCGTATCGCTCGAGCTGGGCGTCACCCGCCGCATCGCAGTGGGGATACTCGTGCCGTATATCTTCACGCGAGTCGACGCGTTTGCGGACATCAACCGTGACGCATCGGGCGCGAACGTGGGCATCAATCCCGTGCTGGCCGGGGGTGAAGGCGCGGCCGCTGCGCTGGCAGCGAACGCAGCGTTCGTCGCGCAACTCGACGCGGCGAGCGCGGCGCTGCAGCAGTCGATCGATCAGTGTCGCGCCGATCCCGGTGCGTCGCCCGACTGTCCCGCAATTCTCGCGGACGGTCCGGGCCTGGTTGCCAGCTCCGGAGATCTCGCCGCGGGAATCGCGAGCGTCTTCGGCACCGATGCGGGGAGCAACGCCGGCGCGCTCGTCGTGCCGCTTGCGGGATCCGGCGCGCAGCTCGCGCTCGGCATCCGCATCGAACTGCTGCGGCAGGCGCTCGAGTCGCTCGGCGCGGGCTCCGCCTTCACAGCGCTCGGCCCCTCGTTCGCCGCCGCTCCGGCGACGTTCGGACAATCGCGAGCACTGCTCGAGGCCATGGGGTTCGGTGCCGATCCCATCGCTCGCGTCGACCGCAGTCACATCGGCGACGTCGAACTTGGGTTGAAGATGCTGCTCTTCGACGGCATGGCAGGGGCGGCGGAGTCGGGCGACGGCGGCGACGACGACGCGCCGGCGGGACTGCGCACACGAGCCGCTGTGGCCGCGCGAGTTCGCCTGGGCACCGGGGAGCCGGATTCGCCGAACAACTTCGCGGACCTGGGGACGGGCGACGGCCAGACCGACATCGAGCTCGGCATCTTTGCCGACGTCGCCCTGGGGAGTCGCATTCAGTCCGGGCTGGCGGCGCGGTATGGCTGGCAGCTCGCGGACGAACGCGCGATGAGGATTCCGCTCGTCGCCGGAAGTCTGCTCGCGCCCGAGTATTCTCTTCAGACGGTGCAGCGCGACCTGGGCGACTACGTCGAGCTGGAGGTGAATCCGCGCTATGCGGTCGCGCGCGGGCTGGCGGTGATCGGACACTACCGCTACCGCCGCATCGCCGAGCATCGCTACTCGGGGATGTTTCCGATTGACGCGGCGACGACGGGTTTCGGAGACGTCGTGCTGGACGCGGCGAACATCGCATCGGGAGCGGCGCAGCAGGAACATCGCGCGGGACTCGGGATCGTCTACTCCACCGCGGACGCGCGGACGCGGGGGGCGGGGGGGGCGGTGGGGGCGGGGGGGGGGCGGGGGATGATACCGGTTCCGGTCGAGGTGAGCCTGCTGCATGTCGGCTCGTTCGCTGGGAGCGGGGGTCAGCCGGTGATCGCGAGCGATCGGGTGCAGGTGAGGATATTCTTCGGGGGACGGTGAGGGGTTGAACGGCCGTTCCCAGCCACCCCGCCCCCCCCCCGCCCTTCCCCAATCTTGCACCTGCCGGGGGGGCGGGTAACATTTGTGTGCACGCCCGCTCGGACCTGCTCTTCGGACCTGCTCTGAGGAATCCACCAGTTGACGCCAGTGACCGAACCGAATGCACGGCTGCTGGCGCGCACGCTGCTGGCGCGTGAGACTGCCGGCAACGATACACCGGACGCGGCCGCTGCGGCCGGCCAGCGGAGTTGCGAGTGCGTTTATCGTGAGCTCTCGCGCTGGCTCGGTGCGCATGGATCTTCCGTGCTGTTCGCGCGTGCCCTCACCCGCGCTCGCGCCGAACACGCCGTGCTCGCTGGCGTCCGGGTTCGGGATGGCTCGGACGTCTGCCTGGATGGATTCGTCGAGAGCGTTCGGGGACTCCCGCCCACCACTGCAATCGAGGCGGCTGAGGCCATCCTCAGCACTCTGGTGGAGCTACTCGACCGGGTGATCGGAGATGACATGACAGCGACCATTCTGGGACCGTGTCTGCCGGACGGCACGTCGGGAAGCACGCGTTCTGCCAGCCCCGAGGAAACGTCATGACCAGGGAGCGGCCGGCAATCATACGAGGCATCAAGACGGGCGTACCCGGTCTCGACGCGGTGCTCGGCGGCAGCCTCCCCGAATACTCGTTCAACCTCATCGCGGGAGGACCCGGTGTGGGGAAGACGACGTTGGCGCAGCAGATCTGCTTTGCGAATGCGACCGCCGAGCGGCCTGCGCTGTACTTCACGGTGTTGGGCGAGCCGACGCTGAAGATGATCCGCTATCAGCGGCAGTTCACCTTCTTCGATGCGGGCGCCGTGGGCACCGCGGTGCGCTTTCTCAACCTGAGCCAGGAAGCGATGGATGAAGATCTGGCGAGCGTACTCGAGCGAATCGTCAGCGAGGTCGAGCGCGCAAACCCGGCGATAGTCATCGTGGACTCGTTCAGAGGGATCTCCCGAGTCGAGCAGGGGCAAGGCGCGCCCGAGTCGATGCCGATCGATCACTTCGTGCAGCGACTCGCCCTTCACCTGACGAGTTGGGAGGTCACTTCCTTCCTGCTTGGCGAATACTCCGAAAGCGACCAGCATCCGATGTTCACCGTGGCCGATGGCATTCTGTGGCTCACACAGGCCATCGACCGCAACTCCGTAGTTCGCAAGCTCCAGGTCGTGAAGGCTCGCGGGCGGGCGCCCATGCCCGGCCTGCACACGGTTCGGATGACCTCCAGCGGAGTAGAGGTATTCCCGCGCATCCCCGAGCAACAGCAGGACCGGGTGCGCAACCAGGCCAAGGTGCTCTCCACGGGCGTGCCGGGGCTCGACGAGATGATGAGCGGCGGCATTCCGGCTGGGGACGCCGTGATGCTGGCCGGCCCCGCGGGGAGCGGAAAGACGACTTTTGCGATGCAGTTCGTCGCCGAAGGGCTCAGGCAGGGAGAGTCATGCGTGGTGGCCGTCTTCGAGGAATATCCGGAGGAATACATCGCACGCGGGGTGGCACGCGGCGCGGGGATGGCGGAGATGATCCGCGACGGTCGGCTGGAGATGATATATCTCCGCCCCCTCGACCTCTCGGTCGACGAGACCCTTACCGAGATACTTGCCAGCGTCAAGCGCCTTGGCGCCAACCGTGTTGTCATCGACTCGCTGTCGGGTTTCGAGGTCGCCCTCGCACCCACGTTCCGCGAGGACTTCCGGGAGTCGCTCTATCGCCTTGTGGGGGCTCTGACCTCGTCCGGCATCACAGTGCTGATGACGGCCGAGATCATCGGCAAGTTCAGCGACGTGCAGTTCACCACCGACAAGGTCTCCTTCGTCACGGACGACATCATCCTGCAGCGGTACGTGGAGATCGATGGCGAGCTGCGCAGCGTGATGGTGATCGTGAAGATGCGTGGCACCGAACACAGCCGCGAATTCCGGACCTATGACATCACTGACGAGGGTGCCGCCATCGGCGGCCCACTCACCGGGTATCGGGGGATAATCACGGGCATCCCGGAACTGCAGAGCGACACTGTCGAAGAGGACAGCCGGTCCGGCCCGCGCTGAGGCAGCGACCGCAGACGTGGCCATGGATCGAGGCGTTGCGAACGACGGCGACGGCGGCGACGACGATGTCGCTCTGGTTGCCGCATTCCGCGGTCTCCTCGAACATGCACCCGTGCCCTTCGCTGTTACCGCCGGAGCAAGGCACATCGTCATGTACGCCAACGCCGCCTTCCGCCGGCTGACAGATGCGGCGGGAGGCGACGCGACCGGCAGGCCAGCGGCCGACACGCTCCAGGTCAAGAGCAGGACGAGTATCGTCGCCGCACTCGATCGGGCGCTTCACTTTGGCATCGCGACGCAGGATGAGATTCTTGCCCGGGCTGAAGCGGCATCGAACACGCTGACCTTCACCGTCTGGCCGGTTATGGACGGTGATGGCCGCGCCGGGCACCTGCTGCTTGAGCTACGGGATATCGATGTTACCAACCCCGAGAGTGCGCCCGGACGACAGACAGAAATCGCCGAGCGACTGCTGCTCAGCGCGCTTCGGGACCAGGCAGTTGCCGAGGAAGCCACCGCCTCGGGGGGACGCGCTCGCGTACTGTCCGAAGCGAGCGGCAGGTTGGGGGACTCGCTCGATGTGAAAGCGACGCTGCGGTCAATGCGGGCGCTGACGCTGTCGGCACCCGGCGGATGGTGCATAGTCGACCTGATCGGGGAGGATGGAGCACCGAAACGCATGGGCGTGATCCGCGCCGATCCGGCGAAGCAGGCGATCGCCGATGAGCTCAGGAATCACTGGCAGCCGTTGCCCGACGAACAATTCGGCGTGTCAATCGCGCTCCGGTCGCAGCAGCCGACCATGACCGTGGACGGTGCCGATGCCGTCCGCGCGGGAGGCCATCAGAGCCAGGAGTGTCTGCGCCTGCTGCGGAGTATGGGGGTCGGGTCGCTTCTGACCGTTCCATTGATTTCGCGAGGGGCGCTGCTCGGCGCTATCACCTTCGTCAGCAACCCGGACGACCCTCCGTTCAACGACAACGACGTGCGTCTGGCAGAGGATCTGGCGAAGCGCAGCGCACGGGCGCTGGACAGCGCGCGCACGCACGGAGAGGCAAGTGCGCTCCGATTCGCTGCCGAGAAAGCCAACCGGGCGAAGTCCGAGTTCCTCGGCGCGATGAGCCACGAGCTTCGCACGCCACTCAACGCCATCGGCGGCTTTACCGACCTCATCGACCTCGGGTTGCATGGACCGGTGACGGAGCAACAGCGTGCCGACCTCGGAAGGATCAGGCGCAATCAGAGGCACCTGCTCGGGTTGATCACGGAGATCCTGGATTTTGCGCGCCTCGATAGCGGGCGTGCAACCTACAACGTCCGCGATTTTCTGGTCCGCGAGACGCTCACAAACTCGGTCGACTTGATCCGGCCGCTGATCGACGGGAAAGGAGTCCTTGCGGGTGAAGTGGATTGTGACCACGAGCTGATGGGGCGGGCCGACCCTGCGAAGGTGCAGCAGATTCTCGTCAACCTGCTTTCGAACGCTGTGAAATTCACGCCGGCCGGCGGGCGGATCACGCTGGGATGCAGGGGCGACGAGAGTGCGATCATCATTCACGTGACCGACACGGGCAGGGGCATTCCCGCGGACAAGCTGGATGCCGTCTTCGAGCCGTTCACGCAGCTCAACCCTGGCTCATCCGGTTCGAGGATTGGCGTGGGGCTGGGGCTGTCGATCAGTCGTGATCTCGCGAGGGCGATGGGCGGCGATCTCACCGTTGCGAGCACGATCGGCGAGGGGTCGCGTTTCACGCTCACGCTTCCGCGAGGGGGTCAGCTCTCTGGCTGACCAGCAAGCAGTTCGCGCGCGTGGGCGCGGCTGACATCACTCTCGGGATCGCCCCCCAGCATGCGCGCGATCTCCTCCACACGCGCTGCACCGCCCACGACAGCGATGTCCGCCGCCGTTATCCCCCCGCGCTCGCTCTTGGCCACAAGGATGTGATTGTGCGCTCGCGCCGCGATCTGCGGCAGATGCGTGACCGCGAACACCTGATGATGCTCCGCCACGCGGCGCAGCGTGTCGCCGACGTTCAGCCCCACGCGCCCGCCGATACCCGCGTCCACCTCGTCGAAGACGAGCGTGGGCACGCGATCGAGGCGCGCGAGCGTGGTCTTGAGCGCGAGCATGATGCGCGAGAGCTCGCCTCCCGAGGCAACGCGCGCAAGCGCACGCGCGTCGTGGCCGACGTTGAGAGCGACGCGGAACTCCACATCCTCCGCACCATCCGGGCCGATCTCCTCCCGCGGTGGCAGAGCCACATCGAAGGCTCCGCCCGGCATTCCCAGCTCGGGCAGCATGGCCGTGACCGTCCGGCCCAGCCGCGCCGCCGCGTCGCGCCGCGTCGCGCTCAACTGCCCGGCGGCGGCGCGGAGCTGCGCAGCGGCAGCACCCGCGCGCGTTTCGAGCGACCGGAGATCCAGGCCCGCCGAATCGAGCAGGTCCAGTTCCGCACGCGCATGCCTCCCGCTCTCGATCACGTCCGCGGCAGTCGCGCCGTACTTCTGCATCAATCGATACAGCAGTTCCCGCCTGCGTCGCGCCTCTTCCAGCCGCGCGGGATCGACGTCGATCGCCCGCTCGTATTCCAGCAGCAGGCGCGAGAGTTCCTCGAGCGCATAGAATGAATCGTCGAACAGCTTCTGCAGCGGGACCAGAGAGGGATCGATGCGCTGGATGGAGGCGAGCGCACGTTGTGCCGCGGCAAGGCGTCTGAGGGCGGAGTCGTCCTCGCCGTCCACCGCGGAGGCGATTGTCGTCGCGAGCGAGCGCAACTCCTCCGCGTGCTCCAGCCGCCGCGCCTCTTCTTCCAGCCGCACGTCTTCACCCTCACTGAGCCGCGCGCCCTCGATCTCGGCGGCGACGTGACGCAGGTAGTCCGCGCGCTGCTCCGCCTCGCTGCGCCGCGCTTCGAGCGTGGCGATCTCGGTGCGAACCGCGTCGAGCGCAGCGTGGGCCGAGGCCACGGCCGCGACGCTGCCGGCCGCCGCACCGAATGCATCGAGAATCTCGCGCTGCGACTCGCTGTCGAGCAGCGTCTGCGCTTCGTGCTGTCCGTGCAGGTCGACGAGCAGCCGGCCGAGCTCGGCGAGGACACCGGCCGTGACCGGCGTTCCGTTCACCCATGCCCGCGTGCGCCCGGCGCGCGATACTTCTCGTTTGAGCACGACCGTGTGCCCGTCTGTCTCGAAGCCGCGTTCGTCGAGCAGCCGCGCGAGCTCTTCCTGCCGCTCGATGTCGAAGTCGCCTTCGACCGACGCGCGCTCCGCACCGGTACGAACGAGATCCGCGCTCGCGCGCTCACCGAGCAGGAGCCCGAGCGCGCCGACGATGATGGATTTGCCCGCGCCCGTCTCCCCCGACAGCGCGTTGAAGCCGGGCGCCAGCGGCAGGTGGAGCGCTTCGATTATCGCGAAGTTCCGGATCCGGAGCTCGGTCAGCATCCTCTGTCGGCGTCGCTGTCGCGGTCCGCCAGACCACCCCATCCCAGCTTGCGCCGCATGCGGGTGAAAAAGGTCATCCCGGGGAAGCGCACGAGCAGCACCGATTTCTCGGAGCGCCGGACTACGAGTGCCTCCCCGCGCCCCACGTTGGTGCCAACCTGTCCGTCGACCGTGACCAGAAGCTCCTCGGGCGCATCGTTGACGCGCACGGTGACCTCGGCCGTTGGCGGGAGCACGACCGGGCGGATCGCGAGCGTGTGGGCGGATATCGGCGTGATGATGATGGACTCCACCGTCGGCACTACGATGGGGCCGCCCGCGGAGAGACTGTAGCCGGTGGAACCGGTGGGCGTCGAGATCACGAGCCCGTCGGCGGCGTACGACGCGACGTGCTCGTCGTTGACGAGGACTCTCAACTCCACCACGCGCGCGAACCCGCCCTTGTGCAACACGATGTCGTTGAGCGCGGCCCATTCCAGCCGCTCCTCTCCGTTCCCGTCGACGAGCGAGCCCGCGAGCACCATGCGCGCTTCCGCGCGGAAATCACCCGCGGCAAAACGGCGCATCGCGGGCTCGATCTCTTCGGCGCTGGCGCCCGTAAGAAAACCGAGCCGTCCGAGGTTCACGCCCAGTATCGGAACCTGGTGACCGTCGAGAAAGCGCGCGCCGCGCAACAGCGTGCCGTCTCCGCCGAGCGTGAGGAGCGCGTCGATGTCCGCAGGATCGCTGAGTAGCGCGCCGCCGTTGGCGGTGTCGTGCAGATCCGTCTCGAACGAGAGGTCGACGTCGAGTCCCGGCGCCAGCTCGAGGAGCGAGCGCAGCACGCCGGGCAATCCGTGATATCCGCGGTGCCCGATGACTCCGAGCCGCATTACCCTGCCATCGCCTCGCTGCCGTGCAGCGAGCGCACGCGCGCCGCGATGCCCGCCCGGTCGAGACCCGTAATGGCGAGCTGCCGCGCGCGCGGTGCCTGCTCGATGAAGCGATCGGGAGCGCCGTGCGTCGCGACGCGCACGGCCGGGTCAATCCGCGCCACAGTAGCCGCCATCAGTGCGCCGAACCCGTTCACGACGGTTCCCTCCTCGACCACGAGTATCTGGCGGTGCTCGGAGATCACCTCGCCGAGCACGGTAGCGTCGAAGGGTTTGAGATAGCGGCAGTTCACGACGCTGACATCGAGCCCTTCCGCCGCGAGATCCTCCGCGGCGGCGAGCGCGGGGAGCACCATCGTCCCCACCGCGAGGATGGCGAGCTCGGACCCGTGCCGCAGCACTTCCCACGTGCCGTACGGAACCGCCCTGATTTCGGCGATGGGGCCCACCCTGTCGGGTGACGCGTCGCGCGGATAGCGAATGCAGAACGGTCCGCCCGTGTGATTCATGGCAGCGCGGAGAAGGCCGAGCATCTCGTCGCCGTTCTTCGGGGCGGTCACCGTCATCCCAGGCACCGCGAGCATGTAGGCGATATCGTACAGCCCCATGTGGGTGGGCCCGTCATCACCGACGAGTCCCGCGCGGTCCATGCAGAAGATGACCGGGAGCCCCTGGATGGCGACATCGTGGATGATGTTATCGTATGCGCGCTGCAGGAAGGTCGAGTAGATGGCGCACACCGGCCGGATGCCATGCGTCGCCATCCCTGCGGCGAACGTCACGGCGTGGCCCTCCGCGATTCCGACATCGAAGAACCGGTCCGGGTGCTCGGCGGCGAAGATGTTCGTTCCGGTACCGCTGTCCATGGCCGCCGTGATAGCGACGATGTCGCTGCGCTCGCTGGCGAGCTGCGTGAGCCCGGTGCCGAAGACCACCGTGTAGCCGGGGTTGGCGGAGGACTGCTTGAGCAGCTTGCCGGTGGCCGGATCGTGTCCAGCGGGGAGCGCGTGCCACTTCTGCAGGCTCTCACCCGCGGGGAATCCCTTCCCCTTCTGGGTGATCACGTGCACGATGCGCGGGCCACCCATGCCGCGGACGGCTGAGAGGGTGTCCACGAGGGAGTCGATATCGTGTCCGTCGATGGGGCCGAAGTAGCGCAGCCCCAGCTCCTCGAAGAGCACACCGGGTGTGAGGAACGTCTTGAGGCTCTCCTCCCACTTGCGAACGAGGCTGCCGACGGCGGCGAGTTTGCCGGGCGCCTGGTCCATCACGCTTCCGATCGCTGCGCGGACGCGATTGTACAGCGGGTTGGCCTGGATGGACGTGAGGTACCTGGAAACGGCACCGACGTTGGGCGCGATCGACATCTCGTTGTCGTTGAGGATGACGATGAAGTCGCGATCGGACGCGCCGACGTTGTTCAGTCCTTCGTACGAGAGGCCGCAGGTGAGTGCGCCATCGCCAAGTATCGCGACGACCTTGAAGTCGTCACCGGCGAGATCGCGAGCGGCGGCCATGCCGCAGGCGGCCGAGATGGCGGTGCCCGCATGACCTGCGCCGAATGTGTCGTACTCGCTCTCGGCGCGCTTGAGAAAGCCGGAGATACCGCCCTCCTGCCGCAGCGTCTCCATCTCTTCCGCGCGACCGGTGAGGAGCTTGTGGGGGTACCCCTGATGCCCCACATCCCACACGATCCGGTCACGAGGCGCATCGAAGACGTGATGCACGGCCACCGAGAGCTCCACGACGCCGAGTCCGGCGCCGATGTGCCCGCCCGTGCGCGAGCAGACTTCAATGAGGCGCTGGCGGATCTCATCCGACAGCGCGCGGAGTTCATCGCGCGACATGGACTTGAGGTCGTCCGGAGAACGCAGACGGTCGAGATCGATCATGCTCTTCCCGTTACAGGGTCAGACAAGCCATAGCGTGAGACACGGACCACTCACGACCGACGCGTGAGGTTGAAGCGCGCCAGATGCTCCAGCGACGGCGTGAGGAGACCTGCATCATCGAGCGCCGAGCAGGCGCGCTCGATCAACGCGGCGGCCCGCGCGACGGCGCCATCGACCCCGATGATCGCGGGGTATGTACTCTTGCACAGTACAGCGTCGCGGCCGGCCGTCTTCCCCAGCTCGCCCGTCGTGCTCGTCACATCGAGCACATCGTCGGCGATCTGGAAGGCGAGGCCGACCGCGTCCCCGTAACTGTCGAGCGCGGAGAGCTGCGCCGCATCGGCCTCCGCGGCCAGTGCTCCGAGCCGCACCGACGCCGCGATCAGCGCTCCGGTCTTCGCGCGGTGGATTCCTTCCAGCGCCTCCAGCGACATCGAGGTACCCTCGCCGTACAGATCGAGGAGCTGGCCGCCGATCATGCCGCCCGCACCCGAAGCGCGCATGAGCTCCATAACGATGGCACCAGCACCGGTCTCGGGCAACCGCAGCGAATGGGCCGCGTGCAGCGCGCAACGTGCCGCGAGCGGGACCATGGCAAGCCCGGCTGCGGTGGCTACCGGCACGCTGAACGCGCGATGCACAGCCGGACGACCGCGCCTGACATCGTCGTCGTCCATGCATGGGAGGTCGTCGTGCACGAGCGAGTAGGCGTGCACGACCTCGACCGCCGCGGCGAGATGGCTCGCATCTCCGACGCCGCCGACGGCGCGGTACGAGGCCATGAGCAGAACGCCGCGGAAGCGCTTGCCCTCACCGAGCACGGCGTAGCCGATCGCCGCCGCCACACTATCAGGCAGATCGACGAGGAAACGCGAGCGGAAGAAATCGAGGGCCGCGGCGATCGCCGCGCGGTCGGCGGAGAAATCGGGCACGACATCCGACACATCACCGGTTCGTCCATCGCCGGCCCGGTGCGCGCCGGACAGGTCAGTCCTCGAGGTCAGAGAGCCCGAAGGTTCCGTCGTCATTCTCGTTCAACTGCTTCACGCTTTCGCCGGCCGCGGCCAGTAGCGATTCCGCCGCACGCAGCCGCACGATGCCTTCCTCGAACAGACGAAGCGCCTGATCGAGTGCCGGCTCGCCCCTCTCGAGCTCGGTGATGATCGCTTCGAGACGCAACAGATTCTCTTCGAAGGAGGGCTGCATCCTGTCAGGGCTCCGCGCGGATCGCGTCCGCGGTCGCGCTGACGACGCCGTCCCGCACGAGGAGGTCGAAGGACTCGCCGGGTGTGAAATCGGCAACCCGGCCGAGTGTGCGGCCGGTGGAATCGCGAGCGACCGCGTAGCCGCGGCCAAGAGTGTCGAGCGGGCTGAGCGCGTTCAGGCGTCCGGCGCCGCGTTCGAGCCGGGTGCGGCAGCGCTGCATCGATTCCGCTGCGGCTCGCACGAGTGAAAGCCGGCCGACCGACATGCGATCGCGCGCACGAGCGAGACAGCGGTCGGCCGCGGCGGACAGTGCGCGGCCCGACGCACCGAGGCGGATGCGCAATTCTTCGCGAACCGGGACCGCAGCCTCCGCCGCGGCGGAAGGAGTGGCCGCGCGCAGGTCGGCGATGAGGTCGCATATGGTGATGTCCGTCTCGTGGCCGACAGCCGAGACGGTCGGTATCGGGCAGCGTGCAAGCGCGCGTGCGAGACGTTCGTCGTTGAACGCCCAGAGATCCTCGCGGCCGCCCCCGCCGCGGCCGATGATCACGAGGTCGGCCCCGCCCCATCGGCCAACTCTCTCGATTGCGGCGCGCAACTCCGCGGCCGCGCCATCACCCTGGACCTGCGCCGGAATCAGAACGACCCGGACCGAGGCGTCGCGCCTCCGGGCCACCGCGACGATGTCGTGCAGCGCAGCGCCGCTCGGACTGGTGACAACCGCTATGCGACGCGGGAAACGGGGGAGGGCGCGCTTGCGATCAAGCGCCAGGAGGCCGTCGACCTCCAGTGCAGCGCGCGTTCGCTCCAGCGCCTTGCGCCAGAGTCCGTCGCCCGCAGCATCCATGGCACGCACGCTGAACTGCATCTCGCCGCGCGCCGCGTAGACGGTGAGCTGACCCTCGGCGGCCACCTGCATGCCATCGTCCGGCGGAGCCGGTATCGCGCCCTGGTCGCGCGACCACACGACGCAGCGGAGTCGCGCAGCCCGGTCGCGCAGGCAGAAGTACCAGTGACCGTTGCGATGCCACTTGAAATCGGTGACCTCGCCGCGCACCCAGAGCGGGAGAACGGCTCCCTCGACGACATCGCGTGCGATCCTCGTGAGCGTGGATATCGCGATGGCTGTGGCGGGGGTCGTCCCCGGTGAGGCATCCTCGGCAATCGGGCGAGGAGGCAATGTGTTCCCGCTTGCGCGGGAGCGCCGGGGAGGGCGGGACTGACGTGGTGAGCGCGGCTCCGACGACGGGAACAGGCCCGGTTGCGGGTCCTCGTCGGACTGGCGGGATTCCGCCGGGCGGCGACGTTCACTCACGGTCGAGCTCCGGCCGCAGCGGCTCGCACCGTATTCGTGAGAAGCATGGCGATCGTCATGGGTCCGACGCCGCCCGGGACCGGCGTGATCCTGGAGGCTATCCTTCGCGCTCCTTCGAAGTCCACGTCGCCCACGAGGCTGTAGCCGCTCTTCGCCGATGCGTCCGCCACCCGATTCACGCCTACATCGATGACCACCGCGCCCGACTTGAGCATGTCGCCCGTGATCAGGCGCGGCCTGCCGGCCGCGGCGATAACGATATCGCCACGACGAACATGCTCCGGGAGATCACGCGTTCGGCTGTGGCAGATGGTCACCGTCGCGTCACCGCCACGCCCGCTGCGAACCATGAGCGCCGCCATCGGCTTGCCCACGATGTTGCTGCGGCCCACGATCACGCATTCCGAGCCGCGGGTCTCCACACCGCTCCGCATGAGCAACTGCTGGACTCCGGCCGGCGTGCACGGCACGAAGCCGTCACGCTCTCCGATGAGCAACTTCCCGACGTTGACCGGATGGAAGCCGTCAACATCCTTCTCGGGCAGAATCCTGCGAATCACGGTGTCGGAATGAATCTGCGACGGCAGCGGCATCTGGACCAGAATGCCATGCACAGCGCTGTCTGCGTTGAGGGCGTCCACATGTGCCAGCAGCTCGGCCTCGGTGGTGGTCGCGGAAAGCCGGATGGTGACGCTGTGCATCCCCGCCTCCTCGCATGCGCGTTGCTTGGCGCGCACGTACACCGCGCTCGCAGCGTCATCGCCGACGAGTATCACGGCAAGGCCGGGTCGCACGCCGCCGGCCACGAGCCCTGTCACGTCGGCGGCCACACGGTCGCGGATCTCCCGCGCGATCGCCCTGCCGTCGATCAGCTCAGCGGGCAAAATCGACCGCCCTTGTCTCCCGGATGACAACGACCTTGATCTGCCCCGGGTATTGCAGCTCGCCCTCGATCCGGCGCGCGATCTCCTCGGACAGCACCGACATGCGCGCGTCATCGACATCATCGGGCGTGACCATGACGCGCACCTCGCGCCCTGCCTGGATGGCAAACACCTTCTCCACGCCGCGATAGCTCGAGGCGATCCGCTCGAGACCTTCCAGTCGCTTGACGTACGTCTCGAATGCCTCGCGCCGCGCGCCAGGGCGCGCGCCGGAGATCGCATCGGCCGCCTGCACGAGGACCGATACCTCGCTCTCGTGCGGCACATCGTCGTGATGCGCAGCGATGCAGTTCACGACGAGCGGATGCTCGCCGTACTTCGTCGCCATCTCCACGCCGAGCTGCACGTGCGTGCCCTCGTGCTCGTGCGTGAGAACCTTGCCGACATCATGGAGCAGGGCGCCGCGCTTCGCCATCGCCACGTCGAGCCCCAGCTCCGCCGCCATGATACCGGCCAGCCAGGCCACTTCCTTCGAGTGCTGCAGGATGTTCTGGCCGTAGCTCGTTCTCCAGTGCATGCGCCCGATGAGCCGGACGAGTTCGGAGTGAAGGCCGTGCACACCTGCATCGTACGCACCGCGCTCGCCGATCTCCTGGATCTGCGTGTCGACCTCGCGCCGCGCCTTCTCCACGACTTCCTCGATCCGGCCAGGGTGTATGCGTCCATCCGCGACCAGCTTCTCCAGAGCCAGACGAGCGACCTCGCGGCGGATCGGCTCGAAGCAGGAGACAACGACAGTGTCCGGCGTATCATCGATGATGACATCCACACCAGTTGCGAGCTCGAAGGCGCGGATGTTCCGCCCTTCCCGGCCGATGATGCGTCCCTTCATCTCATCGCTCGGGAGCGATACGGCGGCGACGGAGCTCTCGGCGGTGTGCTCGGCGGCAATGCGCTGGATCGCGAGGGCGACGATCTTCTTCCCTTCGCGCTCGGCGTTGCGCCGTGCGCTCTCCCTGATCTCCCGAATCCTGTTGGACGCGTCGGCCTGCGCCTCTTCCTCCATGCGCCGCATCAGCTCCGCCTTCGCCTCGGCCGCGGAGATTCCGGCGAGCGTCTCCAGGCGGCGGCGCTCATCGGAAACAAGCCGCTCGAGCTCGGCCTCCCGGTCGGCTGTGGCCTTCTCCCGCCTGCCCATCTCGCTGCCGCGCCTGCCCAGCTCCTTGTCGCGCTGATCGAGAATATCGAACTTGCGGTCGAGAACGCTGTCGCGTTCCTGGACGCGCCGCTCCTCGCGCTCCACGTCCTCGCGCCGGGCACGCGCCTCGAGTTCCCACTCCTGGCGCAGCCCGATCAGTTCCTCCTTTCCGGCGACCACGGCACCCTTGCGCAGTGTCGCTGCCTCGCGTTCGGCCTCACCCATGATCCTGGCCGCCGTTTCCTCCGCGGTTGCCCTGGCCGCGCCCTGCTTCTCCCGCTCGGCACTGCGACCGGCGCGCTTCCCGAAGACGAAAAAGGCCGCGGAGGCGACGATGCTGAGTACGCCAAGCGCGGCCACAACGATGATCTCGTTCATGCGATCTATGCTCCACCGCGGCCTCGCCACGGACTCGGGAGAAAGCCACGCCGGGCCACAGGTTGCGCCAGAGTCAAACCGGTCCGGACCGGGCCGGCGAAGGGCCTCGGCTGGGGCTGGCTAACTACAAAGGCAGCTTGAACCTACGGAGTTCGGCGGGCAGCTTGGGGGCAAGCTAATACGCGGGCCGGCCAAAAGGCAAATGGAATTGCCGGCGGCGAAGGTTTACGCTTTCGCCGCCTTGTCGCCGCGCTTCGCCGGGGGTAGCCAGCGGCGGACGTCGGCGCAGAGCGAGCGCATGGATGCTGCGAGGTCCTTCGACGCTTCGCGTTCCTTGAACAGCTCGTCCGTGATCTGGAGCGCCGCGAGAATCGCCGCCTTCTGAACCTCGATCACGGAGCCGGTGCCGAGCACGCTCCGGATGGTCCGATCGACATGATCCGCCACACGCCGCGTGTGCTCCGTGGTCTCGTCACTTCGGATGCTGTACTCCTCATCGACGATGGTGACGCGCACCACGGTCTTCTTCCCGGCCACGGCTTGCTCTTCCCGCGCGGTCACTTGCCGCGGCCGGTGTGCTGGTTGCGCATGAAGCGCACGCGCCGGAGCATCTTGCGGGTGCGATCGGACGCGAGCTCCAGACGCGCCCTGAGCTCGCTGTTCTCGCGCGCGGTCTCGGCTGCCTGCCAGCTCCCGCCGCCCAGTTCGCCGGCGGCAGTGAGCCGCTCCTCGATGTCCCTCACGCGCTGCTCGGCCCGGAGCGCGCGATGCCGGAAGGCTGCGAGCTCCTCTCCGACGTTGCGCACGAGCTGCTCGAGTTCGGCGAGCGCCGCGGCATCAGGACGTCCGTTGTCTGACTCCAAGCTCATCCTCGAGTTGGCGAAGCAGCTTCTCACGCCTGCCTTCGATCTCCCTGTCGCGTAGAGTGCGCTCGGGATGGCGGAACGTCAACCGCCAGGCGAGACTGCGATGTCCGTCCGGAACGCCTGGCCCGCGGTACTCGTCGAACAACTCGAGACGCTCCAGCAGCGTGCCCGACGTCGAGCGCAGGAGCGTGTCCACCGCAGCCGCCGGCACGGCGTCCGGCACGAGAAGGGCGATGTCGATCTCGACGGCGGGCGTGGATGGCAGCGGCTGGAATCGGGGGCGCTCCTCACCGGCATCGCCTCGTTGCTGCCCGCGCGCGAGTTCGCGGCCGGGCTCCGGCGCGGTTGCCCGGAGCGAGCGACCACGCGCGGCCACGGGCGCAGATTCGATCGTGGCGAGCGCGAGCTCGACACCAAAAGCCGGCGACGCCCAGACAGGGGCGTCGAGAGCGACACGCGATACGTGTCCCACGCGCCTGCCATCGACGAGCACATCCCACAACACGGCGTCGTCGCCCTTACCGGCGGCACGCCGGCCGCTGTCACGGTTCGCGTTGCCGCCTGCGCGCGGCTCCGTGCCGATCGCAGCTCCGGGGAACGCGGCTCGGGCCAGACGCTCTGCAAGGCCGCGCGCGTCCCATGCATCGAACGCCGGAGGCACCGGCTCGGTGAAATGCACCGGCCGGCGGCGGCCCATCACGAGGAGTGCGGCGTGCATCTCCTCCACCGGCAGTCCGCGCCGGCCGCCGGGAGTGAATGTGGCGCCGATCTCGAACAGCCGTACGTCGCCCTGCATGTGCGAGAGGTTGAACTCCGCCCGGCGGGCGAGCGTGTCGAGCAGGTCGCGCCTGAGGTATGCTTCGTTCTCGGCCAGCGGATTCGTCACGCGTACGAAGCCGGTTTCGTGGCCACGGACGAACGGCATCGCCCTTGTCTCGAGGATGCCTTCGGCGATGAGGGCGCCGCGGATGTGGTCGGCCCTGCTCCACATCGGATCATCGGGAACCGCGCCCGGACGGAACGGACGCAGCTCGGAGGAGAACGAGTCGTAGCCTCGCAGCCGGGCGACCTCCTCGATGAGGTCCACCTCGCGTTCGATATCACGGCGCCAGCTCGGGACGGTGACACGCAGCAGTGCAGGCGCTGATTCGGCGCCAGCGGCCGGCGCAGCAGCGGCAGCCGGCAGCGGTACGCCATGCGCATCTGGCGGCGCGTCCGTGATGCTGAAGCCGATCGGCCGGAGCAGGGACGTGATCTCATCGGTGCCGACGGATTCGCCGAGGAGACGCAGGACGCGCGCGGGCCGAAGGGTGAGCCTGGTTGGCGTGGCGGGCGCAGGGTAGACGTCGGCGGGCGAACCCGACAGGCGGCCACCGGCGATCTTCTCGAAGAGGTCGACCGCCTGCCGCGTGCGGCTTGCGGCGGCGTCAACGTCCGTTCCGCGCTCGAAGCGATAGCTCGCATCCGTCGACAGCCCGATGGAGCGGCGGGTCGCGCGCACACGTACCGCATCGAAGGCGGCAACCTCGAGGAGTATGTCGGCAGTGGACGCCGTCACCTCCGAATCCGCACCGCCCATGACACCGGCCACCGCGTGCGCTCGGCTCGCGTCGGCGATCACCGTCATGGACGGGTCGAGTCTGCGATCGACACCGTCCAGCGTCGTGAGCCGTTCCCCGTCACCGGCGCGACGAACGACGATCTCCGGGCCGTCGAGCTTCGCGAGATCGAACGCGTGCATGGGCTGGCCGAAGCCATGCAGCATGTAGTTCGTGATGTCCACGACGTTGTTGATCGGACGCAGCCCGACTGCGACCAGGCGCCTGACCAACCAGTCCGGACTCTGCGCGATGGTGACGCCCCGTATCACCGCGCCGATGTAGCGCTGACAGCCATCCGTGTCGGCGATGCTGACGCGCACGCCGTCGACAACGGCTGAATGCATGCCGCCGGCCGTCGCAGTCGAAACAGCGGTCGCAGCATCCGGGCGACGGTGGGCATCCTCGGCCGCGAGCGGATGTCCCAGCGCGGCCGCGATCTCACGGGCAATGCCGAGGTGGGAGAGAAGGTCGGGACGATTCGGCATGACATCTATGACGAGACGCGCATCTCCCAGCGGCATCGCGCGCAGCAGCGGCGTACCGGGCGCCGCGTTCACGGTGAGCTCCATGATACCCTCATGATCGCTGCCGAGGACCAGCTCGCGCGCCGAGCAGAGCATCCCTTCCGATGTCGCGCCACGGATCTTGCGTTTCTCGATCTTCAGGCCGCCGGGCAGGACGGCCCCGACCGGCGCGAAGGGATAGAGCGCACCGGCGCGCACGTTGGGCGCTCCGCACACGACGTCGACGAGCTCGCCACCGCCGGCGTCGACCCGCGTTACCGAAAGGTGGTCGGAACCCGGGTGCCGCGTTGCCTCGACGACGCGCGCGACGACGATCCCCGCGAGATCCTCGCGCAACGGGATGACGTCGTCCACCGTCGCACAGCGCGATGTGATGAGATCGCGCAGGTCGTTCGGCGACAGGTCCGCGTACGGCTCGCGGCCAATCATCTCGCACAGCCATTCGTAGGACGCGTTCATCGCGCGATCTGCTCGAGGAACCGGACATCGGAATCGTAGAGCACGCGGATGTCCGGGATCCCGTAGCGGAGCATCGCAACGCGCGCCGGCCCCATTCCGAACGCCCAGCCCGTGTAGCGCTCGCTGTCGACGCCCGCGGCTTCGAGCACCGCGGGATGCACCATGCCGGAGCCGAGTATCTCCATCCACCCGGTGCCCTTGCAGCTCGCGCAGCCGGAGCCGCTCCCTCCGCACATCCGGCACTCCACATCCATCTCGGCGGATGGCTCGGTGAAGGGGAAGAAGCTCGGGCGGAAGCGCGTGCGCGTGGCCCCGAAGAAGAGATTTGCGAAGCGGGTAAGCGTGGCCTTGAGGTCGACGAAGCTCACGCCTTCATCGATGGCGAGCCCTTCGATCTGCGCGAACATTGGCGCATGCGAGGCATCGAAGAAGTCACGCCTGTACACGTTGCCCGGGATGAGCACGCGCACGGGTGGTGCGTGGCGCTGAAGCGTTCGAACCTGCACCGGCGATGTGTGAGTGCGCAGCAGCACACCTTCACCGATGTACAGGGTGTCGTGCAGGTCCATTGCCGGGTGATCGGCAGGAAAATTGAGGGCTCCGAAGTTGTACCACTCGAGCTCGGCCTCGGGACCGAGCGCGATGGTGAAGCCCAGCTCCCGGAAGATCGCGGCGACCTCGTCGATGACAAGCGTGACCGGGTGTCTCGCGCCGATCCAGCGCCGTCGGGCCGGCATGGTGAGGTCGAGCGAGCCTTCGCCCGTCTCCGAACCGGAGCCGCGGAGGGCGATCTCGCGCGCGGCCAGCGCTTCGTCGAGGACGCGCTTGACGCGGTTCACCTCAGCGCCGGCCGTACGACGGTCAGCGGGCGCGAGCGCCGGCAGCGCGCGCATCATCGCCGTGAGGCGACCGCTCCGGCGACCGGTGAGCGCCGTGCGTTCCCGGGCCAGCGCATCGGCGTCATCGGCCTGCGCGATGGCGGCCAGCCCTTCGTGCTCCAGGCTGGCCGCTTCGTGGAGGAGCTGCTCCAGTGTCACGTTGCGCTCTGGAAAATGGATCCCCGCTTGTGCGGGAATGACGGCGGCGAAGCGCGCGCGGCGTGAGTTGTCACGCAGCGCGAGGCGCTACGCGGCTTCGAGCGCCGAGCGTGCCTTGTCGGCGAGCATGGTGAAGGCCTGTGGATCGCGCACGGCGAGATCGGCGAGGACCTTGCGATTGATCTCGATGCCGGCCTTCCTGAGACCGTTCATGAAGGCGTTGTAGTTCATCTCGTTCTGGTGGGCAGCCGCGTTGATGCGGATGATCCAGAGGCGGCGGAAGTCGCGCTTGCGATTCTTGCGGTCGCGGTACGCGTATTTCCACCCGCGCTCCACGTTCTCCTTGGCAGCCTTCCACAGCTTGCTGCGACCTCCCACTCCGCCGCGAGCTGCCTTCATGATCCTGTTCTTGCGCTTGAGGCGCGGGACGTTCGATCTGGCGCGAGGCATTGCGTGTCTCCTCCCTTATGCCTGCAGCAGGCGCTTGATGTTCCTGGCTTCGCCCGGGGTTTCCACTATCGTGGCTCTGCGCAGACGACGCTTGCGCTTGGCGTCCTTCTTCGTGAGGATGTGGCTCTTGTAGGCCTTCATCCGCTTCACCTTGCCGGTCGCGGTGAGCTTGAAGCGCTTCTTCGCTCCGCGGTGGGTTTTCATCTTGGGCATGACACGCGCTCGCTCATTTGGGCGTGAGAATCATAGTCATCGATTTGCCTTCCAGCCGTCCTTCGGTCTCCACCTTTGCCACATCAGCGAGCTCGGCGGCGACGCGGTCCAGCACGTCCTTGCCGAGCTCGGGGTGCGCGACCTGCCGCCCCCGGAACATCATCGTCACCTTCACCTTGTTCTTCTCGTCCAGGAACCGCCGCGCGTGACGCGTCTTCGTCGCGAAGTCGTGCTGGTCGATGCCGGGCCGGTACTTCACTTCCTTCAACTGGATCACGTGCTGCTTCTTCTTCGCGATGCGAGCCTGCTTCGCCTGTTCGAACTTGTACTTGCCATAGTCCATGATCCGGGCTACGGGGGGACGAGCCATCGGAGCGACCTCGACGAGATCCAGCCCCTGCTGTTCAGCGGTCGACAGCGCCGCGTCGACCTCCATGATCCCGAGCTGGTCCCCGTTCGCGCCGATGACCCGTATCGGACTGATCCGGATCTGCTTGTTGACGCGAACGCGTTTCGTCGTATCCTGAATAGGTTGGCTCCTTTGAAGAAGAACAAAAAAATCGCGGACTCCTCACGGAGCCCACGATGCGATGCACCGCGCCGCATGAGACGGCGGACCGGTGCCCGGCGTGATGAACTCCTGCAGCTCGACCCGCGCTGTCTGGGACTCGCGTGCGCATCGGCCAGAGGGTGAGAGCGGCCGCGCCGCTCTGCTTACCTGTTGTGAGCGCGAAAGTTAGAGCCGGCCAGGTGAAGCGTCAAGTGTCGGCGAGGCGATATCCCTTGCGGTCCTCCGCTACCCGCCCCCAGGGCGTCGTCGCATCGTGCTCGAAGATCACGAGCCACTCTTCGGCCAGCGCGCGCGCCAGAATGCGACGTTTCGTCTCCAGTGTCACCAGCGGCTCGACGTCGTAACCCATGATCCATGACAAGGGGAGGTGCGCCCTGGTGGGAACCAGGTCGGCCAGGTAGAAAGCGCGCTCGCCCGCAGACTCGAGCAGTATCCCCTGATGATGTGGCGTGTGCCCCGGCGTGGGGATGAGACGCACACCCGGCACGACCTCGCGCTCACCGTCGACAAGCTCCAGCACCCCCGCCTGGGCAACGGGGACGAAGTTGTGGGGGAAGTAGCTCGCCGCCGTGCGCTCGTTGGTGCCCATGGCGTAACGATATTCCCCGTCCTGTACCATGTAGCGTGCGCGCGGCGCGGACACGTGCACGCTGCCGTCGTGGTCGGCGAAGGTATTGCCGCCGGCGTGGTCGAAGTGCAGGTGGGAATTGATGACGAGCGTGATCTCGTCCATGCCGAAGCCGGCCACACTGACTCCCTCTTCCAGCGCCGTTCGCCCCGCCCGGCCTGCGTTCTCCACTCCGTAGATGTCGTGGAACTTCTCCGTTTCCTTGTTGCCCGCTCCGGTATCGATGAGAATCAGCTCCGATTCGTGCTCGATGAGGATGCACCGCATGCCGAGCTGGATCCGGTTGCGTTCGTCGGCCGGGATGCGACGCTCCCAGAGGGGTTTCGGGACGACGCCGAACATCGCGCCCCCATCCAGCTTCTGCCCGCCGGCCTGGATCGCGTGGATGGTCCAGTCGCCGAGCCTGCGGGACTGGAGTAGCGGCCCGGGTGCGCTCATGGTGCGGTCATGCCGTCGTATCCTCGCGCACCGGCTGAGGCAGGGCCGACCGCCGAGCGCGCCCCCGCCTGGGGCGTTTCCGCCGCTGCCCGGCGAGCAGCTCGACGTCGTCCCAGCAGGTGCAGCCGCGATCCTCGGCGTCGCGCAGCAGACCCAGCAGGCAGTGAGCCGTGGCCAGGGCATCGCCGCCTGCGCGGTGGCGGGACATGATCTCCACTCCGTAGTGGGCGGCCACGTGGTCGAGCGAGCGCCGGCGCAGTTGCGGGAGCAGCGCGCGGGCCAGGCGCACCGTGCACAACTGTCGCCCTTCGAGCCGGAGGCGTCCAGCGGTCGCTCGCTCCACTTCTGCCGCGATGAAGCGCCAGTCGAAGCCGGCGTTGTGCGCCACGAAGATGTGTCCTTCCATGAAGCCGAGCAGCTCATCGCAGATCTCGCGGAAGGTCGGCTTGTTCCTGACCATGTTCCACGTGATCCTGGTGAGCGCGGTGATCATGGGAGGGATGGGCCGCTCGGGATTCACGAGCGTCTGGAACGTGTCGGTCACCACGCCGTTGCGCACGATCGTGGCGGCGACCTCGGTCACGCGGTCGCCGTGCAATGCACGCATTCCGGTTGTCTCGACGTCGACGACGACGAAGGAGAGGGCCGAGATTGTCGACGGGTCGGCATTGGCTGCCAGCCGCCACATTCCTTCACCGTCGCGCGTGAAGTCGCGCCTTCCGGCAAAGAGAGCCAGTGCCATCTCCTCGGCCACGCGCGACGGCGGGCCCGGGAGCTGGCAGACCTCTGCGATGAGCGTCATTGCATCGGCCGGTCCCCTGGAGAGCAGCTCGATCGCCCGCGATATGAGCAACGTCTCCGCTGCGCTCGTGCGCACGCCTCCTGTCGCGCTCATCGCCATGGGTCATCGCGCTGTATCGGGCACGTCATGCAGCGCGGGCCACCGCCGCCACGGACCAGCTCGCCACCCTCGAACGTGATCACCGCCCGCTCATCATCGCTCAGGCAATCCTCGCCGGTGAGAAACTCCACCGCCGAGATCTGGCGAAAGCCCATCTTTCCCAGCTCGCGCAGCGTGGCCTCGTTGCGGGCATAGGAGAGAACGACACCGGGGCGCACCGCGAAGAAGTTGCACGCGGAGGCCCACTGCTCGCGCTCCTGAACGGTTCGCCGGTCGCCGCCGCAGAAGATCGGCTCCATGGGGAGCGACACTGCCTGCAGTGCTGCGAATACGTTGGGCATCTCGCGCAACTGCCGCTGTCCCTTGCGCCAGTGCAGGATGGAGAGCCGTTCGGCGCCCACGAAGTGCGGTGGGTGCACGACGCACAGCTCACGGTCCACCATCGTGAATATCATGTCGAGATGGATCGCCGTGCTCTCCTTGGGCATCACGACGATGATCACGTCGGTGACTTGGGTGTGCTCGAAGAGCAGCGTCGTCAGGTGATCGATCGCGGCCGGACTCGAGCGCTCGCTGAAGCCGACCATGACGGTATCGGCGCGCAGCGGATGCACGTCGCCACCCTCGAGCGTGTAGTTGTAGCGCCGTTCGGCGGAGCCATCGTACAGAAGCCCCTTGTTGGCGAGCTCCGGATGGTGCAGGAAGAGCGATTTCATGATCAGCTCCTCGGACCATCGTATGCCGTAGCGCATGGAGCCGATCATGGCGTGTTCGCCGAGCGCCATGGCGACGTCGCGGGTGAAGAAGATGTTCGGCAGCGGCGGCAGGACGTAACCGCGTTCGTTGAGCGTCCTGGCGAGCGGCCCCGGCGGCTCCTCGCGTCCTTCGATGAGCAGGGTGACGAGGTCGTCCACCGGGAGCTCGCCGAGCTCGCGCGCGAGCGGCTCGGAGGCAACGATGTCCATCGTCTCCCGGATGAGGCGATCGCGCGCCTCGCGACTGGCCAGGACCTCGGCAAGAAGGTCGCGGACGTGGAGCACGCGGGCGAAGCGTTCGAGGATGGCGACGAAGCGCCTGTGCTCGCGCTCGGCTATGTCCTGATCGATGATGTCGTCGTAGAGGTAATCGGCACGGGTTTCAGGTGTGACGGCGAGGAGCTCCGGCCCGGGCGTATGCACGAGGACGGTGCGGGCGTGGCCGATTTCCGAAGTAACCTGGACGGGCATGGTCCCGAAGATAATGCGATAGTGCCGCGGGCGCCGCCGCGAGCCCGGGCAGTGCAGGCTGCCCGGCCGGGTGACGGCCAGGTTCGGGACGGGGCCGCCGCCAGCGCGGGCAGCACGGGTGTTGGAGCGGAGTCACGCCCGGGGTGAGCTCATCGCCCCAGGTAGCGCCGGGCGTGAATGAGCAGCACGCACTATGCAAAGCGGGCAGTCGCCAGTAATTTGTGAAGAAATTCACAAGCAACCGCGTGAGACACACCTGAAACGCATCGCAGACTCCACCGTCAGGCGACTGTCGCTCTATCTCCGCTTCCTGGAAGACTCGACGAGCGGCGGACTCCGCACCATATCGAGCGAGGAACTCGCCCGCCGGGGCGGGACGACTTCCGCGCAGGTCCGGAAGGATCTGTCCTTCTTCGGATCATTCGGAAAGCGGGGGTTGGGCTACTCCGTGCCCGAGCTCTCCAGTCGGTTGAGGGAGATACTCGGTCTCGAGCGCGAGTGGCGGGTGATCATCGTGGGCGCCGGGAAGATCGGCTCTGCGCTGGCGCAGTATCGGGGGTTTGCGCAGCGTGGTTTCGTCGTCACGGCGGTCTACGACTCGAGCGCGGCGAGGATCGGCGGCAGATGCGACGGTCACCTCGTGCGCGACGTCGCCTCGCTCGAAGCCGACACGGCTCGTGAGGCACCGGACATCGCCGTGCTTACCGTGCCGGCCGGCGACGCGCAGCAGGTAGTCGACCGTCTCGTCGCTGCCGGGATCAGGGCGATTCTCAACTTTGCGCCCGTGCAGATCCAGGCGCCTGCGGATGTCACCATCAAGACGGTGAACATGGCGATGGAACTGGAGGGGCTGTCGTTCGCGCTCGCAAGTCGTGGTGCGCGGGATTCGGAGGCGCCGGACGAAGATTGAACGAGCGCGGAGGGGCTGGGGGGGCTGGACCCGCTGGGACCCGCTGGGACCCGCTGGGGTCAGGTCTTGTTTTGCAACATCATTTGATCTCCGCAAGGCAATGAT
>JBOHTO010000099.1:0-4630 GCA_050733695.1 Gemmatimonadaceae bacterium | reverse complement strand
GGTTCCGTGACGTCCCTGATGCTCGCCACTAGCTTACAGCCCGTGATCGAGGATTGGCCAGCGGCGCTCGCGCGGCCGCCGCAACCGGCGTGACAAGCGGAGGACAGCGAGTGGAAAGCTATGACATCATCGCGATCGGCGGCGGCACCGCGGGGCTCGTCACGGCGGCGGGGGCGGCTGCGCTCGGTGCGAAGGTGGCGCTCGTCGAAGCCAACCGACTCGGCGGCGAATGCCTTTGGAACGGATGCGTGCCGAGCAAGGCGCTGATCGCCTGTGCGCGCCTGGCTCACGATGCGCGCGGAGCCGCGCGCCACGGCATCGCGGCCGATGTCCGCGTCGATTTCCCTACGGTCATGGCCTGGGTACACGGTACGCAGGAGAGCATCGCGCCCAACGACAGCCCGGAGCGCTTCAGGTCGCTCGGGGTCGACGTTGTGCGCGGGACCGCGCGCTTCAGCGGCACGCTCTCCCTCGACGTGGAAGGCCGGCGGATGCACGGGCGTCACATCGTGATAGCGACCGGATCGCGTCCGTCCCTGCCGCCCATCGATGGGCTCGACGAAGTACCGTATCTCACCAACGAGAGCATTTTCGATATCGAGCGTCTCCCCGCGAACCTCATCGTACTCGGCGCCGGACCGATCGGCCTCGAGCTCGCCCAGGCATTCGCACGTCTGGGGAGCCGGGTGGTAGTTCTGGAAGCGGCGCCGGAGCTGCTCCCGCGGGAAGATCACGAGCTCGCTTCGCTTCTCGGGGAACGGCTGGCCGCCGAAGGCGTGGCGATAAAACTCGGTACGAAGGCAACGTCGGTGCGGCGTGCGACGAACGGCTCCGGGAGTACTGCCGCCGTGATCGTCTCGGTCGAAGCGGCCGGCGGCGTCGAGCAGACTGTCGCGCAGACTATCGAAGGCGACGCGTTGCTCGTCGCGACAGGGCGGAGCTCCAACGTCGAGCAGCTCGATGCCGGCCGCGCCGGAGTCGAGCTCGGGAAGGAGGGAATTATCGTCGACGATCGGCTGCGCACCACCGCCGGGAACGTCTGGGCAGCGGGCGATGTCACTGGAGGCATGCGCTTCACCCACGTCGCCGATCACCAGGCGCGAGCAGTGATCCGTAACGCGCTCTTCCCGCTCGCTCGCGCCGTTGACTACTCGGCCGTGCCGTGGGTGACGTTCACCGATCCGCCACTCGCGCACGTGGGTCTCACCGAGCGCGAGGCGCGCGAGCGACACGGCGACAGCGTGCGCATCTGGCGCCGCCGGTACGATGACGCGGATCGCGCCATCACCGACGGCCACACTGCGGGGATGGTGAAGCTCGTATCGACATCGCGCGGAAGGCTCCTGGGCGGCCACGTGCTCGGCGCGCACGCCGACAGCGCGATCGGCGAGATCACGATGGCAATGCAGAACGGGATTCCGATCGGTGGCCTGTCGCGGCATATCCGCCCCTATCCGACGTATCCCGAGGCCACTCGCCGGGCGGCCGAGGAGTTCTACAAGGCGAAGCTCACGGGGATCGCGGCGTCGGTCGTGCGATGGGTGGTGCGGCGATAACGGAGGAACCGCGGCTCTCGATCGTCGTCCCCACACTGGACGAGGAGAGGTCGATCGTCGACCTCCTCGGCGACCTCGCGCCGCTGGCGGTGCCGCATGAGATCATCGTGGCCGATGGCGGAAGCAGCGACGCGACGCGCGAACGCGCGCGCGAGTTCGGCGCGAGTGTCATTGATGCTCAGCGGGGCAGGGGGCCGCAGCTCGCGGCGGGGGCAGCGGCCTCCCGCGCGTCGATGCTCTGTTTCCTTCACGCCGACGTCCGGGCGGATCGCTACGTGCTCAGGGCGCTGCGCGAGGCGGCGGCCTGCGGTCAGGATACAGCCTGGGTATTCAATCTTCGCATCGACGATCCGGGCGTCGTGTTCCGCGTGGTCGAGTGGGGTGCGAACGCGCGCACACGATGGTTCGACCTTCCGTACGGCGACCAGGGGCTCATCGTCTCGCGCGCGGCCTATCTCGCTGCCGGCGGATTCCCACTTCTCCCGATGATGGAGGACGTCGTTCTCGCCCGTGCGCTGCGTCGTGTTGTACCACTCAAGTTGATCGACACACCGCTGCACGTCTCCTCGCGCCGCTGGCGACGCGAGGGCATAGTGCTGCGCACACTGCACAACTGGCTCCTCATCTCGGCGTTTCTCGCGGGCGTGCCGGCAGAGCGTCTCGCGGGGCGCTACAAACCGTCCGGCGATAACGCTGGCGCGAGCGGCGGCCGCCCCGGCAGGTAGGATCCGGCCGACCCTACGAGTGCCGCCGCTGCCATTCCGCCCAGTCCTCGCCCGTGTCGATATCGCGGCTCTCGGCCAGCAGTGTAACGCGCGCGCCGGAGCGCTTCGCCCGGTCGAGCGTGACCGCGAGCGTGTCCGGTGCGCTCCAGGGAACCGATTCGAAGAGCTCCGGGAGGGGCCGCGCGAGGGCGACGAGGTAATAACCGCCATCGGTGGCCGGGCCGAAGACCACATCCGCTGCGTCGAGGGCCGTGAAGGCTTCTTCGACGACGGCGGCGTCGACCGCTGGGCAGTCCGTTCCGATCACACACACGCGTGCTGCACCGGCGGTGAAGCGCGAGGCAGCGGCGGCCGCCATGCGTTGACCAAGATCACCGCCGACCTGCGGTTCGTAGGCCGGTATGTCACCGAGCCAGTCGCGTACGAGCAGTTCGCCGTCGGCCGGAGTGAACGCGACCCGCAATTCGCAGGACTGCAACGACGCGAGTCGATCGAGAATGCGCACGCCGAGCCATCGGTATATGTCGAGGGCGCGGGCGGTACCCAGGTCGGCGGCGAGGCGCGTTTTCACCTGACCGGCCACCGGCGCGCGCGCAAAGATGATGAGGGACCTGCCCTCGTCGCGGGTGGGGGCGTCCCGAGTCGCCCCTCGGCCTGAGGGCTGGCGCATTCTCTGGGGGGGTTGCATTCTGGGGTGGTCGCGGGGCAGCTCCCGGCCAATACTACTCCTCCAACGAACTCCATGCCATGATGATCGCACCGTGATAGCACTCGCTCCGGAGCCACCGGCACGCCCGTCCGTGCTGCACCTGCCGTTCTTCGAGGAGCTCGCCGGGATGGATGAAGGGCTCCCGGGTTGGCGCTCGGTGGCGGCCGGTGTGGTGGCGCTGCGACTGGTCGACCGCTGGAAGAATCGGATTGCGCGCGGGGAGACGGTCGATCGCATGGAGCTCGCCGCCGTCGAACACGCAATCGACGCGGTGGACGTGAAGGATGCAGTGCGCCGGCTGCTCACCCGGTTGATCGAGGCCCTGCGAGCGGGCAGCGCCGCAGGCATTCTCCCCACGCTGATGGCCTACGCCCGCACACTTCAGTACGAGGGCTCGTGGACGCTGGCCGCGGACGTGTACGATTCGGTGGAAATGCACGCGGACGAGGAGGGACAGAACGTTGACCTCGCGATCCAGTCCGCGATGCAGCGCGGCTACTGTCTGCGGATGGCTGGCGATCTCGAGGCGGCTGAGCGCGCGTATCATCGAGGGGCCGAGCTGGCCGCGATGGTGGGCGATCGAGGGGGAGAACTCCGAGCGGAGCTCGGCCGCGCGAACCTGCTCATCCATCGGGGAAACCTTCCGCAGGCCGAGACCCTGCTCGACCTTGTGATCACGCAGGCGGAGGCGATACCGCACTCCGAGTCGCTCTGGCGGGCGTTGCATGACCGGGCGCAGGTGGCGGGCCGTCGCGGGCAACTCGAGGAATCGCTGCTGTATGCGCACAGGGCACTCGAGTGCTGCGAGAATCACGTCGATCGGGATCGGATCCTCGCGGACATGGCGACCACGCTTGCTGCAATGGGGCAGCGGGATGCCGCGCGTGACACTTACCTGATCCTCTGCTCGACCGCCAGCGAGCAGGAAGTCAGGTGGGCGTCCGCCATCAACCTGCTCGAGCTTGCGGCGCTCGACGGTAGCGAACCGCTATTCGAGCGGTATCGACGGGAGCTGTCTGATGCCAGTCTTCCTCCGTCGCTGGCCGCACACTTCCACCTGCATGTCGGAGAAGGATCCCGCCGGTTCGGTCGCCATTCTGCCGCCGAGCTGGCATTCCAGGAGGCGATCAGTGTGGCGCAGAGGCACTCGGTGAACGAGGTTCTTGTTCGCGCGGAAAGCTCACTGCGCGCGGTCAGCGCTACCTCGCAACGCGCCGCCCCTGATGAATATCAGCCGTCGGCGGCGGTCGGCGAGGTGATCCGCGCGATCAGTGATCTGAGAGCCTCGGCGGGGATCTCCGGCGGCTGAGCCGGGCAGATGCCGCAGCCTGGTGCGACCGCTGTCCTGGTCGCGCCAGACTGCCGGAGCGTTCGCGGAAGCCTGAACGCCAGTCCTCCCCCGTCCCGGACTGTGGCGAGCCGTGGGCTTGCGACCTGTCAGGAACCGCTGCCTACGTATACCCCCGCGTTCACCGCGCTCGGCGCCTCACTGATTCCGGTCGGGGCCGTCGGGTTGGTGCATGCCGCGAGCGAGAAGGCGGCGGCGGTGACAACGAGCATAGCGAGTCGGCGGGCCATGGGTGGTACCTCGAATCTTGGGGGTATCGGGCCGCGCCGGGTATTCAGCGACGGCCCACGTC
>JBOHTO010000098.1:0-9659 GCA_050733695.1 Gemmatimonadaceae bacterium | reverse complement strand
GGCGCGAACAAGCAGCGGTCTCCCGATCGCACGCTTCCAGCAGCCGCAGTCGGACCGTGCCATCCCGGACGTGGCTCACAGGAGAAGTCAGCCTTCAGCTTACGCACCGGGAATGACCGCGGCAGCGGGGCGGTCGTCCATCCACGGGAAGCGCACGACAGCGCGACCGTTGAAATCCCGATGGAGACCTCCATGGCCCGACTTATCGTTCCCGCCGCGATCCTCCTGCTCTCCACATCCTGCGCGCCTCAGCTCGCTGGCAGCGCGCCCGCCCTTCCGCCGCTCGCCGGAACGTGGGTGGGAAGAGAGGGGACATCCGGCGGCGAGTACCGCGACTGGACGCTCGTCATCACCCCCGAAAATCTGGGTGCAGAGGGGGGAGCGATCGTCGAGGGATCGGGAGAGATCGCGCCCTCGATCGGCACGCCGTGTCGCATCCGCTTCGTCGCGACGTACGACGAGACCGGCTCGCCTCCGCTCGCGCTGGTGGCCTCGGGCGCCGACGCGCGCTGCGCGGAAGAGCGCTACTACTTCTATGGCGCGCTCGCAGCCGACTCCACGCTCGTGACGCAGCTACGCCAGGGCGGGCCCGGCTACGCCTACGTGCGCTTTTCGCGAAGACCCGGCAGCCTGGCTGCAAGCAGTAGCAGATAGCTGACATCTGGCGGCCGGGGCTGATGCCCATCAGCCGATCCGCCTGATCGACGAGCGCTGGACCCGGGCGCCGGCAGCGCCCAGTTTACCGGTCGCATGCCGACTCACCTGCAGCCACCGGTCATCGTCGTCCCCGGCATCCAGGGCACCGGCCTCGAGGACTACTACCCGCTCCCGCGCGAGGAGCTGTGGTCCGCCGTCGTCCACAAGGAGTATGAGCGGATCTCCATCCATCCGGACGACTCGCGCTACGAGGTGATCGAGCCCGCGCGCGTGCAGCCCTCAATGGTGTTCGATCTCATCTACCGCGATCTGATCGCAGCGCTGCGCCACGATCTCACGCCGCGCAAGGATCAGCCGACGCCCGTCTTCGGCTTCGCGTATGACTGGCGCCAGGACTGTGCCCGCAGCGCCGATCAGCTTGGCGATTTCGTGGAGGAAGTGCTCGCTCGCACAGCGCTGCTGCCGCACTATCGCAAGGACCCGCCCACGCGGCTCGACATGGTCGCACATTCCATGGGCGGGCTGATCGTCGCCGACTATCTCAGCCGCAATGGCACGAAGAAGCGCGTGCGCAGGGTCGCCTCGATCGCGACGCCCTTCGAGGGCGCGGTGGACGCAGTCGTGAAACTTGCGACAGGCATGGGGAATCTCGCCGGCGAGCGTCCGCGCGAGCGCGACCGCGAAGCGGCGCGCACGATCCCGGCTGTCTACCAACTGCTGCCGACATTCGCGGGTGCCACCAGGCCGGATCCGGAGTTATCGGGCGATATCCTCGACGTGACAGCCTGGCAGCGATCCGTGCTGGAAACGCTGGCCGCGTACATCCGCTTCATCAAGGCCAGCAACAACGCCACCGCACTGTTGACACAGTACCTCCGCCTCACGCGTGATCTGCGAAAGCATGTTCGATCGGCGTCGGTCACCGCAGCGCTGTCGGAGCGCAGCAAGGGATGGCTGGCGATAGTCGGCGTGAACGTCGCGACGCAGACCAGCTTTCGCATCACGCGCAAGGACCGGCGCATCCGCTTCGAATTCGATGCGAATCAGGACCAGTGGCCCGACGGCATGGGCACTGGCGACGGAACCGTTCCCTTCCTCGGCGCGTGTCCGGCCTTCCTCGATCGCGCGCAGCTCGTGTGCGTGCGGCCGGATGACTTCTCGTTCTGGGAGCTGAAGGATCGTGTACTCACCGCGGTGGGCGGATTTCACGCGGCGCTGCCGACGATGAATCTGGTGCAGCATCTGGTACTGCGCTTCCTGCGCGAGGATTTCCGGGGGCAGGTGTGGGGATGGAAGGCGCCCGGAGTTGCCAAGCAGGATTGGCCAGCGTGGATAGTTCCCGGGAGAGACAGAGGTTGAGATGGCTGACACCATAGTCGGGATACCGGATCCGGTGCACGACGCGGAGGCCTATGTCGCCAGGCTCAGGTCGGCGCTGGGGTCGCGCGATCCCGTGGATGTGCTTCGCGCGACGCCCGCTGATCTGCGCCGCGCGGCGGATGACCTCTCGCCGCAATCCCTGAGTACGCCGGAAGCGAAGGGGAAGTGGTCGATCCGTGATGTCGTCCAGCACCTTGCCGATTCGGAGCTCGTTGCGGGCTATCGCCTGCGCATGATTCTCGCCCACGATCGGCCCGTGCTGGCCGGCTATGACCAGGATGCCTGGGCGGATCGCCTGCGTTACGCAGAATCGGATGTCCCCGCGGCACTGGAAGACTTCACAAGGCTGCGCCATGCGAACCTTCGCCTCCTGGAACGAACCCCGACGGCTGATCGCGACCGAGTGGGAGTGCACGCGGAGCGGGGCGAGGAGAGCATCAGCGATCTCGTCTGCCTCTACGCCGGCCACGATATCGTGCACCTGCAGCAGATCGCACGCATTCGGGCGGTCGTTCACTGGCGGCTGAGCGGTAGCGCATAGGCGCGGCAGGTGTGAGCGTACCGTTTGTCCAGCGTAGCCGCCCTTTCCCCTCCCCAGGCTGACTTGCCATCGACGGCGCAGATGCCAGCTTTACCCGTCTGCGCCGCTCGGCCTCGACGGAACACCGACCGGGCAGTCTTATCCGAACAGCAACCGGGACGAAAGCTTGCCGACAACGTGCGCATCACACCGCCCTGCAACACGAGGTCATGGTTCTGCTGGCGCAGTGCGAATGGTCGCCCTCGGCCTCGCGGCATTCGCCGTGTCGGCCCTCCCGCTCGCGGGCGGGGCGCAGCAGCCCCCCTCCGACCCCGAGTCGCTGCTCGGCGCATTTCGCTGGCGCAACATCGGACCCGCGAACATGGCCGGCCGAGTGGTCGACATCGAGGCCGTGGAACGCGACTTCGCGACGGTGTATGTGGCATCGGCGTCGGGCGGAGTGTTCAAGTCGGAGAATGCGGGAACCACGTGGACGCCGATCTTCGACAGTTATCCCTCGGCGTCGATCGGCGACATCGCGATCTTCCAGCCCGATCCGAAGATCGTCTGGGTTGGTACGGGCGAGGCGAACAACCGCAACAGCGTCGCGTGGGGCGACGGCATCTACAAGTCGGTCGACGGCGGCGCCCGTTTCACGCGCATGGGCCTCGAGTCCACGCACCAGATCGCGCGCGTCGTCACGCACCCCAGCGACCCCGACATCGTCTACGCAGCCGCCATCGGCCATCTGTGGGGCTACTCCGGCGACCGCGGTCTCTTCAAGACCGTTGACGGCGGTACGACATGGGCGAAGCTCGGCGGCGGCCTGCCCGACGACGGCCGCACGGGCGCCACCGACCTCGTCATGGATCCGAGCGATCCGAACACACTCTATGTCGCCTTCTACCACCGGCTGCGCAAACCGTGGACGTTCCAGAGCGGCGGTCCCGGCGGCGGCATCTTCAAGTCGACAGACGGCGGTGAGACGTGGCGCGAGCTGACGCGCGGACTTCCCACCGGTGAAACCGGACGCATCGGACTCTCCATCTACCGCCGCGATCCGTCCATCCTCATGGCGATCGTCGAGGCGGAGCGCACCGGCGACCTGAGCGAACCCGGTTCCGGGATCTATCGCTCCGAGGACGCCGGCGAATCGTGGACCTACATCAACACGTACAACAATCGCCCCTTCTATTACAGCCAGATTCGAATCAATCCCTCCGATGATCAGCGCGTGTACGTTCTCACCACACGCTTCATGGTTTCGGAAGACGGCGGCCGCACGCTGCGCAACGGGAGCGAGGACCAGGAAGTACACGGCGATTTCCACGCGATGTGGATCGATCCCAACGACGGAGATCGTTACTACCTCGGCGCCGACAAGGGATCATCGATCACGCACGATCACGGTCGCAGCTTCGAGCTGTTCGACAACTTCGCCATAGGGCAGTACTACCGTATCGGCGTGGACATGCGCGACCCCTACTACGTCTACGGCGGCCTGCAGGACAACGGTACCTTCGGCGGACCGAGCTTCAGCCGCGATGTGCGCGGAATTCTGAACGACGACAACTGGAAGCTGCACTGGGGAGACGGGCAGGACGTGCAGGTGGATCCCACCGACTGGCGAGTGCTCTACACAGAGGGTGAGAACGGAAGCTTCCGGCGCTACGATGTTCTCACGCACGAGTTCTCCGCCGGCCCGCCCGAAGAAGCGAACACCGTGAACTACGCCGAGGTCGTCGGCGCGGGAAGCAATCCGGATAGCGTCTTCCGGTTCAACTGGTCGGCACCGCTCGTCATGTCGCCGCACGATCCGCACACCATCTACCTCGGCGGCAACTTCCTGTTCAGAACGACGGATCGGGGCGAGAGCTGGCGGATCATCAGCCCCGATCTGTCCACTCGCGATCCGGAGAAGACCCGGCGCGGCGGGAGCGGGGGTATCACACCGGACAATACCGGCGCGGAGACGCACGGTACGATCACGTCGCTCTCCGAATCCTCCGTTATCCCCGGAGTGATCTGGGCGGTGACGGACGATGGGAACGTGCAGCTCACGCGCGACAATGGCCGCACCTGGACGAATGCAAGGGCGGCGATCAGGAGCGTGCCCGCCGGAATCTGGGCGGACCGCATCGAGGCCTCGCACTTCGATCCGGCAAGGGCATACGTCGTCTTCGATGGCCACCGGAGCGACACCTTCTCGCCCTGGGCGTTCAGGACGGACGACTATGGGCAGACGTGGACGGACATCACGAGCAACCTCCCCGCGGGACACTCCGTCCATGTGATCCGCGAGGACCTGCGCAATCCGGACCTTCTCTTTCTGGGCACCGAGTTCGAGGTGTTCGTGTCGCTCGATCGCGGTGCGCGCTGGACGCGCCTCATGAACGGCATGCCGACGGTGGCCATCCAGGATCTCGTCATCCACCCGCGCGACAATGATCTCATCGCCGGGACGCACGGACGCAGCATCTTCATCCTCGACGATATCACCCCGCTGCAGCAGCTCACCGACGACGTGCTCGCGAGCGACGCGCACCTCTTCCGCAATCGCCCCGCGACAATCTGGGAGAACCGGAGCCGCGGCGGGCAGCGCGGACATCAGTGGTTCGCCGGGGAGAATCCGCCAACCATCGTCCCCACATCCAGTCTTCCACGCGCCGAGTTCCGGAACTCGGCGATGATCTCGTACTACCTGGGCGCAGAGCAGCGTGGCGAGGTGAAGCTCGAGATATCGGCGCCCGGCGGAGAGCACGTGCACACCGCGGTGTTGCCGGGTGAAGTGGGTATTCACCGCTATCAATGGGACCTCCGCTTCGATCCACCGCCACTCACGGACGACGAGCGCCGTCGCGTTGCCGAGCGTTTCGAGGAGGAGATCCGGGACGACCCCGAGCGCCGCGCCGAGCTCGCCGAGTCGTACGACGCATTTCGCGCAGCCGGTTCGGAACGCGAGCGACGCGAGGCGATGTCCATCCTGCTCGAGGATCGCAACTCCTTCTCCCGCGAGTTCGGCCGGCGAGAATCGGGAGGACCGGGTACGTATCGCGTCACGCTCATCGCCGACGGCGACAGATATCACGGCACGCTCAGCGTTCGCGCCGATCCGATCGCGGCCGGCGCCGGCGATATGGCGGACCCGTGATCGAGCCACGCGAGTGCGGCACGGAGACGCATGCGGCACGCAACATCCCCGTGTGGGACGATGAGCGGTGGGAACCGCTCCCGCCGCTCCAGGGAGACGTGGACGCGGACGTCTGTGTAGTCGGACTTGGCGGCTCGGGGCTCACGTGCATCGGCGAACTTCTCGCACTCGGTCGCACGGTCGTGGGTCTGGATGCCAGAGCCGTCGGCGGCGGCGCTGCCGGGAGGAACGGCGGGTTTCTGCTCGCCGGCACCGTTGATCCTTACCACCGCTCCGTGGCGGCGCACGGACGCGAGCGAGCGAGCAGCATCTACCGTCTCACGCTGGATGAACTCCGCCGCATCGCCGGCGAGACTCCGGATGCTGTGCGACTCTCCGGCTCACTGCGCATTGCTGCATCGGCCGAGGAATCGGAGGACTGTGAGCGACAACTCGAGGCGATGCGTGCCGATGGCCTGCCGGCCGAGCGCTACGATGGGCCCGAGGGGCATGGCCTGCTGATCCCATCGGACGGCGCATTCAATCCGCTCGCGCGCTGCAGGACTCTCGCGCGGCGCGGCATCGCCCGGGGCGCCGGCCTGTATGAGCAATCGCCCGCGGTTGCCATCTCCGCGGGCGAGGTTGCGACACCGGCCGGCCGCGTTCGCTGTGACCGCGTGATTGTCGCCGTCGACGGCCGGCTCGAGCACCTCCTGCCGGAGCTTACGCCGCGCACGCGTACCGCGCGGCTGCAGATGCTCGCCACGGCGCCCGCCCACGAGGTTCGGTTCCCCCGGCCGGTGTACGCTCGCTGGGGGCTCGACTACTGGCAGCAGCTTCCGGACGGCCGCATAGCGCTCGGCGGCTGCCGCGATCGCGCCGAAGAGGATGAGTGGACCGATTCGGCGGAGCCCTCACCCACCATTCAGGGCGCGCTCGACGAACTGCTGCGGACGAAGCTGGGAGTTCGTGCTCCGGTCACGCACCGTTGGGCGGCATCAGTCTCCTACACGGCGATCGGTCTCCCCGTGATCGAGGAGGCGCGGCCCGGTGTGTGGGCCATCGGCGGTTACTCCGGCACCGGCAACGTCCTCGGCGCGATCTGCGGGCGGGCGGTGGCCAACCTCGCGGCCTGCGGCTCGTCGGACCTGTTGGGGCTCATTCAGGCGGCGTGAGCGCAGCAGCGCAGCGAAATGAGGAAGGGTTGCAACCCGTGGTACGGTCGAGCAGTAGTGGAATGCGGGATCGATGAACACGCGACGCCGTCATTCGAGGGGGTAGTGCCCATATGCGAGCCACGATGACCATGCAGGACCCGCAGACGCGCGAACAGATCCGGGAGGAGGTCGCGCGCATACGGGAAGAGGTCCAGAGCCAGATCCGGGAGGCGCAGGCCGAGGCGCGCGCCGCAGAAAGAGAGGCGAGGGCAGGTCAGCCGGCGCCGGACGGCGGCTCGGGCGGGCGCGGCGGCGAGCCGGGGGTAGTGGTCACACCTTTTCCTCCGTTCGAGTCCTTCCCGCGGATGCCGCGGGAAACTGTGGGATTGGCGGTCGCATTCTTCATCCTGGTCGCGGTGATCATCATCGGCCTGCCGATCGCGCGCGCGCTTGGGCGGCGGATAGAGAATCGCGGTCGCATCGACGCGAGCGCCGATCTCACCGACCGGCTGCAGCGCATCGAGCATGCAGTCGAGGCGGTTGCCGTCGAAGTCGAGCGGATCTCCGAGGGGCAGCGTTACACGACGCGGCTGCTCGCCGAGCGCGAGCCCGAGGCTCTGCCCGCGAGCCGGCAACGCAGTTGACGCAGTCGAAGTAACGCCCGACGACGATGCGCCGTACTGGTGCGCCGTACTGGTGCGCCGTACGGGTGCGCCGTACTGGTGCGCCGTCGCGGGGGTGATCACCGATCGAGGAGCGCGAACAATGGCAAGGCACATCACTCTGCTCGGAGTCCTATACATCGCCCTGGGCGCGCTCGGATTGTTCGCGGCTGTGATCGTGTTCGTGGCGATCGCCGGCGGCGGTCTGCTGTCGGCTGACGTAGTCGCGATCACCATCACGTCGACAGTGTCGACGATCATCGCGCTCTTCCTTGTAATCATCTCGGCGCCCGGCGTCATCGCGGGTGTGGGACTTCTCGGCCGCAAACGGTGGGCGCGCCCGCTCGCGCTCGTGCTCGGCGCGCTCAACCTGTTCAACTTTCCGTTCGGTACAGCGCTAGGGGTGTACACGTTCTGGGTGTTGCTCAACCGCGAGGCGGAACGCGAGTTCCTGGCGGCCGCGGGGTGATCGCGGGAGGTCGACGGCTGGCCGTCGTGAGCGGAGTAGCGTCATCGGCCCTCGTGTCATTACACGCGTATTGATGCGACAGCACATGCAGGCGCATCTTCCTGCGCCATGGGTGCGAAGTCCGAGTAGCTCGAGATCCGCGTCACGCCGCGCGAGAAGGTGCTCCTGAAACGCGCGGCCGCGGCCGCGGGTCGGGACGTCTCGACCTACGTGCTCGTGCGTGCGGTGCCGTCTGACCGGATCGGGTTTGCCGAGCTGCTCGCGTTAGTGCGCGAGGAAGCGGACCATCGCTACGTGCTCGCCGAGCTGAATGATTTCCTCGCCGGGCTCGGTCTAGCCCGACTGCGGGAAGTCGTTGGGGAGGCCGACCTTGCCAGTCTCTCTCCCTTTCTGAAGAACTACGCCGCCGCCATGGTGGAGCACGCGTCGTACCCCAAGGGCGCACAGTCGCCGGCGTGGACGAGGCAGGTCGCGCGGTTCGATGTTTCTCGTTTCGCCGCTCCCATGAACGGCTTCCGTTTGTACCTCTTGCGCCGCTCTCCGGTCCCGTTCAAGCGGCGCAACATTTTCGTCGATTCGTCGGTGGGATCGCGTGTCTGAGATGGCACGGTCATGTGCCTGGTGCTGGATGCACGCCCGTCCACGCGTGACGCGGACGGTTTCTTTCGGCCCACGCGGCTGATCCGGCAGGCGGCCGCGCGCGTCGCCGAGAAGGAAGGCGTGCCGGAGAGCTGGCCGAACGACGCCTAAAGGCTTCGGCAGCCCGCGAGGCGACTTCGACCGTATCTCGCGATGATGCATTCTGCGCGTGTTCATAGCTCGGCCAGCCTATCCGCTCGCCATGAAGTGCCAATCGATGCGGCTGGGCGAGGCGTTTCATGATCTCGACGACGTGCGCTATCTGTTGCGCTACCTGAACGTCGGGAGCGTTGCCGCCGCGCTCGAGATCGTGACCCGGTATTTCGATGAGGAAGCCCTCGCGCCGAGGATCAGACTCGCGCTGGAAGGGATGCTCCCTGGCTGATCGGCCGTTTGGCGAGCAACTGCAGCCAGAGACTTGAGGATTCAAGCACGAATCGTTCGAGCACGGATCTCGGCGAGAGGGACTAGGGTGGAGACCGTTCGAAAGTAGCGCCCTCATTCCGAGAATCGAGGATTTGGTGTCGACTGCGAGGGGGGTTGCGGATATTGGTGTCGCACCCCACACTGCGAATCACTTGCTTCGGGCGCCTGCCACTGGGCGCCTGCCACTGGGCGCCTGCCACTGGGCGCCTGCCACTGGGCGCCTGCCACTGGGCGCCTGCCACTGGGCGCCTGCCACGCTGGATTTCGTGACGTCCTGCCGATAGTACCTGCGGAAGCGCTCGCCTGCAATCCAGGTAACCACCGAGTCGGTCCACCCCGAGGGCGAGGAGAAAACAGAGTCGCGCGAAACGCCATTCCAACCCACCACTCTGTCGCCCGTCGCGCTGTAGGAGAATGAATCGGGTACCGCTGTCCCGTTGCCGGTGCGCGAGAGCACCCGGCTGGCCACATCGTAGGAAGTCTCGAGCAACTGGTCGCGCCGGTGTGCTGCCTCAGTTGAAATGTGACTCCTCACCTCTCCATAGTTTGGAGAAACGAGGAGCCCATGACAGGCAAGAACGGCAGGTCACGCCAGCGTCGCCAGTTTACATCTGAGGAG
>JBOHTO010000097.1:0-10977 GCA_050733695.1 Gemmatimonadaceae bacterium | reverse complement strand
ATCGACTATCTGACAAAGCGACCCGACGAGATGCTGATGGCGTGCCATCTGCCCCCGGTTGCGCCCGCGCGCGACCGGGGCGAGGGCACGTGGCGGGCGAGCTACCGCAAGCTGCGCCGGCGCGGCTCGTTCGATTTCCCGGTGCTGGGTGTTGCCGCGTGGGTGCGGTTCGACGCAGGCGGCACCGTCACGGACGCGCGGATAGTGCTCGGCGGCATCGCGTCGAACGCGAGGGAAATGCCGGACGCCGCTCGCGCGATCATCGGATCACATCTCGAGAGTGAGGCGATCGCCGCGGCGGCCGACGCCGCGTTCCGCCCCGCGAAGCCGATGGACAACACGGACTTCACGCTGGGCTGGCGGAAGGAGATGGTGCGCGTGTACGTGAAGCGGGCGCTGGAGGAGGTGGCGGGCGCTCCCGATGCAACTAGCCGCCACTAGCGCATCGGGAACCGGAGAAAGGGAACGAGCAACTGCAGGTCGTTGCCGCCCTTGGACCCGTCCCGCGATCGGCCGCTGCCGATGTCGAACACCGTCACAGCCACGACCCCCGCGGCAACGGCCACCGTGCCGGCCACAGCTGCGGTTTTCAGCCGGTCGAGGCGCCGGATCTCTACTTCGAATATCGCTTCGTGCGGTACAGCAATCCTCTGCCGCAGTGCGCTCTGGGACTGCGAGGATCCCACTGCCACGGCGGGGACCGCCAACATCAGCCCATCGTCACCCGCCTGAACGAACTGGCCTTCCAGCACGCGCTCGTCGCGCCCGAGGACACTACGAACTCGCTCGGCCTCATCGGCCGAGATGCGGACCCGCACGTCTGAGCCGGCTGGAACATCCGCGACGGGCACACGCGTGTAGGAATAGCATGCGCCGAGAAACGGCATCAGGACCGGTAGCATTTTCAACGTACTCCGCATGGTACAACCCTCCTCGCATCTACACATCACATCGCCCAGACGCGGCAGATGGCCTTCGAGGGCCGCTCACTGCACGGGCGGCCCTCGCGGTTAACCTCCGGTCTCGCAACGGTTCTTCCGCTTCCGCGGCGATGACGACTTGCTGATGGTGACCTCCTAGGGCGCCGAGCTGACGAGGACCTGCGCACTGCCGCTCTTCCCCTCGACCATCGCCGTTATCGTGACTGGAAGTGGGGACGCCAACACACCGGTTACCTCCCCCATCTGGTCCACCGTAGCCACGAGGACGTTGCTGCTCGACCACGCGACGGTGCGACCTGTTACCTCTTCACCGTTCGCAGCGAAGGTCGTCGCCGTTAGTTGTACCGTTTCTCCGACCACGACACCGGCGGGATCGGGCGTGACGACGACCTCGTCGACCGGCCGCAGTTCCACGACAATGTCAAGCGTCGCGTCGAAACCGTCCATTGTCGCAGTGACGGTTACAGTTCCCGAATCCTGACCTGTGACCACGAGGCCCGTATCGTTCACCGTCGCCAGGCTGTTGTCGCTCACTGAGAATTCCACCGGGCGCTTGATCACGGTACCGGAGGCGTCCTTGAACGTGAAGCTCACCTTCGCACTATCCAGCGTCTGCAGAGTCGCGGGACCCGTCAGCGTCCCGGTCGTGATCGGATTCGGTGTGACGGTGACAACGACCGTGTCGCTGGCGAGCCCCGCGAACCGGATTATGACGTTGACGGTACCCGGCTTGATGCCAGTAACGACCCCCGTCTTGCTGACTGTCGCGATCTTGGAGTCGGTGCTCTCGAAGATGAGCGTCGTCGACCCCGCATCCAGCGTGCGGTCTTCCGACACATTTCGCACGGTCGCGCCGATCGTCGTCGTTCGGTACTGCCCTACGGAAATCGTCGCGGCGTTCGCCACGACTTCGTAATCCTGTAGAGGCGGGCCGATCGGGTCCGAATCGTCACAGGCGGCGATGCCAACCGATGTCAGGACAAGCGCTCTACAAAGCTTCGACAAATGCACTTAAGCCTCCAAATCGGAAGTGTTCCGGAGGCGGAATTGCGCCTGGCGGATAACCCACCAGGCGCGTTGCTCTCCGCCGCATGCTGCGATGGTAATCCTCAGAGATTCGGATTGGACCTCAGCTCGTTCTCACTGATCGGAAAGCATACGTCTCGTAGCTGTTGGCCGCTCGGTGATTTCTCGGCCCGCCAATCGTTGTGCCCCGGCCCGGTCTGCTCATACCAGCGGCGCAGATCCCACAGCCGGCGCCCTTCCAGCCACGTCGTGGCGCCCCGCTCATAGAACAGGATCTCCCACGCCTCCTCCAGTGTCGCCGGAGTGGCGATCGCGTCCATCTCGTAGAAGGCGCGAGCCTCGTTGAGCAGGTCGATCGCAGCCGCAATGTCGCCCTCGCGCAACTCTGCTTCGGCCCGGAGTACCAGCATTTCAGTTCCCTTCACCGCCGCGACGTCCGCACCGGTCTCCTCATACTTGCGCTGCTGCAGGAATGGAGTGGCGCCGTTCGCTCCCTTGGCGGTGTCCCCATCCGCCTCGAACACCGTTCTCCATGGCGCCCGCGGATCATCCGGGTGATCCATGAACTCCGTCAGGTACACCGTGTACTCGGGCCGGTTGAATGTCTCGAAGTGGATGTCGTTGTCGTCCTCCGTCCCGAACAGGACGAAGTACACGAAATCCGTCGGAACCTCCGCTGCATCGTTCACAGCACCGTCCCAGTCGCCGAGCCAGGCGACCGCCGAGGCGCGGCCGGCGTGCGCCGCCGTCACGATATCATCGTCTTCGGCCGCCGTCCCGATCGTGATAGCCGTGGTGAACTGCTCGACTGCACGCTCGAAGTGAACGGTATGCGGCTCCCTGGGCCCACCATCGATAGCTGTTTCACAGACGTTCTCGCCCAGAAGCCGGTTGGCGAAGCCGGCCAAAAGGTAGGCACGGGCCACGAGCGCGCTGGAATTGAACTCATCCGCGAAGGCCGGCATCGCCTTGATCCGCTCGATGCCCTGTTCGGCAACCCAGCGGGCCTGCTGCATCTGGGCCCATTCACCGTTGACGTCTTCGGGCAGGATGATCCCGCGCGGGATGTCCGCATAGTCGTAGCTTCCCCCATGCCAGAGCTCGAGCGCGGCCAGCGAGATGTCATCGAGGCTGGCGTCGTAGGCCTCCATCAGATCGCTGGACATACCGATCACCAGCCCGGGAATCGCGTCGACCTCGTTGAGATCATCGTCGGCGATTCGCCCCGGACTCTCTACGTCGAGAAGACCGCTACAGCCCGCCAGTGGGAGCCCTGCCACCAGCAGACCGTAACGAGCGCATCTGCTCATCGACATCATTATAGGCCTCTCCATTAGAAGCTCACCCGGAACGAGACCGTGTAGCTGCGCGCGGGCGGGATTGTGTAATAGTCGCGGCGGCCGAAGTCGCCACCGCCGTCGAATACCGTACCCGAACGGTCGGCGAAATCCTCGACCTCCGGATCGGTGCCGGTGTAGTCCGTCCAGGTGTACAGGTTGCGACCGGCGAGCGTCACGCTCGCTGTCCGCATCCCCGGCGTCCACTTCGCGGGGATGTTATAGGTGAGCGCGATGTGGCGGAGCTTGGTGAAGTCCGCCGACTCGACCCAGAAGTCACTGTCCGCCCCGATGAGGCCGTTGATCCCGTCCAGTGCATCGAGCGCGCACTGGCCACGTTGCAGCGCCGTCACGTCATCGAGCGCGTTCACATCACCTCGGGATGCGGCGACGAGTTTCTGCTGGACGCCGTAACAGGGCCGCCACGCGCCGCGGCGTGCATTCTGGTATCCGGTATAGTTCGGCAGGTAATGGCCGGCTTGGCGCTCGACAAGAGCATCGAGCGAGAGGTCATTCCAGAGGGTGAGGGTAGTGCCAAGGCCGAACAGCTGGTTCGGGAATACGTCGCCGATCGGCACGTCGCTGGCGATCACGGGGTCAGCGATTGCGTCGGGATTCATGATGCGGGCGCCGAAATAAGTCGGCGCGGGGAATCCTTCGCGGAAGGCTGCCTTGTTGTCGGCGCTGACATCCTGACCGCCGAGGTCCACCGCGTCGCTCCGCAGCCACGACGCCGTCGTCCGGAAATGAAGATCGATGTTGTCGGTGCGCACGGCGCCAAGACTGAGCATCATCTCCAGCCCCTCGTTCTCGATCGTGCCGACGTTCTGTGTCTGCCTGCTCAGGAATCCCTGGGATGGTGGGAGCAGGATCCCCACCAGCGCGTCCAGCGTCGTGGCCCGGAAGGCGGTGACTTCCAATCCGATCCGTCCGGCAAGGAGACTCGCGTCGAAGCCGAGCTCGGTCTCACGCGTCCTCTCGGGACCGAGATTCGAGTTCCCTATGTCGAGCGGCGTGAACCCCGGCTGGTCCTCATCGCCGATCTGCGATGTCCACGTACGCAGCTTGTCGAACGCGGCCGGGGCCTTCCCCGACTCGCCGATGGCGGCCCGGAGTTTGAATGTCTCGAACCAGTCCGTCGGCCAGAATGCGTAATCGGAGAGCACGTAGGCGACGCTCAGCTTCGGGTACGTCTGCAGCCCGAACTCATCACCGAACGCACTGTTCCCATCCACGCGCAAACCAGCCGTAACGAAGAGGCGATCCTGCCACCCGAAAAGCTCCTGCAGGAAGAAGCCGGCGTTCGTCTCGGCTATCCGGGACTCGTCGCGGTACGTCAGAAGCGATCCGCTTCCGATGGTTGGCTTGCCCGGCCCGGCGAAGTTCTCGATGTCGATCTCGGTCCACTTGTGCAGATCGCGGAAAACCTGACCGCCCCACGAGAATGTGGACGCGAAGTTTTCGCCGAACATGTTCTCGTACGATCCCGCGTAGTCGAGGGAGAGCTTCGTGTGCCGAGTGTTCTCCGGCCAGTAGTACCCGATCTCGTACGTCAGGAAGCCGAAGGGGAGGGTGGTTTCGTTGTATATGTCGTTGTAGTCCCAACCTACCGAGAAACGATTCGAGAGCCCGGCGATGGGGCTGTACATCGTGGTGAACCCGGAGGTGAAGTGATCGACCTGCGTCGCGAGCGTCTGATCGAACATGTAAGCGTTCGTCACGCAGATAACGTCGTCCGGCACGGCAGCACAGTCATCGCCCTTGCCGCCCTTGAGGTAATTCCGGTGACCGCGCCCAACGTTCAGGAGGAAGCCTTCCGCGTTGTTGCCATCGCCCACCCAGTTGGTATACCGCCGGATGTACGAAGTGTTCAACTGAAAGGACAGCTCTTCATTGGGCGCGAACCCGAAATTCCCGCGAAACCCGCCATCGCGCGAGCCGCCGCCCGGGAGAAAGCTCTCCGCATCCCCGTAGTTGCCGGACAGGTAGTAGTTCACGCGACCGGCGCCACCGCGCACCGACAGGTTATAGCTCTGCGTCGGGCCCGGCTGGAACCAGTTGCCGTCCGCCGGACAGGTGGGATCCACGAAGTACTGTCTCTCTCCGATCCTGCTCCCGCTGGTCGCGAGGCCGAACATCAGCTCCGTGTTTCCGCACTCGGTGAACAGGTTGCTCGGGTCGCCGGGCGGACCAATGTCGCCCATCTGCAGCACGCCGGCCGTAATTTCCGCGTTCCAGACGGGTGGACCAGCACTTCCCCTCTTCGTAAAGATCTGGATGACACCGCTCGAAGCCTCCGTTCCATAAAGGGTTGTAGCCGCTGCCCCCTTCACTATCTCGATCCGTTCGATATCCTCGGGATTGATGTCCTGGAGCGGGTTGGTCTGCGCCCGCCCGCCCCAGCCCGCGCGCGTCGGCTGGTTGAATATCCGGATGCCATCCACGTAGAGCAGCGGCTCGACATCCTGCGATACGGACGCGACGCCACGAATCTTGATCGTGCTTCCGGAGCCTGGCTGCCCGCTCGACTGCATGAACGTCACGCCCGTGACACGTCCGGCCAGGATGTCCTGTGCGTTGGTTATCGGGATATTCTCGATCTCCGTCGCGCTGACAGTGGCGAGGCTCGTGCCCACCTCCTTCGCCCGCACCTCCGCCGCCGTCCCCGTCACGACAATCTCCTCCAATGAGATTGCCGTCTCGGTCAGCGAGAAGTTCGCCGTCGCGACCCCGCCGGCCGAAACCACCACGTCAGCCGTCGACGAACCGAAACCGATTCTCCGCGCCCGCAACTCGTAGCTGCCAGGCGCGACATTGGCGATCGTGTACCGGCCATCCTCGCCGGTCAGCGCGCCCATGTTCGTTCTCTCGACTACCACCGACACGCCGATGAGCGGCTGCTGCGACGCCTGTTCGACGACACGGCCCTCAATCCTGCCCGGCGCCTGCGCCATGAGCGGATCCGCCGTCATGCCAAGCGATGCGGTGGCCGCGAACGCGAGGGCGAAACGCAGCACGGCCCGCGGGCTCACAATACGATTACTCATGTACCTGCCCTCCTCCGTGAGGGTGGGGGATTGTACGATACGCGCCGGGGAACGGAGCGAATGCCGCTTGCCGGCTACCTGAGCTACAACCTGCAGACTTTGTTGTCAAGTTCTTATGCCTCCATGATGGATGATTATACATGCGAGCTCAGCGGGCAGGTCGTGCCTCGCCTGTGGGATCATTGTCCAGATAGATGATCTTCCTCGGCACGCCCGGTCCGCCGGCACCAACGCCGTTCCGGTACGGCCTCAACATGAACGGACGCTCCGCCGTGAGCGGCTCATCCTCGTCGAAGGCGGGCTCGATCGTGATCATGTGATGCCAGACAGCTTCGCCCGTCACCGCATCCACCGCATCGAGATCAAGGGGCAGCGTCAGTCCCTCCGGAAGATCGAGCCCGAAGTGCCGAGCGACGCGCGTCGTCGTCCACTCCTCACCGGGAACATCCTCGACACCGCCGTTGAGATAGTCCGCATCACCCGAGAACACGCCGGACCCGGTATTGTCGCGCGACGTGAGCAATCCGTAAGGATCCGGCCGGAACTTGCCGTACGAGAGCCACGTCTCGTCGGGCGTGCCCTGCCGGTACACGATCCACCCCTCGTACAGCCAGCCCCGCTGCAGCGGCGTGAGATGCACCTCTCGCGTCCCATGCTCGTTGACGGCAACCGAGATGGAGAAGAGCCAGAGCCCTGCGTCCTCGAACGACGGGTAGCCCAGCTCGACATTGTTGCTGGACGTGAAGAGGGAGTGATGCCCCGGCTCGCGCACGAGCGGGCGACCGTCGGTCACGCTCTCCTCGATGACGAGCCGCGCGAAGCCACGCCGAAACGCGCCATTCAGCAACTCCTGGCTCGACGGCCGGGCGTCGCCGTCGCCCGGTGGCTCCACGGTGATGGCCATGCTCAGCGGATCGCGGACCGGCATCTCGAATGCAACGACGGCCTCACCCGCCGCGGCCACCGTGAACCGCCCCGCCGACACCGGATCACCGGATGCCGGATGCACCCACAGCTCGTACGATCCCTCTGTCGCGGGATCAAGCGATCTCAGCCCCGTAACGCGAAGCTCCATGGCGGTGCCCGCCGAGGGGCCCGCCGGCGCATCGTCACACGCCGCTGCAAGAACAATGAATGCGATACTGGATACAACGGGGAGAGAACGGCGTCGCGCTGACACTGGCAGCTTCCTACTTCGGTATGGTGAGACCGCTCGGCACCGCCGCGGGGGCGAGGAAGAGCGGCTGCAGGATTGTCGTCGAATCGGTGAGCGCTTCCAGAAACGCAATGAGACTTCCTATCTCATCGTCCGAGAGCGCCAGTGGAACCATGTAGCGGTCGAGGGCGCTGGCGGGCACTCTCTCGTGCTCGCTCCGCGCCAGGTTCTTGAATCGAATCACATCTTCGAGCGTCTCGGCGGTCCCCGCATGAAAATATGGAGCCGTGAGCGCGATCTGTCTGAGCGGCGGTGTGCGGAACGCGTACGGCGTACCGCCGTGCTCACCCCAGCCCAGGTCATCCCCGGGAGTCGTGTCGCGCCCGAGGCCGTCCTGCCGCACGCCGAGCACGTGCGGAGTGAAGTCGCTCAGCAGAGCTCCCGTGTGACACGCCGAACAGTTCGCCTTTCCGATGAACAGCTCGAGCCCTTCCTCCTGCTCATCGCTCAGGGCATTGTCGTCGCCGGACAGGTACGCGTCAAGGGGTGCGTCCGGCGTCACCAGCTCTCGCACGTATGCCGCGAGCGCGCGGCGGAGTGTCGTCGCCGTGATCATGCGCTCGGGCGAAGCCGGCCCGCTCTCCGTCAGTTCGGGATACGCCGCCGCGAAAAGAGCGACGTACTCGGGGATGGAGCGCAGCCTGAGGATGACGCTGTCGCGCGCGTCGGCCTTGGAGAACGTGAGGCCGCGCAGTTCGTTGTCGGCCGCGATCGGGTTCAGCGTCTGATCCTCGAGCCCGAACGCGTTCGCGCCCCAGAACATCGTGCCGTTGATCGACGGCTCGGGCGTCATGCGCCCGAAGAGTCCGACGTTGAGCATGCTCGGGCTGTTGCGCGGCATCTCGCGCAGCGGTGGTGGCGATGGCATGGTGCGCTCGGGGCCGAGCCCCGTTGCTCCGGCACCGACCGGGAACTGCCGGCCGTCCGCGAAGGCGACCCGCGGAAGGTGGCACGTGCTGCACGCGACGTCCTGTGGCCCCGAGATGATGGGGTCGAAGAAGAGCGTATGGCCGAGCTCGACGCGCGCCGCGTTGTAGGGATTGTCTATCGGACGGGGCGGCTCGGACGGCAATGGCGCCAGACCAGCTTCGAGCGCACGGTCGCGCAGCGTAGGCATATCGTCAGCAGGACGGACCGCATCGCTGCCGCATCCCGATGAGGCGATCAACAGTACGACGGACATGACCCGAATGCCGCCGGGAATCATGTGATCAGCCACCGCACATTTCTGGAATTGGACGGGCATCTGCCTTCTCCCGATCGCCGGCTCGCACGCCGACCGGCGACGTACCGCGTACTTCGGATCCTGCCGCCGCCCTCGGACGCCGGGACACCGCGCCAGGCACGAGATCGTCGCGGGCGCGGTATGCATATATACGAGCGGCGCAGACGACCGTCAACAGCGATCGCGCAGGCACGCCTGCTGGCGTTCTGGACTGTCCGCGTCCCGGACATAGATTGCACGGGCGCATGCAGAGACTCGCACCCGATGCAATCGCGAACCGCACCCGATCGGGCGGTTCTTGCCCGACGATCTCCATATTTTCTTGAGCACTCCCGAACCGGCCGGCCAACCCTCTCCCCCTTCGCAGCTTCCGACAGAGGCGAGCGGTGCCGCCGACGACACCAGCGCATCGCAGGCGGCCACGAAGCCGGTCGTTCCGCATCACCGGCACCACGCCGAAGCGAATCCGCGCGGCCGGCGTCTCGCGATCCTCTCGCTCACGGCCCTCGGCGTCGTGTACGGCGACATCGGCACCAGCCCGCTGTACGCCATCCGGGAGTGTTTCAACGGCGAGCACGGCATCGCCGCCACGGTCGCCAACGTCTATGGCGTGCTGTCGCTGATCGTATGGGCGTTGATACTCGTCGTCAGCATCAAGTACCTCGTGTTCGTGATGCGCGCGGACAACCGCGGCGAGGGTGGAACGTTTGCGCTTCTCGCCCTTCTCCTCCAGAAGAAGCAGCCCGGCGAAGGATTCGGTGGCCGCATGCTGCTGATCGCGCTCGGGCTCTTCGGCGCATCGCTCCTCTTCGGAGAAGGCATCATCACCCCCGCGATGTCCGTCCTCAGCGCCGTCGAAGGGCTCGAGATTGCAACGCCGGGCCTGTCCCACTTCGTGATCCCGATCACGGTCACGATCCTGTTCATCCTCTTCGTGTTCCAGAAGCACGGCACGGCGAGGGTCGGCAGCGTCTTCGGGCCTGTAATGCTGCTCTGGTTCGCCACGATTGCGACGCTCGGTGTTCTGGAGATCGCACGTGAGCCGCAGATACTGCTTGCCGTCAACCCGTGGTACGGCGTCCGCTTCTTCCTCGATAACGGCGTGATTGCGTTCCTGATTCTCGGCGCCGTCGTACTCGTGATCACCGGCGCCGAGGCTCTCTACGCAGACATGGGTCACTTCGGAAAGCGCCCCATCCGGCTTGCATGGTTCGTTTACGTGCTCCCGTGTCTGCTCCTCAACTACTTCGGGCAGGGTGCGCTCCTGCTCCGCACGCCGGAAGCCGCTGTCAACCCATTCTATCTGCTCGCGCCGCGCAGCCTGCTGATACCGATGATCGTTCTGGCGACATTTGCCGCCATAATCGCGTCGCAGGCCCTCATATCCGGTGCCTTCTCGATAATGCAGCAGGGGATGCAGCTCGGCTACACGCCGCGCCTCACGATCGTGCACACGTCGGCGCGCCAGGTGGGCCAGATCTACATCCCGGAGATCAACTGGACGCTGATGGTGGCCTGTCTACTGCTCGTGGTCACGTTCCGCTCATCCAGCAATCTCGCTGCGGCGTACGGAATCGCTGTCACCGGTACGATGGCCATCACCAGCGCGCTCTTCTTTGTCGTCGCGCGAACGCACTGGCACTGGCCGCTCCTCGCGACCGCGGGCCTCACGGGGCTCTTTCTCGCGGTCGATCTGTCCTTCTTCGGTGCCAACGGGATCAAGGTCGCACAGGGCGGCTGGGTGCCGCTCGCCATCGCAGCCGTGATGTTCACCATGCTCACGACGTGGAAGAAGGGACGCAAGCTGCTGTACGACATACTGAGCCGGGCGATGCTTCCGCTGGATCAGTTCCTGGATGACGTCGAGCAGACGCGACCCGTCCGTGTGCCCGGTACGGCCGTCTTCATGACCTCGACGGGCCAGGGAACGCCGATCGTTCTGCTGCATCACCTCAAACACAACAAGGTGCTGCACGAGCAGGTGGTGCTGCTCTCGGTCATCACGGCCGAGGTTCCGGAAGTCGCGGCAGACGAGCGGATAGAGATCGAGCGGCTCAGCCAGGGATTCTTCCGCGTGCAGGCGGCATACGGGTTCATGGAGACGCCTAACGTGCCGGCGGTGCTCCAGTATTGTGGCAAGCACGGGATCAACGTCAAGAAGACGGACGTCTCGTACTACCTGGGG